>JBCDKL010000007.1:0-27405 GCA_038746695.1 Pseudomonadota bacterium | reverse complement strand
GCGTCGAAGACGGTACCGATTACCGGATGGTCGATATGAACCCGCTTGGCGTCCAGACCATCGGCGGTCATCGCGGCCTCTATGGTCAAGCTCTGCCCAATCGCCAGATCCGCGGCCTGCGCCGGGCCGAGCGCAGTGGTCACCCGCATCTCGGCGCCTGTGCTCACCCGCAACCCATTCAAGATCAGGCTGCTGAAGTCGGTCAGAACGCCAACGATCCCTGTGCCGCCGATGCCGCCCTCGGGTGGTTTTTTGACCTCGGCCAGATCACTCTCATCCGGCCCAGGTTGGCAGGCGCCGAACAGGCCAATTCCCATGCCGGCAAGTAGCGTGCGGCGGTCAAGTCTGGTCATCGGTCGCGTCTCCGGCCCTTTGAACAGGCTCTCTTTCGGTCTCGGAAGAGGCATCCAGCGGGGATATGGGATCTTGGTCATCCCTATAGAAGAACAGGCCGAAACGGAACCGCTCGGTGCCGTCCTGGGCGGTCAGATCCTGGGCCTGCAGGCTGTTGGCCAGGCGATTGACGGCGATCAAGGCACGCATCCCTTCGGCGCGGGCCGCCTCTTCAAGCCGGTCGACCGAGGCGGGGCTGAGCCGGTTGTAGAATACTGCGCGCTCCATGTGGGGCGGGGCTTCGGCAAGCAGATTGTCGACCGCGGCAGCGATATGGTCGCCCACATTTGCGCCAAAGAAGCGCAGGCGTTGTTCGATATCTTCGGGCCCGAACACGGTGTCCGGCACCAGTGCGACCATGCCGTTCTCGGTGATCTCGGCAAGGCCTTGGCGCTGGAGTTCGTCGAGGACGGTGCGCGGGCGGATGTCGCGGCTGATATCGGCGACAAGAGCGTCGAAGCTCGGCCCGTCCGCAGCGCTGCGGGGCAGGGGGATGGGACGGCCCTGGCTGTCGGTCAGATCGTTACGCGCCAGCCACGTGCCCAGCACCAGCGCCATGGTGGTGACCTTCTCGCCACCCGGAGCACCTGTGGCCCCCTCCTCGCGATAGGTTTTCACGTCGCGGCGATGCACCCCGGTGATGATCGAGATCCGGCTATCGGTCGGTCGCTCGGCCTCGGCGCCAAGCTCGTCCTCTGCCACTTCGACATATAGCCGCTTCAGCCGCCGATAGAAGGCGGGTGCCGTCACCCCGCGAGAGATCAGCGCGCGCACCAAGGGGCGCAGAACGCCGTCGATCACGCGCGAGAATGTCTCACTGCCGCCTATGTCAAGTTTCGCCATGCCACTGAAGATATCGAGCGTGTGAAAAAAGTCCACACTCCCCATTGACCGATTGCAGGAACGGCCCAAATGTCGCGCATCGAACGTGTGTAAATTGCACACAAACACGAGGAGACCCGATATGAAACGTTTTGCCGCTCTTGCTATCGCCGGATTGATCAGCGCCTGCGCCACCGCCAGTGAAACCACCAGCACTCAAGTCGACATCGTCGACACCGCCGTGGGTGCAGGCCAGTTCAACACCCTGGTCGCCGCCGTGCAGGCCGCCGATCTGGTCGATACGCTGAAATCGCCCGGCCCGTTCACCGTGTTCGCACCCACCGACGACGCTTTCGCCAAACTGCCCGCGGGCACTGTTGAAAGCCTGCTCAAGCCTGAAAACAAGGATCAGCTGATCGCGGTCCTGACCTACCATGTGGTCCCGGGTGAAGTGTTCTCGAAAGATCTCGCCGGCAAGGCGCTCGAGGCGGGCACCGTCCAGGGCACCACGGTGGCTATCGATGCCACAGGTTCGGGCGTGACGGTCGATGGCGCCAATGTGATCGCCGCCGATGTCGATGCGACCAATGGTGTGATCCATGTGATCGACGCCGTGATCCTGCCGTAATGGCCGAAATCGGGGGGACCTCATTGTCCCCCCAACCCCTTGGATGATGGTCCGAAACACCTCGAAAGTCCGCGGCGCGTCTACATCGTCAACCAATCACTCAGTTTTCCAATGTTGACGCTGGGGGCATGCCGTCTCAAGGTTTCCAGCGACAACCCTGATCTAGTCCACTAGGCAAGACACGTTTGGCCCGGGCGGGTGGGTGAGCGTGCCTCTGGGCACGCGAAGTGGCCCGGCCGGGTTGATCTCAGCGGCTCAGCGCCCCTTCCAAACCGGGTCGCGCTTCTCGGCAAAAGCTTTCGCGCCTTCAAGCTGATCCTCGCTCGAATAAAGACGGTCGACCGTGCGCAACTGACGGTTCGTGATCCGGCTCAGCATGTCCTGAAAGCGCATATCCTCCGCCTCGCGCACGATCTCTTTGATCGCGGCCATGACCAGCGGCGGGCCAGAGGCGATATGCCCAGCCAGCTCGCGGGCAGCCCCCATCAGATCGCCAGGCGGATGGATCGCATTAACTATGCCCCATCGATGCGCCTCCGCGGCGTCGAACCAGCGTCCGGTTAGCAACAGTTCCATGGCGATGTGATAGGGAATGCGTTTAGGCAACTTTACCGAAGCCGCATCCGCCACGGTGCCCGAACGGATCTCGGGCAAGGCAAAGCTCGCACCCTCGGCTGCTAGGATCATATCGCAGGAGAGCGCCAATTCCAGCCCTCCGCCACAGCAGATCCCGTTCACGGCACAGATCACCGGTTTGTCGAGAAACCCCAGCTCCTGCAACCCGCCAAACCCGCCGATCCCGTAATCGCCATCCACTGCATCGCCCTCGGCCGCGGCCTTCAAATCCCAGCCCGGGCAGAAGAACTTCTCGCCCGCACCGGTCAGGATCGCGACGCGTAGATCGGGATCGTCGCGGAAGTCTTGGAAAACCTCGCCCATGACCCGGCTGGTGACCAGATCGATCGCGTTGGCCTTGGGCCGGTCGAGCACGACTTCCAGCACATGGCCCTCGCGGCGTGTCTTGATCGGGTCGGTCATTCTGTCTCCTCCTCTGTCTCGGATCCAACCGCTAAGGCGAGGCGGATCAGAGCATCCGCCGCCACCGCCCTGTCCTGGGTGACGATCAGCGGATTGATCTCCAGCTCCCACAGCCGGTCGGACTCGGCCATGGCATAGGCCTGGACCGCCATCACTGCGGCCACCACTGCGGTCAGATCCGCCTCGGGCCGCCCGCGAAAGCCGGTCAGCAAGGGTGCCGTGCCCAGTGAGAGCAGACCGGTCCGCACCTCGGCGGCCGTTGCCGGGATCATCAGGGTCTGGCTGTCGCGCAGGATCTCGGTTAGGATCCCGCCCGCCCCCAGCGTCAGCGTCAGCCCATAGGGCGGCGCGACGACAACGCCTATGATCAACTCTGCCAAGCCGCCCTCGACCATCTCCTCGACCAGATAGCCCTCGGGCGCCGCCATCGCGCGCGCTGCATCGGCAACTTCGCCGGGCGCAAGATCCAGCCGAACCGCGCCATGTTCGGTTTTATGCGCAATGCCGAGCCCTTTCAGCGCCAATGGCGCGCGCAGATCGGCGGCCGTCTTGGCGGCCTCCTCCGGTGTGCCGGCGATATGGCCCGCGGGGATGTCCAGCCCATGCGAGGCAAGGGCGATCTTCGCCATCCGTTCGTCCAGCATCGCCCCAGGAGCCTGACCCGCGGCGACAGCAGAGGGTTCGGGCGCCGGCGCGGCCCATGCCTCCGCAATCTCAGCGGCGGCCTCGGCGGCAGCCAAGGTCTCCTCTATGCCGACCATCGGCGCGATGCCCAGGCCCGCCAGCCGCTCAGCCTGCGCCTCGGGCATCGTCTCAGGCAGCGAGGCGGTCACTGCGACCCTGGCGCCGGTCGCTGCCACCGCGCGTTCGAGTGCTGCGAGCGCCACCATCCAGCTCTCATCGGAGCAGCGGTCGCCCCTGGGGATGTCGAAGATGAACATCGCCAGGTCGAAACCGGGTGCCAAGGCAGCGCGATAGCAGGCCTCCATCCGCGCGGGATCGCCCCAGATGAAAGTGTGGTAGTCGAGCGGATTGGACACGGTCACCAGGGGCCCCAGCACCTCGGCCAGCGCCTGTTTCTGATCTGGGGTGAAGGCGCGATAGTGGATCGCCCGCCCTTCGCCCGCATCCCCTGCGAGGCTCGCCTCGCCGCCCGAGCAGGAGATCGACAGCAGATCACGCCCTGGCAGCGGCCCGAAGAGATGCAGCAGTTTCAAGGTCTCGAGAAACTCCGGCAGGGTGGCCAGAACCGGGATCGCAAGGCGCCGCAGAAAAGCCCGGCTGGCAGTGTCGTTGCCGGCCAGTGAGGCGGTATGGGTCAAGGTCGCACGTTGTGCCGCCTCGGATCGGCCAACCTTCAGCGCGACGACTGGCTTGCCCACCGCCCGTGCCGCCGCTGCCATCGCCTCGAAGCCCGGGACATCGCCGACCCCTTCGATATGGAGCCCGACCGCTGTCACTCGCGGATCCGCCAGACAGGCCATCGCCATATCGGCCAGGCCGGTCTGGGCCTGATTGCCTGCCGCCACCGCATAGGCGATCGGCAGGCCCCGCGCGGCCATGGTCAGGTTGATCAGCATGTTCGAGGATTGGGTCAGAAGCGCCACGCCGCTATCCCGTCTGACCCCGCCATGTTGATCGGGCCATAGCAGCGCACCATCGAGATAATTGATAAACCCGTAGCAATTGGGGCCCAGCACCGGCATCTCACCTGCCGCTGCAACAAGCCGCGCCTGGAGATCGGCGCCCGCTGCAGGGTCGTCCTCAGCCTCGGCAAAACCGCTTGCAAAGCAAACCGCGCCACCCGCGCCCATGGCGGCAAGCTCGGCCACCGCCTCGACGCTCGCATGCCGATTGATGGCGAGGAAGACGGCATCGGGCGCTTGTGGCAGATCGGCGATCCTGTGGACGCAGGCGACCCCATGGATTTGATCACGCGTCGGGTGCACCGCCCAGAGTGGGCCGCTGAACCCCATCTTACGACACTGCTCGATCACCGCCGCTCCCCAGCCTCCACCGATCACGGCGATCGAGGCCGGGCGGAACAGGCGCGAGAGGTCAGGCGTCACGGGTCCCCTCGGTGCCGGTGATCGAGGCGTGCTCGCGATGTGCGAGGGTACCGGTCCGCGCGCCGCCGGAAGGACGCAGTTGCAAGCTTCGAACTGCTGTCGCTGCAACCGGCTGCAAGAAAAAGCCCGATCTTTGGCTACCTAGGCGCTGACGGAGCAACCACGCCATCACTCGGCCACCGCGTTGTAGCGGGTGTTGTTCTGGTAGAGTTCCAAGATCACCTGATCAGGGCCTGCGAACTGGTGCACTTTGATGGTCGAGACCGTCCCATCGGGCGCCGTGCATTCCACAGGGGTGCGTGCGTTCTTGGCGGGCAGTACAAGCTCCCCCGGCACCGATGGCAACACCACATCCCCCGAGGCTGTTCGCGAGATGCAGGAGCCACCGGCGGGTTCCGAGATCCTCAGCACCCGGTCGACTGAGGGCACTTCGTAAGGGTTGTCCGGTGCGCAGGCGGCGAGGGCGAGTGCGAACAGGGGAAGAAGGCTGCGCATGGTCAAGCTCCCAAGGGCCGCAGCAGATCGCGGCTGATGATATGGCGTTGGATCTCGGACGTGCCGTCCCAGATCCGCTCGACCCTTGCATCGCGCCAGAACCGAGCCAATGGCAAATCGTCCATCAGACCCATTCCGCCATGGATCTGGATCGCTGCATCGGTCACGCGGGCCAGCATTTCCGAGGCGTACAGCTTGGCCGAGGCGATCTCGCGGTTCGCAGGCAGCCCCTGATCCAGCCGCCAAGCGCTGGCGAGGGTCAGCCAATCGGCGGCATCTATTTCGGTGATCATGTCGGCGAGTTGGAAGCTGACGCCCTGAAACTTCCCGATCTGCTGGCCGAACTGCCGCCGTTCGGCCGAGTAGCCGAGCGCATAGTCAAAGACCCGCCGCGCCCGGCCAACGCTCATCGTCGCCACGGTGATCCTGGTGGCATAGAGCCACTCGTTCATCACCGCAAAACCGCCGTCGACCGCACCCAACACAGCCGCGTCAGGCAGGCGGCAATCGTCGAATTCCAGCACCATGTTCTTATAGCCGCGATGCGAGACCGAGCTGTAGCCCTCGCGTATCGTAAAGCCCGGATGCCCGCGATCCACCAGAAAACAGGTGATCCGCTTCTTCGGCCCTTTTGGTGTGTCGTCCTCGCCCGTGGCGATGAAAACGATCAGGAAATCGGCATGGTCGGCACCAGAGATGAAGTGTTTGGTGCCGTTGACCAGCCAATCCCCGCCCTCGCGCCGTGCAGTGCATTTCATCGAGCGCACATCCGAACCCGCATCCGGCTCGGTCATGGCCAGGGCGTCCATCCTCTCTCCGCGCACCGCGGGCAGCAGGTAGCGGTCGATCTGTTCGCCGGTGCAGGCCATCAGAATGTTCTGCGGGCGTCCGAAGAAATGCGTGAGCGCCATCGAGCCGCGGCCCAATTCGCGCTCGACCAGGGCGAAGTCGAGATGCGAGAGCCCGGCGCCGCCCACGCTTTCGGGGAAATTGCAGGCATAGAAGCCAAGATCGATGGTCTTCTGCTTGATCGCCTGGGCCAAATCCGGCGCAACCTCGCCGGAGCGTTCGATCGCCTCTTCATGCGGATAGATCTCGTTCTCGACGAAGTTCCGGACAGTGGAGACGATCATCTCCTGTTCACCGGTCAGACCGAATTGCATGGATCCCTCCCTTGTCCCGCGTCGCGAACCATTCCGACCCCAAAGCACCGGTTGCCACCGATTAGACCTCCGCCCCGGGCGGGCACGGCGATCAAGGCTTTGCTCCGATGGCGCGGCCAGCGCCTTCAGGCAGGGGCAGGCTGGCATGGGAAGCGGCAATCTCGGACAGTTTCATCGCCACCGCCTCGCCCGGCGGGCAGCTCGAGCGGGTCTCGAGACTGACATGCAAAAGCATGTGCTCACCGGTTGCCAAGATCCGGCCATCGCCGTGGCGCATTGTGTGGAAGAGGTGCATTTTCTTTCCAGCGCCCGCGAGCACTTGCGTGTCCACGGTAATCGGCTCCAAAGCCGCGACCTCGTCGAGATGCCGGATATGGGTCTCGACTGTGAAATAGCTGAGGCCCGAGGCGATGTAGTCGGCATCTGCACCGATCACGCGCATGAACGCATCGCTCGCATCGGCGAAGCATTGCAGATAGCGGGCCTCGTTCATGTGGTTGTTGTAATCGGTCCAATCCGGGGGCACTTGGCGTTCGACGGTGCGGATTGGACCTGAAGTCTCCCTTCCGGTCCCCGGGGACGCATTGGCTCCGGCATCGAACAGGCGCTTTTCATAGGCCGCCAGAGTCTGGCCCGCGCCCCAATCGGTGATTTTCAGCGCCTGCATGATCGCGATCAGATTGTCGTCGCGGATCTGTTCCAGCGCGCGTGGGCCCAGGCCCGCCGCCTGCGCCTCGCATTGCCCACCCACCATATCGACAAACTCTGGCGTAAGCTCCGGCACCTCCATCAGCTTGGTCCAGGGCCATTTGAGACAGGGGCCGAACATCGCCAGCATACCGCGCATGCCGGCCTCGCCACCCGCGAGATGGAAGGTTTGCATCGTGCCCATTTGCGCCCAGCGCAGGCCCGGGCCGTAGGCAATTGCGGCATCCAATTCCTCGGCTGTAGCCACCTTGTCATGCAGGAGCCAAAGCGCCTCGCGCCAGAGGGCTTCCTGCAGCCGGTCGGAGAGGAAGCCCTCGATTTCGACCCGACAATGCAGGGGATGCATGCCGATCGAGGCGTAGAAATCCTTGGCCCACTCGATATGGGCCGGATCGGTCCGCTCGCCCGCCACAAGTTCGACCAGCGGCAAAAGATAGACCGGGTTGAACGGATGCGCGACGATCAAGCGGCCGGGATGGGACATCTCGGCCTGCAATTCGGTCGGCATGATACCAGAGGTGCTCGACGCGATCACGGCGGTGGCGTTCACCGCTTCTGCTTCTGCATAGACACGGCGCTTGACGTCGATCCGCTCAGGCACCGCTTCGACGATCAAATCTGCGTCGGCACAGGCTTCGGCCACAGTGGACACACTCGTCCATGCGGCCCGGTCGCCGCGCGGCGCCAGGGTCAGCTTGGCATAAGCGCGATCCGCCCCCGCGAGCACAGTCTCAATTTTGCGCGCAGCCTCCGCGTCTGGGTCGTAGACCCGGCAGGCCACCCCATTCTCGATCAGCCGGGCCACCCAGCCTGCTCCGATCACCCCTCCGCCCAGGATCGCTGCCGATCTGATCATGGCGTCTGCTCCTGGCACTGTCCCGCGAGCTGTCTCATGCCGCCAGAGGGGCGCGTTTTTCGATCTGGAGTTTGGCGCGGACCTCGTCCGGTCCGATCACCCTGGCGCCCATAGTCTCGACCAAGGTCGCGGCTTTATCGACCAGTTGTGCATTAGTGGCCAGAACCCCGCGGGAGAGGTAGAGATTGTCCTCGAGTCCGACCCTCACATTGCCCCCGGCGAGCACAGCCGCCGCGGCATAGGGCAACTCGTTGCGACCGATCGAGAAGGCCGAAAAGATCCACTCCTTCGGCACATTGTTCACCATCGCCATGAAAGTGTTGAGGTCATCCGGCGCGCCCCAAGGGATGCCCATGCAGAGCTGCACCAGCACTGGGTCGGGGATCAAGCCCTCGCTGACCAGTTGCTTGGCGAGCCAAAGATGCCCGGTATCGAAGGCTTCGATCTCGATTCTGACGCCGCTCTCGGTCATCCGCCTCGCGCAGTCGCGCAGCATGCCCGGCGTGTTGGTCATCACATAATCGGCTTCGGCGAAATTCATCGTGCCGCAATCGAGGGTGCAGATCTCGGGCCGGCACTCGACCACATGGGCCACGCGGTCGGCGGCCGGGATCATGTCGGTCGCGCCCGACAGGGGCAGCGGCGCCTCGGGCGGGCCGGTGATGATGTCGCCTCCCATGCCCGCCGTCAGGTTGAGGACCACATCGACCGCCGAAGACCGGATCCGCTCGGTCACCTCGCGATAGAGTGCCGGATCGCGCGCAGGCGCGCCCGTCTCAGGATCGCGCACATGGCAATGGACGATGGCGGCACCCGCCTTGGCCGCCTCGATAGCGCTCTCGGCGATCTCTTTGGGGGTGCGCGGTACATGAGGGGATTTGTCCTGCGTGCCTCCGCCACCGGTAACGGCACAGGTGATGAAGACCTCGCGGTTCATTTCAAGCGGCATGATTCCCTCCCAAATCGCGAGGTCATGGTTGCGCGCCGGGCGGTCCCAATGCTTTGCTTGATCGGCAATCAATCGCACCAAATTGGAAAAGATGTTCGAGAGAGACCCAAATCCGCTCGAGATTGAGATCCTGGTCCTTCCCGAGACCACGCTGATGCTGTTTGCCGCCATCGTCGAACCGCTGCGTGCGCTCAACCGGGTGATGGGCCAAGAACTCTATCGCTGGCAGGCGGTCTCGATTGATGGGGCGCCGGTGGCCACCGCCTCGGGCGTGCCCGTGCCTGTAAACGAGCCCTTTCGGCCCGAGGGCGCGGGGCCCCTTTTCGTGACGGCTAGCTATAATGTTGCGTCCCAATTCGCGCCTGGGGTGATCCGGCCTCTGGCCCAGGCGGGCCGTCTGCGCCCAGTCATTGCCGGGATCGAGGCCGGCGGCTGGGTGCTGGCCCAAGCCGGGATGCTCAACGGGCATCGTGCGACGACACATTGGGAGGATCTCGACGCCTTCGCCGGCCGATTTGCCGAGATCGACGTGGTGGCCCAGCGGTGGGTCCGCGACCGGCGGCGGTTGACCACTGCCGGGGCGGCACCGACCCTTGATATGATGCTCGACCTGATCGCAGCGCGCCAGGGCAGGGCGCGGGCCTCCGATGTGGCAAGGCTCTTGAACTATCGCCCGTCGGAAGCACCCGCGGGTGGGCGCCCCGGCCTGGGAGATCCTGCAGTGGCCAAGGTCCTGGCGCTGATGGATGCGCATCTCGATGATCCATTGCCGGTGGCTGAGCTGGCGCGGGCGGCGGGGCTGAGCCCGCGGCATCTGCAAAACCGCTTCCGCGCGGCGCTCGGCACGGCCCCGCAGGCGCATTATCTGGGTCTGAGGCTGACTGCTGCGAGACGGCTGCTGCTAGAGACCCGGGCGCCGGTATTGGATGTGGCGGCGGCGACTGGGTTCGCCTCGCCCGCGGGGTTTGCCCGGGCCTATCGCCGTCTGCATGGTGAAAGCCCCAGCGCCACCCGCCATGCCAGGGCCCGACCCGTGGTAAGCGGGTTGGACTGAGCCCGCGCAAGTCCAGCCTCGGCTATGCTGCCGCATGGCCTGCCATGGGCAGTGTCGGGCCCGAATAGCGCTTGCCTCAATGCCGCGCGGGATTACGTTGCCAGCCATGGATGCGGGTCATCACAGCGCTGTGAAAGGCGAAGCGGAGCTTTATGCCCTGTTTACATCCCATGGCATCGCATGGACCCATCATGCCCATCCGCCGCTCCATACGGTCGAGGAAAGCCAGGCGTTGCGCGGCGACCTGCCGGGCGCTCATGTGAAGAACATGTTTCTCAAAGACAAGAAGGGCGCGCTTTGGCTGGTCACCTGCCTCGAGCAGCGCAAGATCCGGATCCGCGATCTGGAGCGTGAAATCGGCGCCTCGAAATGCAGCTTTGCCAAGCCAGAGCTGCTCTGGGCGCATCTCGGGCTCCGCCCAGGCGCGGTCTCGCCTTTCGGGCTGATCAACGATCCCGGGCATCGGGTGCGCCCGGTCTTGGACCGTCAGATGCTGTCAGCCGAGATCGTCAATGCACATCCGTTGCATAACGAGGCAACAACAGGCATTTCCAGCGCGGATTTCCAGCGGTTTTTCGAAGTGACCGGGCATCGTCCCATTCTGGTCGATTTCGACGCGCTGGAGGCAGCCGAATCTGCGCGTCTGGCTGCGCAACCATCCGGGCACGAGGCGGCGCAATGACGGGCCCAGCGGTGGATTGCCTCGCGCGGCAGAACACCGTAAGGCACGGGCAACCCCAAGCCCTTCCGGATCCGGAGCGCCTGTTATGATAGACCTCTCCCCACCCCCTGCCGCCGACGACCTGATCAAGGAGACCTCCGATCAGGACTTCATGGCGGATGTCATCGAAGCCTCTCGTGAAACTCCTGTGATTGTCGATTTCTGGGCGCCTTGGTGCGGGCCGTGCAAACAGTTGACACCGGTACTGGAATCCGCAGTCAAAGGCGCACGCGGGGCGGTGAAGCTGGTCAAGCTCAATGTCGACGAAAACTCGATGGTCGCCCAGCAACTTCGAGTGCAGTCGATACCAGCGGTGTTCGGTTTCGTAGATGGTCAGCCGGTGGACGGGTTCACCGGGGCGGTCACGGCCTCCGAAGCCGAGGCATTTGTTAAACGCTTGAGCGATATCGGAGGAGGTGGAGGCCTGGACGCAGCCCTGGACGCCGCTGAAGAGATGCTCGAGCAAGGCGCCTTGGCCGATGCCGCGCAGACATTCGGTGCGGTTCTGGCCGAAGACCCTGCCAATGCGCGTGCCTATGCCGGGATGGTGCGGGTGCAGATCATCGCGGGCGATCTCGCCAAGGCCAAGGCAGTGCTGGCTCAAGTGCCGCCCGAGATTGCGGAGGATCCGGCGATCGCAGCCGCACGCTCGGCGATCGAGCTGACCGAACAGGCCGCTGGTGCGGGCGAGGCCGGGGAATTGCGCGCCGCGCTGGAGACGGACCCTAATGACCACCAGAGCCGGTTTGACCTGGCCCTGTCGCTGATGGGTGCTGGAGACAACGAAGGCGCGGTGGAAACGCTGCTCGAGCTTTTCCGCCGCGACCGGGAGTGGAATGAGGAAGCGGCCAAGACGCAGCTCTTCAAACTCTTCGACACGCTGGGGCCGAAGGATCCGCTGGTGCTCAGCGGGCGGCGTCGGCTCTCCTCGATGATCTTTGCCTGAGAGGTCCCTTGACCCGTCATTTCTCCGCCGCCGATCTGCCCGAGCTTATCCCGGTCTTCCCCTTGCCGGGCGCCTTGTTGCTGCCCAGGGGACGCTTGCCGCTGAACATCTTCGAGCCGCGTTACCTCGCGATGCTGGACGACGCGCTGAAATCGGATCACCGGTTGATAGGCATGGTGCAGCCGATGGATGGGCGCGACAGCCCGCCGAAACTGCATCAGATTGGCTGCGCGGGACGGGTCACATCGCTGAGCGAGACCGAGGACGGGCGCTATCTGATCGCGCTGACCGGTATCGCGCGGTTCCGGATCAAGGGCGAACGCGACGGGTTCACCCCCTATCGCCGGGTGACGGTGGAGTGGGGGGATTTCTCGAGCGATATGGGCCGGGCGCAGACCGATCCGCGTTTTGACCGCGACGGGTTTTTGGATCTTCTTGGCAAGTATTTCGAAGCCAATCACCTGGCTTCGGACTGGGACAGTCTGAAGGATGCCGATACTGAGTTGCTGATAACGTCACTCAGCATGATGTGCCCGTTCTCGGTCGAGGAGAAACAGGCGCTGCTGGAGGCGCCGACCCTGTCGGATCGGCGCGAGACACTGGTGGCACTGATGCAGTTCGCCATCGCCTCGGGTGGCGAAAGCGGCAGCGCAGTGAATTGACGGGCGGGCCAGGCCGATGAGCGAGGAGCCTGCCGCGGAAAAACCTGAATGGATCAGCGGCAAATTGCTGGAAGTCCTGACCTGCCCGGCCTCAGGTGGCAAGCTTGATTACGACCGCGAGGCCGGGGAGCTGATCTCGCGCCGGGCAGGACTGGCCTATCCGATAAGATCGGGGATCCCGATCATGCTGATCTCGGAAGCGCGCAAACTGGATCTGTAAGCGGATCGTAGTCTCCGTGTCTGTCATACCTTTCACCGTGCCGTGCTCCCGACTAACTCTCGCCGTAGGAATCACTGAAGCGCGGTGCGGACAGAACAGTGGTGAGCCGTCGCGATAGGTGATCACCGGCCGGAACCGGTCGAGCCAGGAGGCTCGAAACGGAATGCGCCTTGCGGCGCATGCGGGATAATGGCGCCCCGTGGACGGGGCGCTTGGGGGATGCGTAAAGGTGACGCCATATGGCTGCGGTCAGAGCGGCTGGCCACGCAGGAGCCTTGGAAGATCGCCCGCCGTGCCAATAGCCTGGCGCATCATCCCGCGGCGGAGCGTATCGAGCTGGCTGACCGCACGCATGCCAGCCCGGCGCAGCGCTTTGACCGGTGCGATATCGTTGGAGAAGAGCCGGTTCAACCCATCCATACCGAGCGCCATGGCCGCTGTGTCGAACCGGCGCCAAGTCTGATAGCGCTGGAGCACGGGCAAGGAGCCGATATCCTCGCCCCGGCGGCGGGCGTCCACCAGCACTTCGGCCAGCGCCGCGACATCGCGCAGGCCGAGATTGAAGCCTTGGCCCGCGATCGGGTGAACCCCATGCGCGGCGTCTCCGGCCAGAGCAAGTCTGGGTGCGACGAATCCATAGGCGAGGCTGAAATCAAGCGGGTAGGACCAGCGCGGGCCCGCCAGCGTGATGCTGCCGAGCCTGCCAGCGATGCGCCTAGCAAGCTCTGCGGTGAAGTCTGCGTCGGGGAGCGCGGAGAGCCGGTCTGCCTCGGCCCGGCGTTCTGACCAAACCAGCGAGGAGCGGTTGCCCGGAAGCGGCAAAACGGCGAACGGGCCGCCCGGGAAGAATGCCTGGAAGGCCACGCCGCGATGGGGATAGGCGTGCTCGATCGCGTTGACCAATCCCGTCTGGCTGTAGCTCCAGCCGAGCCGCCGGATCCCCGCGGCCTGGGCCAGAACCGAACGTCGGCCATCGGCGGCGACGGCAAGTCGGGCATGGATCTTGACACCATCGTTGAGAGTCAGATCGGCGGAGCCCGGGCCACGCTCGATCCTGCTGACCTCGGCGCCGCCGAGATGGGGGATCTCTTCGCGTTCGAGCGCTGCGAGAAGGGCCGTGCGCAAGAAGCGATCCTCGAGGATCCAGCCAAAGCGGCCTTCGTCGAGCTCGCGCGGGTCGAAATGGAGGATGCGGTCCGGGGCCGTGCCATCACCGACATTAATGTCCAGGATCGGTTCGGCATGGGAGGCGACCTGCTCCCAGATCCCGATCGTTTGCAACAGGCGATGGGAGGCCAGCGCGATCGCATAGGCGCGGCCGTCGAAATCCGGGGCGCTGCGGGTCTCGACCGGCTGGCGGTCGATCACCATGCAGCGCACACCGGCACTTTTCAGCACCAGCGCCAGGGCCGGGCCGATCAGTCCGCCTCCGACAATAGCGATTTCAGCCTGGTGGGTCTCTTGCGACATGGGTTTACTATTTGGGCCCGGTGCGGAAATGTCCAACGGGTAGTCTGCGGCATTTCGAGGAAGATCGATGGAGAACTGGCAAGAGGCGAGCGCGGCGGATCTGGGCCGCGCGGTGGCGGCAGGTCTGGACCCACGCGAACTGGTCGAGCGGTTTCTCGACGCCATCGCGGACCATCCCGATCAGGCGCTGATCTATGCCAGAGTGACGCCAGAGCGTGCGAGGGCCGAGGCCGCCACGGCCCATGAACGCCAACGGTCGGGCGTGCTGGCCGGTCCCCTCGACGGGGTGCCGATCTCTTGGAAGGACAATGTTGATACCGAAGGCGTGGCGACCGAGGCGGGCTCGCGGCTTTTGGCCGGGCGGGTGCCCAACGCGGATGCTCCGGCCCTGACGCGGGCGACTGAAGCGGGGCTGGTTTGCCTTGGCAAGACCCATCTCTCCGAGCTTGCCTTTTCGGGCCTCGGCTTCAATCCGATGATGGCCACGCCGCCAAATGCGGCGGATAGGCGCCGGGTGCCGGGGGGGTCGTCCTCGGGCGCTGCAGTCTCGGTGGCCAAGGGTCTGGCGGCGGCGGGCATCGGCTCGGATACTGGTGGGTCGGTTAGGATCCCAGCGGCTTGGAACGGGCTGGTTGGGCTCAAGACGACCGTTGGAGCGATCTCCTGCGAGGGGATTGTGCCGCTATCGGTCAGTTTCGACACGCCCGGGCCGCTGACCCGGACGGTGGAAGACGCTGCCCTTCTGTTCGACGCGATGCGCGGAGTGACGACCGCTCTGCCCGAGGCCGGGCTCCCGGCCCGTCTGCTGCTGCCCGAGACCCATGTGATGGACGATCTCGACCCAGCAGTGGCGGAGGCATTTGGCGTCGCGATTTCTGCCCTTTCGGCCGCAGGGGTGACGATCACCAGGGCCGAAGTGCCGGAATTGGCGGAAAGCGCTGCGCTTCTCTCGGAACGGGGCGGGGTGCTCGGCACCGAGGTCTGGGATCAATGGGGGCCGACGATCGAGGCCAATCCCGAGATGATGTATCATCAGATCGAAGCGCGCTTCCGGGGCAATGCCGGGTTCACCGCCGAGGATGCGGCCTATTCCAGGGGAGAGCAGGCGCGGCTGGCGCGCGCGCTTTGTGCCCGAATTGAGGAGCACGGCATGCTGGTCATGCCCACCAGCCCGACCCTGCCGCCTCTTATCGCCCGGCTGCTGGCCGATGACGCCTATTACACGGCGGTCAATCTCCTCGCGCTGCGCAACACAAGGCAGGGCAATCTGCTGGGGCTTTCCTCGCTGACGCTGCCCACTGCCGCCCCGATGGTGGGGGTGATGCTGATGGCCCCCCCTGGCGGAGAGCCGGATTTGATCCGCGCGGGGCGGGCGATGGAGGGCATTCTGGCGTCCTAACGCCTGGATCGTAAGGGCGCTCCGGTGCCGATGGACTGGACCCCAAGCGCCACAGCCGATATCGTGCCTCCAATGGTGCGATAGACACCGATGGAATGAGGCCCGAGCATGCAATACCCCTCTCGCTTCGAGGGACTGCCGGAATATGCGTTTCCGCGGCTGCGCCGTCTGCTCGAGGGGATCGCACCCGGCGGGCCCGAGGTCGCCATGTCCCTGGGCGAGCCACAGCATGCGGTGCCGGATTTCGTCGGGCCGATCATGCTGGAGCATTCCGGGAAACTATCGAAATATCCGCCCAATGAGGGGCTGGCGGAGCTGCGCGAAGCGATCTCTGACTGGCTCGCCCGACGCTATGGCGTGGCCGAAGCCTATCGCGACCCGGATACCAATATCCTGCCGCTGAATGGCACGCGCGAGGGCTTGTTCAACAGCTGCATCGCTCTCAGCCCCGAAGAGAAGAGTGGCAAACGCCCGGCGGTGCTGCTGCCCAATCCGTTCTACCAATGCTATGCGGTGGCTGCCCTCACTGCTGGGGCGGAGCCGGTCTATCTGCCCTGCACCGCCGAGACCGGGCATCTGCCAGACTTCGCGGGTCTGCCTGCGGAGCTGCTCGACCGGACCACGGTGGCCTATATCTGCTCGCCCGCCAATCCGCAGGGCGCGGTTGCGGATCGGGACTATTGGGAGACGCTCCTGACCCTGGCTGAGCGGCATGATTTCATGATCTTCGCCGATGAGTGCTATTGCGAGATCTATCGCGACGCTCCGCCGGTGGGCGCCCTGCAGGTGGCTGCCGAGATCGGCGCCGATCCCGAGCGGCTGGTGATCTTTCACTCGCTCTCGAAACGCTCGAATCTGGCGGGGCTCAGATCAGGGTTCGCGTGCACCGGGGCAGGGAACCGGGCGCGGATGCTGCAATTGCGCTCCTATGCCGGGGCGCCGCTGCCGATCCCGGCCCAGATCGCCGCTGCGGCATGTTGGCGCGACGAGACGCATGTGACAGAGAACCGGTCACTTTATCGCCACAAGTTCGCGATCGCCGACGAAATCTTGTCAAATTTACCGGGCTATATGTCTCCGACTGCTGGATTCTTTCTTTGGCTGCGGGTGCAAGATGGTGAAGAGGCAGCGCGGGTTCTTTGGCGCGAGACGGGTGTCAAAGCGCTGCCGGGTGCCTTTCTCGCACGTGAAACAGCTCCGGAATTCAGCGGCAATAGTCGCGGCGGCAATCCAGGGCGGGCCTATCTCCGCCTCGCTTTGGTGGCGCCGGCAGATGAGGTGCGGAGCGGTCTGACCGCTTTGCGCGAGATTTTGTTGCGGGACGCCGGCCAGGATGGCGGCGGGATGATCGAGGCCTGAAATGGCGCTTTTTACCGGCGATGGCGGGGGTACTCCACTGGTGGACGACACCACCGTTCTGGCCATGCGCCGCCGGATGAGCGAGCTTGCCGGTCTGGTCCTGATCGCTTTGGCTGGTGTGCTGGGCGTGATGCTGTGGAGCTATCACCCAGACGATCCAAGTCTCTGGAATTCGACCGCCCGCGCGCCGCAGAACGCGCTCGGGATCAGCGGTGCCTTCGTGGCCGATCCGCTGATGAAGTTTATCGGCCTGGCGGGCTGGGGGCTGGTAACGCTCTTGGCGATATGGGGTCTCCGGGCGCTCGTGCATCGTGGCATCGAGCGGGTCTGGGGCAGGCTTCTGGTCATGCCCGCGGCGATGCTCAGCCTGACGATCTTCCTGTCGACCCACGGGGTCGGGGAGGATTGGCCGCTTAGCGTTGGTTTGGGCGGGATTTCCGGTGATCGTGGGCTTCGAATTCTGCTCGATGCGCTGCCGATGGCCGATGCCGAAAGCCTGTTGGCAGCCAGTCTGGGGCTGGCATTGCTCACCGCTGTGCTGTTCGGTGCGTCTCTTGGGATGAGCCTTGGTGAGGCTTTGGCACTCTGGCACTGGTTGGCGCGTTCGTTCCGGCAGGTTATGGGGCGGTTCCTGGTAATCCTGGGCCTGGGCGCCGTGGCCGGGGCTAAGGCCACCGGGCGCGGCGTGGCCGCCGGTGTAAAGCGTTATCGCGATCATCGAGCCGAAGCGCGCAGCCGGGCTGAGACCCTTGGCCCGGCAACGCCCACCGGATCCTGGCGACACAAGATGGCGCAGATGCCGATGCCCCTGGTGCCGGCGCTGGGCGAGCGCGCCGGGACCGCCGAGATCTCGCGCGACCGGGTTACCGGCCTTGAGGAAGACCCGTCATTGGCCCCGCGCATGGCGGCAGGTGGACGGGTTCGGCGCGAGCCTGAACCGGCGCGGATGAACGGGTTCGACGTGCCCGGCGACGATGATCCTGGCGGCGAGCGCAGTGTTTTGCGTAGCGCAATCCGCAACCTGATGGATCAGGGCGAGCCACCCTCGCTGGACGAAGGGGATGCCCTGGGCGCTCCGCTAGAGCAACCTCAGACCTCCCCGCAAGAGCCCGTCTCACAGATGCGAGACGCGCCGCTCCGCGAAGCCGCGTTGCCTGGCAGCACCGTCTCGCACCCGCCGCACCACGCCAAGGCGAAGAGCCGCCGCGCCCG
Organism: Pseudomonadota bacterium; assembly: GCA_038746695.1. GTDB lineage: Bacteria > Pseudomonadota > Alphaproteobacteria > Rhodobacterales > Rhodobacteraceae > Thermohalobaculum. The sequence goes on along the minus strand of JBCDKL010000007.1, from coordinate 9,241 downwards.
GGCCGAGGCGGAGCCGATGCTGGCGCTGGACGGGCTGGACGAAGAGGCGCCCTACGACGCCCCACCGCTCGATATCCTCGCCCGCCCGATCGCCATCCAGCGGGTGCAGATGTCCGATATCGCGCTCGAGGAAAATGCCCGCATGCTCGAGACTGTTCTCGAGGATTACGGCGTTCGCGGCGAGATTGTCGCCGTCAAGCCCGGGCCGGTCGTCACGCTCTACGAGTTGGAACCTGCCCCTGGCCTGAAGGCCAGCCGGGTGATCGGGCTGGCCGATGACATCGCCCGCTCGATGTCCGCCCTGGCGGCGCGGGTCTCGACCGTGCCGGGCCGCTCGGTGATCGGGATCGAACTGCCCAATGCGCAGCGCGAGAAGGTCTTCCTGCGCGAGACATTGGAGCATTCCTCTTATGGCGATGCCCGCTATCCCCTGGCGCTTGCGCTCGGGAAGGATATCGAAGGCGCGCCGGTCGTCGCGAATCTCGCCAAAATGCCCCATCTGTTGATCGCAGGGACCACAGGCTCGGGCAAATCGGTGGCGATCAACACGATGATCCTCAGCCTGCTCTACAGGCTGAGCCCGCAGCAATGTCGCCTGATCATGATCGATCCGAAGATGCTGGAGCTCAGCGTCTACGACAACATTCCCCATCTAATGGCCCCGGTGGTGACCGATCCGAAGAAAGCGGTCGTCGCGCTGAAATGGGTCGTGGCCGAGATGGAGGACCGCTATCGCAAGATGTCCAAGATGGGCGTTCGCAATATCGACGGCTACAATGCCCGGGTCCGCGATGCGCTGGAGAAGGGCGAGGGGTTCTCGCGCACCGTGCAGACCGGGTTCGACGAGACCACTGGCGAACCGGTCTATGAGACCGAGACCTTCGAGCCGAGAGAGATGCCCTATATCGTTGTCATCGTCGATGAGATGGCCGATCTGATGATGGTCGCGGGCAAGGAGATCGAAGCCTGCATCCAGCGCCTGGCTCAGATGGCACGGGCGTCGGGCATCCATTTGATCATGGCGACCCAGCGGCCCTCGGTCGACGTGATCACCGGGACGATAAAGGCGAATTTCCCGACCAGGATTAGCTTCCAGGTGACGAGCAAGATCGACAGCCGCACGATCTTGGGCGAGCAAGGCGCAGAGCAACTCCTCGGCATGGGCGACATGCTCTACATGGCAGGCGGCGGGCGGATCCGCCGGGTGCATGGCCCATTCGTCTCGGATGAAGAGGTCGAGGAGGTGGTGCAGCACCTCAAAACCCTCGGCCCGCCGGATTATGTCGGAGCGGTCACCGAAGGCGTGGATGATGAAGCGCAGGCGCTGGTCGACGAGAAACTGGGGCTTGCAGGCGTTGGCGACAGCGAGGACGAGCTCTATGACCGCGCGGTCGCGATCGTGGCGCGCGACAGGAAATGCTCGACCTCCTATATCCAGCGCAAGCTCGCCATCGGCTATAATAAGGCCGCACGCCTGGTTGAACAGATGGAAAGCCAGGGCGTGGTGACCAGTGCCAACGCCGTCGGCAAGCGCGAGATCCTGGTCGAGGAACGGTGACGCCATCTGCAAGGCCAGCGGGTGAGGCCCGGTCGGCGCTCGAGTGGTCCCTCTCGTCTGGATTTGCGGTGTGATACGGAAGGTTTGCGGTTGCAGACCATAGACTCGCGAAACCGTGACCTCGTGTGTGCCCTGGACAGCGGCAGGAAAGACGGCTCACTCCGTGCTAGACATCACCTGCGAAATGCCGTTGTTTCGCCCTGTTGGATCACCAGATGGTACCCATGACACGTTTGATCGCCTTCGTCGCAGTCGTTCTATTCGCCCTGCCTGCCTCCGCTCAGAACGCCGCGGATCTGCTGCGGATTTCGAATTACCTCAATGGGCTCGGCACATTGGAGGGGAACTTCGTCCAGGTTGGGCCGGATGGAGATCTTTCGGAGGGAACCTTCTATCTTCGCCGCCCTGGACGGATGCGCTTCGAGTATGAGCCGCCGAACCGGGCATTGATCATCGCCGATGGGGTCTGGGTCGGGGTTTGCGATCCAAAGATCCAGACCGTTGACCGCTTTCCCCTGAGCGAGACGCCCCTGGACTTGCTGCTCCGCGACCGTGTGGATCTGCGAGAAGAAGGGGCTGTCGAGGCAATCGACCGTTCGGCAGGGCAGCTCCGGGTCCGCGCGATCGACCCGGATTCGCCCGACCAGGGTTCGATCACGATGGTCTTTGCCGATAACCCGCTCGAATTGAGGCAGTGGATCGTGGTCGACAGCCAGGGCCTGACCACCACCGTCGCGCTGAGCGAGACCCGCGCGAATGTGCGTCTCGGCGGAGAACTGTTCTTCATCGGCGACGAAAACTGCGACCGCTGAGATACCGGGGTGTGACAAAGCAAGTTAGACGGCGCGATATACGCCGTCTCGGCTCGACGCGCCCAGCCTTACTCTAACCGATCTCGAAGTCCGCCAGGACGGGCGCATGATCGGAGGGGCCCTCCGCACCACGCCATGGCCTGAGAATCTTGCTAGAGCCTGGAACATGCGACACGCCGCGGGCCCAGATATGGTCGAGCCTGCGGCCCTTGTCGGCGGCATCCCAATCCTTCGCGCGATAGGACCACCAGGAATAGAGCTTGGCAGGCTCTGGGATATCGCTGCGCACCACGTCCTGCCAGCCACCCGCGGCCTGGGCGCCGTTCAGCGCCTCGGTCTCGACCGGCGTGTGGCTGACCACTTTGAGGAGCTGTTTATGCGACCAGACATCCTGTTCCAGCGGAGCGATGTTCAGATCGCCTACCAGGATTCCGGGATGGTGCTCGCGCCCGCTCCATTCTGTCATCTCTGCCATGAAGTCGAGCTTGTGGGCGAATTTGGGATTGACATCGCGATCCGGCACATCGCCCCCCGCAGGGACATAGAAATTGTGCAATAGCGCCCCGCCCGGCAGCTTTGCCGCGACATGCCGTTTATCGCCCTTGCCGCACCAATCGATATGCCCGGCATCCTCGATCGGCACGCGCGAGATGATCGCCACCCCGTTATAGCCTTTCTCGCCGCGGGCGACGAGATGGGGATAGCCCGCCGCTACGAGCGCTTCGTGTGGAATTTTCTCAACCGGGGATTTCGTCTCCTGCAGGCAGAGCAGATCGGGTCCGACCTCGCCCAGGAACCGGGTTACGAGATCAATGCGCAACCGCACCGAATTGATGTTCCAGGTGGCAATCGTCAGCGGCATCTCGGAGGGGACCTTTCGTGGAGACCGCGCCACTCTGCCCCGCGCGCCCCGCTGCCATCAAGGCGAAAAAAAGCGCCCGGTGCGGGGAGACACCGGGCGCTGGTCCGTTGGACCCTAAATGGACCGTTCGAGGGGGGGAGAACGGTGCCATTTGGCTGCGGCCGATTTCGGGGGGAATGCCGCCGCCACAGGAGACAAATATGGTTACCAATGTCTTGCTTCAAGGCCTCGGGGGTCACATTCCCAACCGATATCCTCCCGTTTCTGTGAGAAGGATGCGCGCGTTCGAGGGATCTGGCTCGATCTTTTGGCGCAGACGGTAGATATGGGTCTCGAGCGTATGGGTCGTGACGCCGGCGTTATAGCCCCAGACCTCGCGCAACAGCACATCGCGCTCGACCATCTTCCCGCCGGCGCGGTAGAGGAATTTCAGGATGTTTGTTTCCTTCTCGGTCAGGCGGATACGTTTCTCCTCGGCATCCACCATCATTTTCGCACCGGGGCGGAAGCTGTAATCGCCGATCTGGAACACCGCATCTTCAGATTGCTCGTGCTGGCGCAATTGGGCGCGGATCCGGGCCAGGAGAACGGGGAACTTGAACGGTTTCGCCACATAATCATTGGCGCCCGAATCCAGCCCGAGGATCGCGTCACTGTCCGAGGTATGGCCGGTCAGCATGATGATCGGGCATTTCACGCCCTGCTTGCGGAGCATGCGGCAAACCTCGCGCCCGTCGATATCCGGCAGGCCCACATCCAGGATCACCAGATCGTGGCGCTCGGTTTTGGCCCGCTCCACCCCGTCATGGCCGGTCGAGGCTTCGAAGACGTCAAATTCCTCGATCATCACCAATTGATCGGCCAGGGCCTCGCGCAGATCTTCGTCGTCATCCACCAGTAGGATTTTCTTCGAAACGCTCATCCTGACTTCTCCTTCTTTTATCGTCGCAATTGACTATGGGGCTTGGTTGCAGATGGGGAGCGGGGGGCAGAGCGCTACAATTTTGTCAATCTCTCACTGAACCGTGTGCATACCGGAGCGAATGTTTCAGTTGTGGCCTTTCTTGCAGTACCCCGCTCGGCCTATATGTGCCCAGAAACGAGGAGAGGGTTCATGGCGCTGATCCTGTCAGTCGAGGAAATCGTGTCGCGGGCGCGGGCCGATCTGCGGATCGGTGCGCCTGTGGCATTGGTCTCGGCGTCTGGCGGGGCAGTGGTGGTGGCGGCCGAGACCCTCTCGGAACCGCGGCTGTCGGATTTGCGCGGATTGGGCGCGGAGGCTTTGGATCTCGCCATCACGGCGCGCCGGGCCGAGACGCTGCGCGCGCGCTGCTATGATGATGGGCTGGCGCGGGTGATCCTGGATGATTTGCATGATGCGCGTTTCGTGCAGGCGACGGCGGATCCGTCGGTCGATCTCGCGACCCCGATGAAGGGGCCTTATGCAACCAGGCGCGAGGGACCCTCCGATCTCCATGCCTTGGCGCTGATCCTCTGCAAACAGGCCCGGCTTTTGCCCGCCGCTTTGGTGGCGGTCTGGCCCGAGGCTGGGCCGGTCGAGGCGATCGCCGAGGCGGCGGGGCTAACCCGGCTCGATGAGGGCACAGTACAGCGGGCGAGTGAGGCGGCGATCCGGATGCATCAGGTCTCGGGCGCGCGGGTGCCGACCCGATTTGCCAAGGCTGGGCGCTGTTTGGTGTTCCGGCCCGAGGATGGCGGCGAGGAGCATTATGCGGTGGAGGTCGGACGCCCTTCGCGCCAGGCGCCGGTTCTCTCACGGCTACACTCGGCCTGTTTCACCGGCGATGTGATGGGCTCGCTGAAATGCGATTGTGGGCCGCAGCTTGCCGCTGCGATGGAGCAGATCGCCGCCGAGGGGGCGGGCGTACTGCTCTATATGAACCAGGAAGGCCGCGGCATTGGCCTTGCCAATAAGATGCGCGCCTATGCGCTTCAGGATCAGGGGTTCGACACAGTCGAGGCCAATCACCGTTTGGGGTTCGAGGATGACGAGCGGGATTTTCGTCTGGGGGCAGAGATCCTGAAATCAATGGGGTTCGCCTCAGTGCGTTTGATGACCAACAATCCGGGCAAGGTGGCGATGATGCAGGCCTCGGGTGTCGCGGTGGCCGAGCGCGTGCCTTTGCAGGTTGGTCAGACCGCGGAGAACCGTGCCTATCTGGCGGTCAAGGCCGAGAAGAGCGGGCATCTGCTTTGATCGTCTTTCACGACGAAGCCCCCGCCCGCCCCCAGCCACCCCCCTTGGCGCGCGGCGGCTCCGTCGCGAAAGACGATCTGGTGATCCGGCCCTGGGGCGCTCGGTTTCGGGGAAGGTTTCTGCCGTGTTCGGTTGGGCGCGGGGGCATTCGGATCGAGAAAGTCGAGGGCGATGGTGTGACCCCAGAGGGGATCTTTCGTCTGCGTTGGCTCTATTGGCGCGCGGATCGGCGGAGGCGGCCGGTGGGCGGTTTGCGGGCGGTGCCATTGGGGCCGTTCCAAGGTTGGGCGGAGACACCGCGGGATCCCGCCTATAATCGCCCGATCCGCCATCCGCACGGTTTTGCAGCGGACCGGATGGCCCGCGGCGATGGGCTTTACGATCTCTGTGCCGTGACCGATCAGAATCTGGCCTGCATTCCCGGCGCGGGGAGCGCGATTTTCGTCCATCTTTGGCGCAAACCCCGGCATCCGACCGCTGGATGCGTGGCGTTCCAGCGGCGGGATCTGGAGTGGATCCTGGCCCGCTGGCGGCCCTGGTCGCGGCTGGTGATCCGGGCGGGGACTATTTCAGTTCGATCTCGATGAAGCTCATCGGAGCATCGCCGCGGTTGATCACGTTATGCTCCACGCCTTCATCGCGGCGATAGGCTTCGCCCGCGGCCACATCCACTTCGCGCGTGCCTCCGCCCGGCTCTTCCAGCAGCATGGCGCAAGGGGTGATGGCGGTGATGACATAGTCGAACTCATGCCGGTGCCAGCCGGTCTCCGCCCCTGGGACGAAGGTGAAACGGGTCACCCGGACCCTCGCATCGTCGACCAGCCGATCCGCTTGGGCCTGCGGGCGGGGCGCGGTCATACCACGCCAAACGCCAGCATCGCGTCGGCCACTTTCTTGAAACCGGCGATATTGGCACCGCGCACATAATCCACATGGGTGCCATGCTCGCCCTGTTCGACGCAGGCTGTGTGGATATCGGACATGATCTTCTTCAGCGCCTCGCGCAGATCCTCCTCGTCGCGGTGAAGGCGGGCGGAGTTCTGACTCATCTCCAGGCCCGACATGCCGACCCCGCCGGCATTCGAGGCTTTGCCGGGGGCATAGGGGATCTGTGCCTCCTGAAAAGCTGCAATCGCGTCGAGATCGCAGGGCATGTTGGCGCCCTCGCTGACCGCTTTGACACCATTGGCGAGCAGCGACTTGGCCTGATCGCCATTCAACTCGTTCTGGGTGGCGCAGGGCAGGGCGAGGTCTGCGGGGACGTGCCAGGGGCGTTGGCCCTCGTGAAACTCGCCGCCGAACTTGTCGACAAAAGCCGAGATCCGCGCACCGCGCTGTTTCTTGTGATCCTTGATCCAATCGACCATTTCATGGGTCAGCCCGCCCGGCATGTGGATGAAGCCGCCTGAATCGCTGAGCGTCAGGGGTTTCCCGCCGCGGTGGAGGATCTTCTCGGCGGCATGGGTCGCGACATTGCCGGAACCGGAGATCACGGCGGTCTTGCCCTCGATCTGATCCTGGCGGTGGTGGAGCATGTTCTCGAGGAAATAGACGGCGCCATAGCCGGTCGCCTCGGGCCGCATCAGCGAGCCGCCATATTCCAGCCCCTTGCCGGTGAGCACGCCTTCAAACGAATTGGTCAGCCTTTTGTATTGGCCGAACATGTAGCCGATCTCTTTCCCGCCCACGCCGATATCGCCTGCGGGCACGTCGATATTCGCGCCGATATGGCGGTAGAGTTCGGTCATGAAGCTCTGACAGAAGCGCATGATCTCATGCTGGCTCTTGCCTTTCGGATCGAAATCGGCACCGCCCTTGCCGCCACCCATGGGCAGACCGGTGAGCGAGTTCTTGAAGGTCTGCTCGAAGCCCAGAAACTTCAGCACGCCCTGGGTCACCGAGGGGTGGAACCGGATGCCACCCTTATAGGGCCCGATCGAGTTGTTGAACTGGACCCGATAGCCGCGATTGACCTGGACCTCGCCGGCATCGTCAGCCCAGCTTACGCGGAACGAGATGATCCGGTCGGGCTCGGCCATCCGGTGAAGCACCTTGATCTTGGCATAGACCGGATTGTCGTTGATGAACGGGATGACGGTCTCGGCCACCTCGTGGACCGCCTGATGGAACACTTCCTCGGCCGGGTTGCGCTTGACCACCCAATCCATGAACTCGCTGAGATTAACGTGGTCGGCCATCGGCGCATCCCCCCATATTATACTTGGTCGGCCCAGCTTACCCGCCGGGTTCGGTAGAGGTTGTCAGAGTTTCACCCGCAACTCCAGTCGGACACCCGCGATATCCGGGGCGTCGAGCAGCATGCCATACATCGCATCGGCGCGCAGGATCAGCCGGTTGGTCAGCGGGCGCTGATAGCGCACGCCCCAGCCGAATTGCGGGTCCTTGGCCTGGCCTTGCCGGTCGTCATAGGGGAAGACTGCGGCGAATTCACCGATCAGCTGCTGATCGAAGCCGAAGAGATATTCCACCCCGATGGCACCGCCGAACGTATCGACCCCGGTGGCGTCAAGCGTCGGAAAGCCGGTCAGCCCGTCGGTTTCGAAGCTGAGACCCACATTGCGCAGGATCCCGCCCGCGGCATTGGCCCTGGCCGCCGATTGGGTGGCGTCATAGCCGAACCAGAAATTGGCATAGGGGATCAGCGTCAGCGGCAGATGGGTGATGAAGGCGTTCTCGGAGATCAGGAGGAAGCCCTCGGCCGTCTCCTGCCGTCCACCGCCCGGATTCTGACCGATATTCACAATGATCCGCGTCGCGTTTGAAACGGTGGCGAAATAGCGTTTCGAGAATGCCAGCGTGAAATTGTGATAGCTGAAATCGCCATTCGCGTCATTGCGGTCGTTGATGAAGGCATAGCCCGCTTCGAGATAGCCTTCGCGCGTGTCGAAGAACCCGGTGACGCCATAGATATGCGCTTCGTGATCCGAATTGGCGCCCGCGGCCGAGACCACGGCCGGAGTGGTCACCTCGTCGAAACCTGCGAAGAAGGTGATATCGTAATTGGTGATATCCAGCGTGCGCGAGTTCCGCGCCACGAAGGGGGTGACGGCAAAGCCAAGGAACGCGTCTTCGAGCCAGACCCCATTTTGCAGGAACAGCGGCACCCGGCCTATGGCGAACGGGATGTCGTATTTGTTGTACTCGTCCGAGAAACCTGCGGCGATGGCGGCCAGATCGCCCTCCATGAAGGCGGTTGTCGGTTGTTCGGTGGTCTCGAACCGGCCCGGGCGGTTGCGGTCGCGGTCATCGCCGCCGAATTCGACCCGGCTGAACTCTGCGCCATTTTGCAAGGGCTGGAAGAAGACATGGATCCGCTCGGTTGCGGTCAGTTTGAAGTCGATATTGATATTGGCCCGCGCCGCGATCTGGGCGATCTCCTGCACACCAGTGTCGTTGAAGGCCACAGCGGTGCGGATATCGCCGAACAGCAGGATCTGCGGATAGATCCTGTTCTTTGAGCCGAACAGAGTGAAGCCCTCACCCAGCGGCCCCTCGTCATACATGTCGCGGAAGATCTCGACTGGAGGACGCGGGGTCGAGATCGCCGTCTTGCCGCCATAGATGTCGATCTCGGCCTGAGGATCATAGGTGATCGTGTATTCTGGATCGCCCGAGAACACCTCGCGGTCATAGGGCACCTCGCGCACACGCTCATCGCGCAACACCGGGCCCCAATCCTCGGCTGCCCAAGCGGGCAGCGCAAGCGCCAGGAAGAGGGCGGGGGACAGCCCCCATTTGAGCGGTTTCCCCGTCACAGCCATCGCCCTTGT
>JBCDKL010000006.1:0-28125 GCA_038746695.1 Pseudomonadota bacterium | reverse complement strand
CCCGGTGGGTATGTATGCGCGATCCGGGCGGCTCAGAATGGGCTCAAGGTGGCGTGTGTCGAGGGGCGCGGGGCGCTTGGCGGAACCTGCCTGAATGTGGGCTGCATCCCGTCCAAGGCGCTGCTCCATGCCTCGGAAATGGTGCATGAGGCCGGGGGGTCTTTCTCGAAAATGGGGATCATCGCCAAGGAGGTGTCGGTCGATGTCCCGCAGATGCAGGACTACAAGTAAGGCGTGATCGAGGCGAATACCTCGGGCATCGAGTTTCTCTTCAAGAAGAACAAGGTCGAGTATGTGCAAGGCTGGGGCGAGATCGTCTCGGCTGGAGAGGTGAAGGTCGGTGACCGGACCCTCTCGACCAAGAATATCGTGATCGCCACGGGCTCGGAACCGGCCAGCCTACCCGGCGTCGAGGTGGATGAGGAGCGGGTTGTGACCTCGACCGGTGCGCTGGATCTGGCCGAGATCCCCAAGCGGCTGGTGATCATCGGCGCGGGGGTGATTGGGCTGGAACTAGGCTCGGTCTGGGGTCGGCTGGGCGCGGAGGTGACGGTTGTCGAGTATCTCGACCATATCACTCCGGGCCAGGATGCCGAGGTTTCCAAGCAATTCCAGAAGATCCTGACCAAACAGGGGATGACCTTCATTCTCAACTCGGCCGTTCAGGAGGTGGTGAAGGGCAATGCCCTGACGGTGAAATATCAATCCCGCAAGGATGAGAGCGATCACGAGATCGAAGCCGATGTGGTGCTTCTGGCCACCGGTCGGCGGCCCTTCACCGAGGGTTTGGGGCTGGAAAAGGCCGGTGTCGAGACCACGCGCGGTGTGGTGAAGACCAGTGCCAATTGGCAAACCACGGTACCAGGGATCTATGCGATCGGCGATGTGATCAGCGGCCCGATGCTGGCACATAAGGCCGAAGACGAGGGGATGGCGGTGGCCGATCATATCGCCGGGCGCCACGGCCATGTGAATTACGCGGTGATCCCAGGCGTGATCTATACCGCGCCCGAAGTCGCCAGCGTGGGCAAGACCGAGGAGGAACTAAAGACCGCGGGCATCGCCTATAAGGTTGGCAAGTTTCCCTTCATGGCCAATGGCCGGGCAAAGGCCAATTTCGCCTCCGAGGGCTTTGTCAAACTGCTGGCGGATAAGGAGAGCGACAAGATCCTGGGCTGTCATGTGATCGGGCCCGCCGCGGGCGATCTGATCCACGAGGTCTGCGTGGCGATGGAATTCGGCGCAGCCGCCGAGGATCTGGCCATGACCTGCCATGCGCATCCGACTTATTCCGAGGCGATGCGCGAAGCGGCGCTGGCCTGCGGTCAGGGCGCCATCCACTTCTGACGCCGGACGGCCGGTGCGCCCACAGGCCACCGCCCTCCCCCACCCACCCCCCGGAGCGCGCTGCCCTGCAGGCGCACCGGCCGATCTGAAAACGGGCGAGAGATATGAAACTATTGGGTATTTCAGGATCGCTGCGCAAGGCCAGCACCAATTCCATGCTGGTGCGCGAGGCAGCGCGGATTGCCGAGCCTTCGGAATTCGAATTCGCGGATATGGATCTTCCGCTGTTCAACGAGGATGTCGAGGCAGTGGGCATGCCGACACCTGTGCAGGCTCTGATCGATCAGATCTGGGCAGCGGATGCGATCGTGATGTCGACCACCGAGTACAACAAGGGTCCCTCGGGGGTCATGAAGAACATGCTCGACTGGGTCAGCCGGCCGAGGCCCGCGCCATTGGCCGGTAAGCCTGTGGCGGTGCTCTCGGCTGCCGCGGGCGGGGCCGGAGGACAGCGGGCTATGTCGATGATGTATCTCTATTTGATCCCGTTCAAAGTGAGAATCGTCACCGTACAGGAAGTGAATATAGGCACGTCGTTCAAGGCTTTCGATTCAGAGGGGAAGCTGATGGACGAAGCCCATATTGCTGCACTGACCCGGCAGATGGACGCGCTGAAAGCGGCCGTGGCCTGAGCGCCCCTTTACTCCCCACTCCGGGGATGGCTGGCGTGATAGGCCTCGATCAGCCTGGCTTCATCGATCTCGGTATAGATCTGGGTTGAGCTGAGGCTCGCATGGCCGAGTAGATCCTGGATCGCGCGAAGATCACCTCCCGCGGACAGGAGTTGGCTGGCAAAGGCGTGGCGCAGCGCGTGGGGCGTGGCGCTGGAGGGGAGGCCGAGGGCCATACGCGCCTCGGCCATCGCACCCGAGATCGCGCGCCGGTCGAGCGCTCCGCCCCGGGCGCCCAGGAACAGCGCATCCTGCGGCCGAGTGCCATGTGGGCAGAGACGGCGATAGGTCTCGACCGCGTCGCGGGCGGCGGCAAGCACGGGCACCTCACGCATCTTGTTCCGTTTGCCGATGATCCTGAGCACCTCGCCCAGCGGCGCGTCGCGCTGGCGCAGGCTAAGCGCTTCCGAGATCCTAAGCCCCGCGCCCCAGAGCAGGGTCAGCACTGCCCGGTCGCGGGCGGCGATCCATGGCGGGCGGTCCTGACTGACCGTGTCGAGCAGATCGCGCGCGCCATCCTCGGGCACCGGGCGCGGCAGGCGGCGGGGCGTTTTGGGGCTTCGGAGCGCGTCCATGGCTGGGCAAGCGATGCCCTCGGCCTCGTCCAGCCATGCATGGAACGAGCGTAGCGCCGAGATTTCCTTGGCCAGGCTACGTGCCGACAGGCCCCGCCGGCGCGCCGCCGCCATCCAGGCACGCAAGTCGGTGAGTGCGATCTCGTCCAGTGTCGTGCGGCTCACCGGCCCGCCGAGATGGCTTGACAGAAACAGGAAATAGCAGGTTACCGCATGGCGATAGACATCGACCGTTTTCGGGCTGAGCCCACGCACCGCAGTGAGCTGAGCGCACCAGCGATGAAGTAGATCCAGCGCTGCTGGAGATAAGGCGATCTCGTCCGGAGCGCTCACCCGCGCCTCAATCTCCGCGTGCCAGATGGGCGACCAGCAAGCGCTGGACCACGCCCGCGGTAAAGGTCAGAAGATCGATCCCCTGATCCGCCCCGAACCGTTCGGGATCTGCCGCGCCGAATGCCAGCATCCCGGGACCGGAGCCGAGATCAAGCTGCATCAACGCCTCGGACCGGGCCGGTGTGATATGGCCGAAGACCATCTCGGCCTCCTCCTGGCAGGGGCGCAGCACCACGGGACCGTTGCTGTCCCCCAGCGCCATGTACCGTGCGACGGCGCCTTCTGGCAGGATGACCACGCGGCCATGCAGGCCCGTGCCCAGTTCGGTAGCGATCCGCGCCTCCTCGACATCGGCTTCGATGCAGAGCCGGGCCTCCTCGACGCCCAGCATCACCGGCACGTCATGGGTCAGGCGGCGCAGGAATTCGGCCAGTTTATCCGGTTCGATCAGTGCCAGCACCGCGCGATGCACCTGATTGGTGGTCGCGACATTTTCATAGGCCGCGGCAATGACCGATCGGTTGGCCCGGACCAGCTTCTTCAGCCGCTCCTCCATCCGCTCGACCAGCCTGTCGCGCAGATCCACCACATTGCGCGCGCCCTGGGCGCCAGCGCCGATCAAGGCGCGCATCACCTGATCGTCGTCGAGAACCAATTTAGGGTCGCCCAGGATCAGCGACCGGATCAGGTCGCGCTCATCGCTCTCCAACTCGACGATCGTGTTTGTCGATGCCCGCATGTCGCTCTGCCTCTCATACGATTTTTTGTCCTGTTTTTTCCCAGTCCGCCAAGAAGGCAGCCAGGCCTTTATCGGTCAGCACATGGTCTGCCAGTTTCATCAGCACGCCGGGCGGGATGGTGGCGACATCGGCGCCGATCAAGGCGCTCTCCTTGACATGCCCGACGGTGCGGATCGAGGCGGCCAGGATCTGCGTCTCGAACCCGTAATTGTCATAGATGGTGCGGATCTCTTGGATCAGCTCCATACCATCCTGGCCATTGTCATCCAGACGGCCGATGAACGGAGAAATGAAGGTCGCCCCGGCCTTGGCCGCCAAAAGCGCCTGGGTCGCTGAAAAACAGAGGGTCACATTGACCATCGTGCCCGCGTCGCTGAGCGCCTTGCAGGTTTTCAGACCGGCCCAGGTAAGAGGCACCTTGACCGCAATATTGCCAGCGATCTGGGCGAGTTTCCGGCCCTCCTCCAGCATTGCCTCATATTCGGTGGCGGCCACTTCTGCCGAGACCGGGCCATCGACAATCGAGCAGATCTCCTTGGTCACTTCGATAATGTCGCGGCCCGATTTGAGGATCAGCGAGGGGTTCGTTGTGACGCCGTCGACCATGCCGGTGGCGTGGAGCTCACGGATCTCGTCGATCTCGGCCGTGTCGATGAAGAATTTCATGAAGCTCGCCCTTGCGCTGGTGGGTTGAAGGCCCGGATGTTATGCCAACAACCCTAGCGCAACACAAGGATTTGGGCCAGCCCCGCATGCCGCCACCAGATGACGCGTGAGCAACAAAATCTGTTCGAGGTGCCCGAGGCGCAGCGGCGGACCGTGGGAGTGATGCTGCCTGCGCCGTTCGACGGGCCTTTGGACTATGCCTTGCCTGAGGGGATGGTGCTCAACAAGGGGGATTTCGTGCAGGTCGAACTGGGCGCCAGGCTGGTCACCGGGGTGGTCTGGGGCGAAGGCGCGGGCGGGGTCGATCCCGCCCAGCTGAAACAGGTAACCCGGCGCTATGACGTGCCGCCGATGCGCGATGAGATGTGCCGCTTTCTCGACCGAGCAGCGGAGTACACGATGACCCCGCCCGGCCAGATGGTGCGGCTGGCAACGCGCGTGCCCGATCTCGGCCAACCGGCACCGACCCGTCGGGTCTGGCAGTTGACCGATGCGAGGCCCGACCGAATGACCCCGGCGAGGGACCGGGTGATCACCACCTTGGAGGAGCATGGTGGCGCCGGGCTTGCGGCGGGCGAGCTCGCCGAGATGGCGTCGGTCTCGCAAGCCGTCGTCAAGGGTCTGGCCGAAGCCGGCATCCTCGCGCCCCTCGATCTGCCCCGCGACCGGCCGTTCCAGCCGCTTTCCGGCCAACGCCGCGGCGATCATTTGAGCGCGGATCAGGCCAGCGCCGCCGAGATCCTCCGCACCGATGTCGCCTCGACCGGCTTTCATCCGGTGCTGCTGCGCGGGGTTACCGGCTCGGGCAAGACCGAGGTTTATCTCGAAGCCGTCGCCGAATGTATCGCCCAAGGCCGCCAGGCGTTGGTTCTGGTGCCAGAGATCGCCCTGACGCCCGGTTTCCTCGCCCGGGTCGAAGCCCGGTTCGGCGCGCGTCCCGGCGAGTGGCATCACGGCGTCCCGGGGCCTGAACGGCGCCGCGTCTGGCATGCAGTCGCCGGGGGGCGGGTGCAGTTGGTGGTGGGTGCGCGCTCGTCCCTGTTTCTGCCGTTCCAGGATCTCGGGCTCATCGTGGTCGATGAGGAGCATGAGACGAGCTTCAAGCAGGAAGACAATATCCTCTATCATGCCCGCGACATGGCGGTCCTGCGCGCGGCCGAGGAGCAGGCGGTGGTCGTACTCGCTTCGGCCACACCCTCGCTCGAGACCTGGGCCAATGCCGAGGCGGGCAAGTACAAGCGCCTGGATCTGCCCGAACGCTTCGGCGCGGCGGTGATGCCCGAGATGCGGATGATCGATTTGCGGACTGACGATCCCGGTCGCAACCGTTGGATCTCGGAGCCTCTCGTCCAGGCCGCGCGCGCCCGGTTGACCCGTGGCGAGCAGGTCTTGTTCTTTCTGAACCGCCGCGGCTATGCGCCGGTGACCCGCTGTCTGGCCTGCGGCTATACCTTCGACTGCCCACATTGCGACTCCTGTCTGGTGACGCATCGGTTCCGCAATCAGCTTCTTTGCCATCAATGCGGCCATACCGATCGGATGCCGCGGGCCTGCCCCGCCTGTGGCCGCGACGATCGTATCTCGGCCATTGGCCCAGGCGTGGAGCGGCTGGCCGAGGAGGCAGCAGCCCTGTTCAAGGGCGCCAGGATCGAAGTTCTGAGCTCCGATCTCGCCGAAAGCCCGGCGGATCTGAAGACCCGGCTGGCCGCCATTGCTGAGGGTTCGGCGGATATTGTCATCGGAACCCAGATGGTGGCCAAGGGGCATAATTTTCCGCAGCTCACCCTGGTTGGTGTGATCGATGCCGATATGGGCCTCTCGGGCGCCGATCTGCGCGCGGCCGAGCGGACATTTCAGGTGCTCCACCAAGTCGCTGGTCGGGCCGGGCGGGCGGACAAGCCGGGAGTGGCCATGATCCAGACCGCCAGCCCGGATCACGAGGTCATGCGGGCGATCCTATCGGGCACGGCCGAAGCGTTCTGGCAGGCCGAGGCAGCGATCCGCCACGATGCCGGAATGCCGCCCTATGGCCGGCTGGCGGGTGTGGTTGTCTCTGGTCCGGACGAGCGGCAGGTCTGGGATATCGCCAACGGTCTGGCTGGCGCGGCTGGGCTCCTGACCCAAGCGGGAATCGATCTCTACGGCCCGGCCCCGGCCCCTTTTGCAAGGATTCGTGGGCGGCACCGGGTGCGGCTGCTGGCCAAGGCGCCGAAGGGCGTGGCGCTGCAGGCGGCGCTCAAGCGTTGGCGCGCACAGGTCTCGCCCGGCGCCAAGGTGCGGGTGGTGATCGATATCGACCCGCAGAGTTTCCTCTGAAGGTGCGCGATGTCTGTGAGGCGTGCAGAATCCAGGCGGCGTGCCGCGCGATTGTTGACGAGGATAGCCGCGACCGAGACGATTGCGGCTGGGCCCAACACCGAGACGCCTAGCGAAACGGTCATACCGTCTTGCGATTACAAACTTCAGGCCGTTCCGCGCCTTGTGATCCATGACTGTTGCGCGGTCGCCGAATTATCCCCGGGACCAACGAGTTGCGGCGGTTCTGACCGAAGCCCGGATCATGGATCTCCGCGCCGGGCCCGGCATTGCGTCCACCGATATCAGCTTAGCTGCAAACGCCCGCTTCCAGGGCGACACCATCTCTCGGCGCAGAGCGTTCTTAGCGCTGCGACGATGTGACCGCGACCCCGGCCCAGGGGGCCTCTTTCCTTCACCGGCGCTTCGGGTCAAAACCCGCGCGGGCGGGGAGCGCTCTCGCAGTTGCGGAAACTGCCGCCCCGTGATAGCGAACGCCCGGCGGGAGTCTAATCGTTCCAGCCAGCAATGAGATCACCGCCTTCAGCGGGCCGTTCCGATGGGGGGGGCGCCATGGGCAAACGAGAAGGGCCATCGTGTCTGAAACGTCCACTCTGACATCCAGCGCGGCGGGCCGTTATGCAATGGCTTTGTTCGAGCTCGCCAAAGACGACAGCGCGCTGGATCAGGTCGAGAGCGATCTGACCGCGCTCGGCACCGCGCTCGAGGACAGCACCGACCTCCAACATCTGATCGCCAGCCCGATCCATACCCGGGACGAACAGGGCCGTGCGATTACTGCTGTAGCGGAGAAAATGGGGCTGAGCACGCTGACCCGCAATGTGTTGGGCCTGATGGCAGCCAACCGGCGGATCTTCGCCCTGCCCAAACTGATCGAGAATTATGCCGCCCTGATGGCCGAGCATCGCGGCGAGGTCTCGGCCGATGTGACCGCGGCCAAGGCGCTGACCAAGGGCCAGACCGAGGCGCTGAGCAAACGCCTGCGCGATGCGGTCGGGCGTGAGGTGAAACTGAACGTGACGGTCGATGAAGCGATCATCGGCGGTCTGATTGTCAAGGTGGGCTCGAAAATGATCGATACCTCGATCGCCTCGAAACTCGCCGGTCTGCAAAATGCAATGAAAGAGGTCGGGTGATGACGATCCAAGCCGCTGAGATTTCTGCGATCCTGAAGGACCAGATCAAGAATTTCGGCCAGGAGGCCCAGGTCGCCGAGATTGGCAGGGTCTTGAGCGTCGGTGACGGGATCGCCCGGGTCTATGGGCTCGACCAGGTCCAGGCCGGCGAAATGGTCGAGTTTCCTGGCAATATCCGCGGCATGGCGCTGAACCTCGAAGCCGACAATGTGGGTGTCGTGATCTTCGGTGATGACCGCACGATCAAAGAGGGTGACACGGTCAAGCGCACCGGCTCGATCGTGGACGTTCCTGCGGGCAAGGGGCTTTTGGGCCGGGTTGTCGACGCGCTCGGGAACCCGATCGATGGCAAGGGCCCGGTGGTGTTCGACGAACGCCGCGTCGCCGATGTGAAGGCACCCGGTATCATCCCGCGTAAATCGGTGCATGAACCGATGGCGACCGGGTTGAAATCGGTCGACAGTCTGATCCCGATTGGCCGCGGCCAGCGCGAGCTGATCATTGGCGACCGCCAGACCGGCAAGACCGCAGTGGCTTTGGACGCGATCCTCAACCAGAAATCCTATAACGAGGCGGCTGGCGAGGATGAGAGCAAGAAGCTTTACTGCGTCTATGTCGCGGTCGGCCAGAAACGCTCGACCGTCGCCCAGCTTGTGAAGAAACTCGAGGAAACCGGGGCAATCGATTACTCGATCGTGGTCGCCGCTACGGCCTCGGAGCCCGCGCCGATGCAATATCTCGCGCCTTATTCGGCCTGCGCCATGGCGGAGTTCTTCCGCGATAACGGCATGCATGCGCTGATTATCTATGACGATCTTTCGAAGCAGGCGGTCTCCTATCGTCAGATGTCCCTCTTGCTGCGCCGCCCGCCCGGCCGCGAGGCGTTCCCGGGCGATGTGTTCTATCTCCACTCGCGCCTTCTGGAACGGGCCGCGAAGCTGAACGATGATATGGGCAATGGCTCGATGACCGCGTTGCCGGTGATCGAGACCCAGGGCGGCGACGTGTCGGCCTTTATCCCGACCAATGTGATCTCGATCACCGATGGCCAGATCTTTCTCGAGACAGAGCTTTTCTATCAGGGCATCCGTCCAGCAGTGAATGTCGGCCTATCGGTCAGCCGGGTGGGATCCTCGGCCCAGACCAAGGCGATGAAATCGGTGGCGGGCTCGATCAAGCTTGAACTGGCGCAATACCGCGAGATGGCCGCCTTCGCGCAGTTCGGTTCGGATCTCGACGCGGCGACCCAGCGGCTTTTGAACCGCGGCGCGCGGTTGACCGAGCTGTTGAAACAGCCGCAATACGCGCCCCTCACCAATGCCGAGCAGGTATGTGTGATCTTCGCCGGTACCCAGGGTTATCTCGACGATCTGCCGGTCGGCAAGGTTGGCGCCTTCGAGCAGGCGCTGCTGAACGAGCTGCGCGCGAACCAATCCGCCCTGTTGGACGATATCCGCGACAATGACCGCAAGGTGGCCGGTGACCTGGCTGACAAGATCAAAGAGGTCATCGAAGGCGTGAAGACGGGCTTCGCCTGAGCTTAAAAGAAGGAGCCCGGGGCGATGCCGAGCCTTAAGGACCTGAAGAACCGGATCAATTCGGTCAAATCCACACGCAAGATCACCTCGGCCATGAAAATGGTGGCCGCGGCGAAGCTCCGCCGCGCGCAGGAGGCAGCCGAGGCGGCCCGACCCTTTGCTGAACGGATGGACACGGTGCTGGGCAACCTCGCCCGTGGCGCGAAGGACAGCCCCGCGGCCCCGAGGCTGCTTGCCGGGACAGGGTCCGACCAGGTGCATATGCTTGTCGTCGCCACCTCCGAGCGTGGGCTTTGTGGAGGGTTCAACAGCCAGATCGTGAAACTGGCGCGGCAGGATGCCGACAAGCTGATCGCCGCTGGCAAGACAGTAAAGATCCTCACCATCGGCAAGAAGGGCCGCGAGCAGCTTCGCCGGCTCTATGGTGAGATGCTGGTCGGCCATGTCGATCTCAGCGATGTCAAACGGCTCGGCTATGACGATGCGGCGAAGATCGCCCATGATGTACTGACCCGCTTCGATGCCGGTGAGTTCGATGTGGCAACGCTCTATTACAACGAGTTCAAATCGGTGATCAGCCAGATCCCGACGGCACTGCAACTGATCCCTGCGACCTTCGAGGAGATCGAGGATGCCGAGCCGGTGAACTATGAATACGAGCCGGAGGAAGGCGAGATCCTGGCCGATCTGCTGCCCCGCAATCTGGGCGTGCAGGTGTTCCGCGGCTTGCTCGAGAACGCCGCCTCGGAACAAGGTGCGCGGATGTCGGCGATGGACAATGCGACCCGCAACGCGGGCGAGATGATCGACCGTTTGACCATCCAATATAACCGCTCGCGCCAGGCGGCCATCACCAGCGAGCTGATCGAGATTATTTCGGGCGCCGAGGCGCTCTGACCAGAGACGAGAGGAGAACCCATGGGCATCCAGGGCAAGATCACGCAGATCATCGGCGCCGTCGTCGACGTTCAGTTCGACGACCATCTGCCAGAGATCCTCAACGCGCTCGAAACCGAAAACAACGGCAACCGGCTGGTGTTGGAGGTGGCTCAGCACCTAGGCGAAAGCACCGTGCGCACAATCGCCATGGACGCGACCGAGGGGCTGGTTCGGGGCCAGCCGGTCACCGACACGTCCGAGCCGATCGCCGTGCCCGTGGGCACCGGCACGCTGGGCCGGATCATGAATGTGGTGGGCGAGCCGATCGACGAGAAAGGCCCGGTTGAGACCGCCGACAAGCGCGCGATCCACCAGGCCGCCCCTGAATTCGTCGCCCAGTCGACCGAGAGCGAGATCCTGGTTACCGGTATCAAGGTCGTCGATCTTTTGGCGCCTTACTCGAAAGGCGGGAAGATCGGCCTCTTCGGCGGCGCGGGTGTCGGCAAGACCGTTCTGATCATGGAACTGATCAACAATATCGCCAAAGCGCATTCGGGTTTTTCCGTCTTTGCCGGGGTTGGGGAGCGAACCCGCGAGGGCAATGATCTCTATCACGAGATGATCGAGTCCAACGTGATCGTTCCGGACAATCTCGCCGAGTCGAAAGTGGCGCTGGTCTATGGCCAGATGAACGAGCCCCCGGGTGCCCGCGCCCGGGTTGCGCTGACCGGCCTGACGCTGGCCGAGCAGTTCCGCGATGAGACCGGAACGGACGTTCTGTTCTTCGTCGACAACATCTTCCGCTTCACCCAGGCGGGCTCGGAAGTGTCGGCGCTTTTGGGCCGGATCCCCTCGGCTGTGGGGTACCAGCCGACGCTGGCCACTGATATGGGTGCGATGCAAGAGCGGATCACATCGACCAAGAACGGCTCCATTACCTCGGTGCAGGCGATTTACGTGCCCGCGGATGACCTGACCGATCCAGCACCCGCGACCTCGTTTGCCCACCTAGATGCGACCACCGTGCTCAATCGCTCGATCGCCGAACTTGGGATTTATCCCGCCGTGGATCCGCTCGATTCTACTTCGCGGATCCTTGACCCGCAGGTCATCGGCGACGAGCATTACGAGACGGCCCGCGACGTGCAGGGGATCCTGCAACGCTATAAGTCTCTGCAGGACATCATCGCGATCCTCGGTATGGACGAGCTCTCCGAGGAGGACAAGCTGACCGTGGCCCGTGCCCGTAAGGTGCAGCGCTTCCTCAGCCAGCCCTTCTTCGTGGCCGAAGTCTTCACCGGCTCGCCCGGCAAACTGGTCCCGCTCGAGAAAACCATCGCAGGCTTCAAGGCGCTGGTCGCAGGCGAATACGATCATCTGCCCGAGGCCGCGTTCTACATGGTCGGCGATATGGACGAAGCCGTCGCCAAAGCACAGAAAATGGCCGAAGAGGCCGCCTGAGCGAGAACCTTTCGGGGCGCCGTGCCGGTACCGTACGGCCGCCCCAGCCGGAGGATGACGGATGGCCGAAATGCTGACATTCGAATTGGTGAGCCCCGAGCGAAAGCTCGACAGCGCCGAGGCCGAGGCGGTGACCATCCCCGGTATGCTGGGCGATCTGACCGCCATGGCCAATCATGCACCCTTTCTCACCACGCTGCGCCCCGGCTTCGTCACCATCTCGGGCGGTACGTCAGAGGGCCGCTATCTAGTCACCGGTGGCTTTGCCGAGATTTCATCGAACACAGTCTCGGTCCTGGCCGAGCAGGCTTTTAAGGCCGACGAGATCGACACTGCCTGGCTGGAATCCCGGATAGCCGAGGGCGAGAAGGCCCTGGCGGATGTGCCCGCCGACCGGTTGCAGGCGGAAACCCAACGGCTGAACGATTACCGCGCCCTGGCCGGGCAGATCGGCTGATCCGCCGACGGGCTCCGGTCACTGCCGGCTCACGTCCTCGTCAAGACAATGCCCCGGCGGCGTTTTGATTTTTGGCACTATCTCTGTAATAATCTGGTTCCAGCCGCGTAACCATGGGTGGGATCATGACGCTTCAGTACAGTACCGGCAGCCTGAGTACCCTATCGGGCACGGATCTCGTGTTCGATCATATCGAAGACGAAGGTCCTATGTGGATCGAGAAGGGCGAGAGATGGGCTGAGCACCCGATCCGCTTTGACTCGCCCTTCGACAAAGCACCTCATGTGCTCTTATCGGTAGAGATGATCGATGCCGACCATTCCACCAATCTGCGTCTTCAATTGCGTGCCGAGGAGGTCCGCCGCGGCGGTTTCAAAGCCGTAGCCTATACCTGGAGCGACACCCGGATCGGTCGGCTCTCGGTTTCCTGGCTGGCCATCGGCCGCACCGGCAGCGAATGGGATGTCTAGCCAGCTTAGAGAACATCCCGGATTTTAAGAAGCTGGGTCGTCCTACAACGCTGGTGCTAGGTTGACACCCAGATGGGTTCTCTTGGCTTCAGGCAAGACAATCGATTTACGCGTCCGACTGACCCTTTTCCGAAAGACTCCGCCCCTTTAGATCGATTCTCCGCTTGGGCGTGATTTAGAAGTTCGGATCCCCGCGAGAACACGGCCACGGTCTTTGCGGTCCGCTCATTCTTGCTGGGGCTTTGAGCTGCCACGCACCATGTGGGTCGCGAAGGTGGTGCCCAGCTGGTTCGGGAAGCGCTACAGCAGATCCTGGAACTCGGCGAAGACCCTGGCATAGGTGTCACGCTTGAAGGGTACGATCTTGCGGAGCAATTCGCTCTCCTCCATCCAGGCCCAGGCCCGGAATTCGGGTTCTTCAGTATCGATCCGGATCTCGCGGTCCTCACCGGTGAAGCGGAGAATGAACCAGCGCTGGGTCTGGCCGCGATAGCGCCCCTTCCACAGTTTCGGCACCAGATGGCGCGGCAGGTCATAGGCGTGCCATTCGCTCGACTCGCGCAGCACATCGACCTGGGCGGCTGCGATCCCGGTCTCCTCGGTCAGCTCACGCAGGGCGGCTTGTTCGGGTGTCTCGCCATCATCGATCCCGCCCTGCGGCATCTGCCAGGCATCCATGCTGTTATCGATCCGCTGCCCTGCGAAGATGTGCCCTTTTCGGTTCAGAAGAACCATCCCGACACAGGGCCGGTAAGGCAGTTTTGCGATCGCTTCATCGGAGAGATAGGGCATAAATCTGCGCGTCCGGGGGGCCAGAACCCCCCGGGAGGCTCCGTCACTTCGCCTGGTCGTAGATCGCAAGGCCCGCTAGCAGATCCAGCGCATAGGCGAGCTGGAAGTCTTCGGACCGGAGCTTGGCGGTCGCCTCGTGGCGGTTCCGCTCGTCTTCAAGCTGCTCGCGCTCGTCATCGCTCAGATCGTTCGAGAGCGAGCCGCGCAGATCGGCCTCCGATCGGTTGCGCCGTTCGGTCTCGAGCTCGTCTGCATCGGTCACCCGGCGTTCCTCGACCAGGATGTCGGGCTCGATCCCAAGCGCCTGGATCGAACGGCCCGACGGCGTGAAATAGCGCGCCGTTGTCAGCTTCATCGCACCCTTGTCACCCAGCCGCATCACGGTCTGGACCGAGCCTTTGCCGAAGCTCTTGGCGCCCAGGATGATCGCCCGGCGCTGATCCTGCAGAGCGCCCGCGACGATCTCGGAGGCCGAGGCCGAGCCCTCGTTGATCAACACCACAATCGGCTTGCCATCGGTCAGATCGCCGGAACGGGCGTTGATCCGGTCCGCCTCCTCTAGATCGCGTCCACGGGTCGAGACGATCTCGCCAGTCTCCAGGAACGCATCGGAAACCGCGATCGCTTGAGAAAGCAGCCCGCCCGGATTGTTCCGCAGATCAATCACAAAGCCAGCCAGGTCGTCGCCCAGCTCTTCTTTGATCTTCACGATCCCGTCTTCCAGATTGTCTGCGGTCTGCTCGTTGAACGTGGTGATGCGGAGCACGCCGACATTGCCCTCGCTCCGCGCGCGCACGGCGCGGATCTTGATGATGTCGCGCACAATGGTCACATCGAACGGCTCTTCGGCACCCTCTCGGCTGATGGTGATCACGATCTCAGACCCGACCGGGCCGCGCATCTTGTCGACCGCCTCGCTCAGCGTCAGACCCAACACGCTTTCGCCATCGATATGAGTGACGAAATCGCCGGCCTCCAGGCCCGCATTGGCCGCTGGGGTCTCATCGATCGGCGCGACGACTTTGACGAAGCCGTTCTCCATCGTGACCTCGATGCCCAGACCGCCGAACTCGCCCTTGGTCTGCTCGCGCATATCCTCGAAATTCGAGGGCGGCAGATAGGCGGAGTGCGGGTCGAGCGAGGAGAGCATGCCATTGATCGCCGCTTCGATCAGCTTCTGCTCGTCAACCTCCTCGACATACGCGACGCGCACACGCTCGAAGATATCTCCGAACAGGTCGAGATATTCATAGGTGTTCCGCGCCGAATTGTCCTGCGCGAAACTGGCCGTGATCACATGCGGCGCAAGTGCCCCGAGTGCAACGCCTGCCGTCAGTGCCAAGAGTGTCTTGCGCATGCCAGACCTTTCCTTTCGATGCGTCGACCAGCCGATATCTTATCCACTGATCTGGAACCAGGGCGCGGGATCGACCGGATTGTCGCCGCGCCGCAATTCAATATAGAGCGTTTCTTCCTCAATCTCGCCAGCTTGATCGCCCGCCTCAAGTAAAAATTCTTCACTTGTCGGCAGCGGACCACCCAGATCACCGATCCGCTCGCCCGCCAGCACGGTCTCGCCAGCGTTGCGGTCGACCGCGCCGAGGCCCGCAAGGATGATCATCCACCCCGCCTCGGGCTCCAAGAGGGCGACGGTGCCATAGCCTTTCAGATCGCCGACATAGCGGATAGTGCCGCCCACCGGGGCGATCACCTGGCCATAAGCGGGGGCGGCCAGCGTCAGGCCAAAGCCGCGCCGCCCCTCGGTGCCGAAGCTGGAAGCGATGCGGCCCGAGACCGGCAGCGGCAGGCTACCGCGCAACGCCTCGAACCGAGTGGAGGCCCCGGCTGCGGAAGCGATGTCGCGGCGGTCGAGCGCCGCGGTGAGCTGGCGCAGACTCTCGGCCTGGCGGGCGGCGGCTTCGGCCTGGGCTGAGATCTCGTCAGCCGGAATCCTGCGGGTCCGGCTGCGCAGGATCTGGGCGGTGCGCGCTCGCAAACCCTGCAACCGGGCCAGCGCGCCGCGCGCCTCGACTCGGGCGGTTTCTTGCTGGGCGCGCAATTGCCGGATCTGGTCGAGCCGGTCGCGGATCGCGGCACTCTGCGCCTCGAGCTTCGGGGTCAGTTCCTGCATCAACGTCGCCGCCCGGGCCGCCCGCACCGGACCGCCGGGGAAGGCCAGAAGGGCCGAGCGCGGTGCTTGCGAGAGCGATTGCAGCGCTGCTAGAACCTCGGTCAGCCGGGCCCGGTCGCCCGCAAGATCGCCTGCAATCTCCTGTTCGCGAGCGGCAAGCTGGCGCAGCCCCTGGCGGAGCGCGGCCAGCGCCGCCTCATGCGCCTTGACCGCTTGGCCAAGCGCCGAAAGCTGCGCATGCTTCTGGCTGGAGGCAACGCGATTTAGCGATGTCTCCGCATCTTGCAGCAGAATGCGGGCCCGGTCGATCTCGCTGGCCCCGGCCACAGCCCCCGCAAGCAGCGGCCCAGATGCGGCCATGAGCCAAAAGCAAAATGGGGCCAGCCCCCTCATGGCGCCACCAGCAGCGAGCGCCCGGTCATCTCGCCGGGCTGGTCCAGCCCCATCAGCTCCAGAAGAGTCGGCGCCAGATCCGCCAGCCTGCCATCGGCAAGCCCATAGCCCGGCGCGCCGACAAGGAGCACCGGCACGGGATTGGTGGTATGCGCGGTATGCGGTGAACCGCTGACAGGATCGATCATCACCTCGCAATTGCCGTGATCGGCGGTGATCAGCATGGCGCCACCGACATCGTCCAACGCTGCCAGCGCCTCACCGAGACCGCGATCCACCGCCTCGCAGGCTGCGACCGCCGCCTCAAGCACGCCGGAATGCCCAACCATATCGGGATTGGCGAAATTGGCGACGATCAGATCGTAGCCGCCCCGGATCGCGCCGGCCAGCGCCTCGGCCACCTCGGCGGCCGACATCTCGGGTGCCAGATCATAGGTGCGGACCTTCGGGCTTGGCGCCATATGGCGTTCCTCACCCGGATCCGGCGTCTCGATCCCACCATTCAGGAAGAAGGTGACATGGGGGTATTTCTCGGTCTCGGCCACCCGGAATTGCCGCTTGCCATGGGCCGCGAGCCATTCGCCCAGCGTGTTCACGATCTCCTCGGGCGGGAACATCGCGGGCATCCAGGCGTCTATCTTCTCGGAATAGGAGATCATGCCCAGCGTTGCGGAGAAGTGCGGCGCGGCGGCGCTGTCGAACGCGGTGAACTCCGGGTCGAGCAGCGCCCTGAGCAGCTCGCGCATCCGGTCGCTGCGGAAATTGGCCGAGATCAGCCCATCGCCATCCATCATCCCAGGATAATCAGCAACGACGGCTGGTTCGAGGAATTCATCGCCGATCTGGTTCTCATAGGCCGCGTCGATGGCGGCAAGGGCGCCAGGGAACCGCGCGCCCTCGCCATCGGCCAGCAGGCGAAAGGCGCGTTCGACCCGCTCCCAACGATGATCGCGATCCATGGCGAAGAACCGGCCGCAAACGGTCGCCACCCGCACGCCCGAGAGCGGTGCGACATCCTCCAAAAGCTGCGCCATCGCCGCCGGGCCGGAGCCTGGGGCGACGTCGCGGCCATCCAGAAAGGCGTGGATCTCGACCTCGATCCCCGCCTTGGATAGCAGCATGGCCAGCGCCGAGACATGGCGTTGATGCGAATGCACTCCGCCCGGGCTGATCAGCCCCATCAGATGCGCCCGCCCGCCCGAGGCTTTCAGCCGGACCATGAAGTCGACCAGAGCGGGGATGGCGAAGAAGCTGCCATCCTCGATCGCCTTATCGATCCGCGGCAGGGTTTGCCAGACGACCCGCCCCGCGCCGATATTGGTATGCCCAACCTCGGAATTGCCGATCTGCCCCTCCGGCAAGCCCACATCCACACCGCTGGCAGCCAGCTTCGCAAGCGGGCAAGACGCCATCAGCCGATCCAGAGTGGGGGTTTTGGCCAAGAGCGGTGCATTGCCCTCACGCCGCGCGCTCATGCCCCAGCCATCAAGGATGGTCAGAACGACGGGGCGATGCGGCATCGGGCAGTCTCCAGCAACGTTTTCAGAGACTTAGCGGGGATGGCGGGGCCACGCAACCGCTCAGTCGCGGTGATAGGGGCTGTTGGTCAGGATCGAGATCGCGCGCCAGATCTGCTCGGTCAGCATGACCCGGGCCAGCATATGCGGCCAGACCATCGGGCCGAAGCCGAGCAGCAGATCGGCCTCGCGGCGCAGATCGGGCGCGTGGCCATCGGCGCCGCCGATCAGAAAGGCAGCCTCGGCCCTTCCCTGATCGCGCCAATCCGCCAGAAGGTTTGCGAAATCTGGGCTTGAGAGGGGGCGGCCGCGCTCGTCCAGCACGACCGTTACTCCACCCTTGGCAACCCGTGCGCGCAGCGCATCGGCTTGGGCGGCTTGGGTCTTTGCCTTGCGCTCATCGATCTCGTCGATCACCAGGGGGCCGAGCGCGATGGCCCGGCCCGCCGCGTCGGCCCGGTTGCGGTAGGTCTCGATCATGGCGTGTTCAGGGCCCGGGCCGATCCGGCCCATGGCGGCGATCCTCAGGCGCATCGGCGCATTTCGGGCAGATCAGGCGTGGCGGGCGCGGGCATCCGGGGCGGTCAGCCACATCTTCTCGAGCTGATAGAACTCACGCACTTCGGGCCGGAAGATGTGGACGATCACATCCTCAGCGTCGATCAGCACCCAGTCGGCGCTGTCGCGGCCTTCCGCGCGGGCGCGCTGGCCGAGCCGGCCCTTGAGCGCATCGATCAGCTTCTCGGAGAGTGCCGCGACATGCCGGGTCGAGCGGCCTGAGGCGATGACCATATGGTCGGCCTCAGCCGACTTTCCGGCCAGATCGATCGGCAGCACATCCTCGGCACCTTCCTTGTCGAGAAAGCCGAGGATAAGCTCGAGCAGCGGGGTTTCGGACGCTTCGGTGTCTCGTGTCTCGGTATCTCTGGTCCCGGTATCTGTGGATCCGGGGGCCCCATGCATCCGGGGCTGAGACGTCTGGGCGGTTTGACCCAAGAAAGGCTGAGCACTCAGAACTGTGTCCTCCAGCAGGATGTCCGGCCAGGGATTGGCATGGCAGTTTCGCCCCGGATCATCCGCGTGCATGAAACTACATCAGATTCGTGTCGCTCTCAAGACACGGCCTCGGGAGTGGATTTTCCGCCACCGCCGCGGGCTTTCAGCGCCTCGTCCACCTCGCCCAGTTCGACCGGCGGGGGCAAGTCCTGCCAGAAGGCCACGATCCCCTCCAGCGCGAAGCGATTGACCTTGGCCATCGCGCCGCCAACAAGCTCCAGCAGTTCCTTCTCGGGCATGTACCAGCTCAGCGAAGTCTTTGAATCGACCTCGAAAATTGCCGAGCGCAGGAAATGCTGGTCTCCGGTGAGCTGTTTGTAGAGATTCTCGGTGCGGCGCAGGCTCTGGTTGTTGCGGAACTTCATCGTAGCCCCCCGCGCCGAGCCCGCCCCCTCAATCGGCGTGGTCAGCCATTGCAGCCCGCGGGCCACGGGGCCGGGCTCTTTCTCGCCCGGCATGGTGAAGGGAAAGGCTCGGACCTGGATCACCATCACGCCCGAGGTGTTCTGCACGATCCAATCGCGGATCCTGGGCTGGCTGAGATAGGACGTCGCCAGATCCACGCCGTAATTGTCGTAGTAGCCCGCATCCACGACACGACGATAAGGCCTGGTCGGCAGGGCCGCCGCCGGGGCGATATAGGGAAACGCTGCGTTCAGCCGCGTCGCAGTCTTCAGTTTGAAGGCATCCCGGCTATGCGGGAACCAGTCGAAGAACTCGACCGACTCGTCCAAGAGATCGCCATTCACCCGGCTCATGTCGAGATTGGTGATCAGCAGCGGCTGGCCGGTCTCGACCAGCATCGGCGAGAACACGATCGAGGGTTTCAGCCCGGCCGCCTCGTCACCGCGCAGATCCTCGAAAGACGCGTTCAGCGTCAGCCATTGATCCTCGAGCACCCGGCCGCGATCCTCCATCTGAACCCCAGTCATGAA
The DNA here is from genome assembly GCA_038746695.1 of Pseudomonadota bacterium. Lineage (GTDB taxonomy): Bacteria > Pseudomonadota > Alphaproteobacteria > Rhodobacterales > Rhodobacteraceae > Thermohalobaculum. The sequence continues at coordinate 8,712 of JBCDKL010000006.1, read as the reverse complement.
CAGGCGAGGGATATCGTGTTGGAGCAATTGCTGCGCCACGGCGGAAAGCGAGTCGCGCGGCAGCGGAAAGCGGCGCTTATAGGCGTAATCGTCCGGGTCGCCCTTGCTCGACCATTGCGCGTTCAGGATGTCGTCGCTCATCTGCGGCATGATCGAGGCTGGCGGACGGCCATCCGGGTTCATCATCGCCGCGAGATAGGCTCCGCCGACCATCCCGCCCGAAGCGCCGGTGATCAGCCTGATGCTTTGACAGAACCCGTTCAGCGCGCCTTTCGGCGTGTCAAAGCTCGCCAGACTGTCCAGCACCAAAGCAGTCCAGAACGAGGCGCGATAGGCCCCGCCCGAGGTCGCCAGCAGCACCAGTTTCGGCTTCTGACCATTGTTGTTCTCGGGCTTGTTGCGGTCCAGCGCGGCCCAGTTCTCCAACGCGCTGCGCGGGTCGATCTTGCCCGCATCGGGGTCTGAGAGGTCGTCCGCCGGCGGGGTCAGAGACTTGCGCGCCGCAGATTTGGCGCGGCGGAACATGACCTCCATCACCGGCTCGTCATCGGTGTGGTACTTCTCCGAAAGCTCCACCGGGTCCTGGTAATGGTTCTGCCCCTCGGCATCGACGATGCCCGGGATCTGGAATTTCAGTGGCGCCTCCTTCATCCCGATCAACCGGGCATAGAGATTGCTGAAGAATATGATGGCCGCGACGATGCCCAGAAGGATCAGCGGGTGATAGGCCTCGGGCGCCAGATTCATCAGCGCATAGACCAGAAGGATCATCGCAAACAGCGCGATGATGGTGATGCCCGAGATCAACTTGCGATAGAGCAACAGGCTGATCAGCACCACGAAGGCCGGAACCGCCATGGCCAAAGTCGGGCTCAGATGCGCCGGGGCGCCAAAGCTGTTCTGCAAGATCGGCTCGACCCGGATTGCCAGCACCACTATGGCCCATCCGATGGCAAGCCCAAGTGCTACCCCGATCACACAGCGCACCCGCTCGCCCGGCTGCAAGGGGCGAACCGCCTCGGCCACCGGGACCACGCCGAAGAACAGGCTGATCCCTGCAGTGATCAGCACATGGGCGAGGATCGCGCTCAGAAGCCCCTGCATTACCTCGGGCGGGGTCGACAGAGCCTCCCACCCCTTGACCACATCGGGATCGGCAAACTGCAGAGTGTAGATAAAGCCCCAGCCCAACACCGCGAAGACGGTGATGTAGCATTGGACGAAAATCGCTGGGCTGTTGAGATAGGGCATCAAAGGGTGCGGAGGAATCCCGAGCCTCTTGTCGCCGCGGACCCAGATATCGATCAGTGCCTTGTCGTCATGGAACATGTTTTGCAGGCCAAACCCGGTATTGGGCACCCCGGCCATGGCCAGGATCAGGACCGCGAACATCAGGACCAGGATCCAATGTTCCAATAGTTCTAATGCCAGATCCATCTGTCTCCCCCACGGATGCCAGGCTCGTTGCGCCGAATCGTATCAGCTAGTCGGACGGGCGGGAAGCGTCGAGGCGATCCGGTCGGGATTGCAGCCTGCCTAGGCAGAGCCTAGTCTGGGCGAATGGTTCGCGGTCGCATGCTCACCCGACGCCAAATCCTGCGGCTCGCCGCGGCCCTGCCACTGGCATTGGCGGGTTATGCCGGGGCGGTCGAGCCCGGCTGGCGCCTCAGAGTGCAACGCTGGGCGCTGACCCCGCCCCGCTGGCCCCGGGGGCTCAAGCTGCGCATCGTGGCCTTGGCCGACCCGCATGTCGCCCCGCCGCATATGCCGCTGGCACGGCTGGAACGGATCGTCGCGCGGGCAAATGCGCTCGAGCCCGATCTGATCGTGCTGCTCGGCGATTACCCCGCAGGGCATCGCTTCACATCGGCCGAGCCCGATCCTTTGGATATCGCGCGGGTTCTGGGCGGGCTCAGGGCGCCGCTTGGCACCCATGCGATCCTCGGCAATCACGACTGGTGGTCCGATCAGGCCGCTCAGGCGCGTGAAGGTGGCCCGACCGTCTGGCATGGCGCGCTCGCGCAAGCTGGCATCCCGCTTCTGGAGAATTCCGCCATCCGGCTCTCCCATGGCCAGTCGCAATTCTGGCTCGCGGGCATCGGCGACCCGATCGCCTTTCTGCCGAAGAAGACGCGGCGCGGCCGCCGCGGGGTCGACGATCAGCAAGCGATGCTGGCCCAGATCACTGATGACGCCCCGGCGATCCTGCTGCTGCACGAGCCGGACTTCTGGCCCGGCTGGCGCGACCGCTTCGCGTTTAGCCTCGCGGGCCACACCCATGGCGGCCAGATCCGCCTGTTCGGCTGGTCGCCGATCGTGCCCTCGGCCTATGGCAACCGCTTCGCCTGGGGTCCGGTCGAGGAGCAAGGGCACAGCCTCGTCGTTTCCGGCGGTCTCGGCTGCTCGATCCTGCCAGTTCGCCTGGGCGTCCCACCCGAGATCACCCTGGTCGATCTGAGCTGAAAACCCGATCACGCATCCCCCTATAGCCGGGCACGACGACGCCACCGCCCGCCCCCCGGCGCGCGGCGGCTCCGCCGTGCCCGGCTATAGGGGAATGGCTCTCATGAATGCATGGCCCCTCGTGCTTCAGCGGTTGCCGCGCACCACCCGCTCGTAATCCGAGGCGATCTCCTGGGCCAGCGCACCGACTTCGAAATTATAGGTCCCGCCAATTTCGCCCACCGGGGTCACTTCCGCCGCCGTGCCAGTCAGCCAGCATTGCTCGAAGCTTTCCAGCTCATCGGGCATGATGTGACGCTCGACCACTTCGACGCCCTTGCGCTCCAGCATACCCATCACTGTCTTGCGCGTGATCCCCGCCAGGAAGCAATCGGCCAGCGGCGTATGCACCGCGCCATCCTTCACGAAGAACACGTTCGCTCCGGTCGCCTCGGCGACGTAACCGCGATAATCCATCATCAGCGCATCCGAACAGCCCTTCGCCTCGGCGGCGTGTTTGGACATGGTGCAGATCATGTAAAGCCCGCTCGCCTTGGCATGGCAGGGGATCGTCTCGGGCGAAGGACGCTTCCAGCGCGAGACATCCAGCTTGGCGCCCTTGCTCTTGGCATCGCCATAATAGGCGCCCCATTCCCAGGCCGCCACCGCCATGCGGATCGGGTTGCGCGCCGCGGCGACACCCATATCCAGCCCAGCGCCACGCCAGGCGATTACCCGGACATAGGCATCCGACAGGGAATTGGCGCGCAGCACCGCCTCCTTGGCCGTCTCGATCTCCGCAACCGTGTAGGGGATCGGGATATCCATCGCCATGCCCGAGGCCAGCAGCCGCTCGGAATGCGCCACCGATTCGAAGATCCGCCCGCCATAGGCCCGCTCGCCCTCGAAGACCGATGAGCCGTAATGCAGCCCATGGGTCAGGATATGCACATTCGCCTGGCGCCATTCCACCAGATTGCCGTCCAGCCAGATAAAGCCCTCGCGATCTTCGTACCCGCTTCCCGGAGACATGATTCCGCCCTCACACTCACAGCCACGCCCGGCTGCGTTTCAAGATGTTACGTTTCACCGGAGGTCTGCGACATTTCCAGTCTCATCCGGCGTGCGAGGAGGTAACATTGGGCTGGTAATCAGTCAATAAGGCTGACATAAATCGTGAGATCAGGCTTTCGAGTGAGGACCTAATGAGTAGCACCCGCACTGCACCGCCGCGGCCGAGCTTCGACCGTTCCGAGCAGCTTTTGTTCCTGACCGACGAGCAACTGCGCCAGGGTATAGAATTGATGTTCTTCGCCTATCGCGATTTCACCTCCGACCCCGACCAGATCCTGGCCGAGCGCGGCTATGGCCGCGCGCATCACCGCGCCCTGCACTTCATCAAGCGCCATCAGGGCATCGCCATTGCCGGGCTTCTGGAGATCCTCCAGGTCACCAAGCAATCGCTCAATCGGGTCCTCAGGCAATTGATCGAGGATGGGCTGGTGCTCTCGACCACGGGCACCGAGGACCGCCGCCAACGCCTGCTCAGTCTTTCGCCCCAGGGCGAGGAGCTGGAGCGCGCCCTCTCGGCACCGCAACGCGCCCGCCTGCACCGGGCCTATGCCGAAGCCGGGCCCGACGCGGTCGCAGGCTTTCGCCATGTGCTAGCGCAAATCATCAATGATGACGGGCGCGAGGCGGTCATGACCCTGGTCGGGAAACAGGCGAAATGACCGGTCCCGCCGATCTTCTGACCCCTTCGCAGGGGCGACCCGCGCCACAGGACGACACCCCCTGTCATATCCTGGTGATCGACGATGATGCGCGGATCCGCGATCTGTTGAAGCGGTTTCTCTCGCGCAACGGCTATCTGGTGACCATCGCCCGGGATGCCGGGCATGCCAGCCGGCTCTTAGTCAATCTCAGCTTCGATCTTCTGATCGTCGATGTGATGATGCCGGGTGAGGACGGCGTCGCCTTCACCCGCCGCGTCAGGGGCGAGATCGAGACCCCGGTTCTGCTGCTGACCGCCCGCGGCGAGGCCAGCGACCGGATCAAGGGGCTGGAGGCCGGGGCCGACGATTACCTGCCCAAACCCTTCGAGCCGCGCGAGCTGTTGCTGCGCTGTGCCGCGATCCTGCGCCGCTCGCTGCCGCACGACGAGCCTGAGGCCGCGCCGACCTCGCTGATGCTAGGCGAGAACTCTTACGACATCCTGCGTGGAGAACTGATCTGCGACGGCGCACCGGTGCGGCTGACCTCGACCGAACAGGCGCTGATGCGGGTTTTCGCCAAACTGCCGAACGAGCCGATCAGCCGCGAACGGCTTTCGGCTGAACTTGGCAGTTCCGATAATGACGTGCAGGAGCGCGCCGTCGATGTGCAAATCACCCGGCTGAGACGGAAGTTGGAGCGTGACCCGAAGAACCCCCGCTATCTCCAGACCGTGCGCGGTGCGGGCTATATGCTAACGCCCGATTGAACCCGGACTAAGCCCCTTCTTACCCCATCTGCCGGGACGAAGTTGCACCAGCCGGGTCGCGGTTTACTGCGGCGCTGAAATGTCTAAAGATGGGGCAATGTCAGTTTTAATTTACACCCATGGCGCCAGCCACGGCCATGTGACGCCGCCCGGTCATCCCGAACGGGTGGCCCGGATCGAGGCGCTGGACCGGCTTCTGGCCCAGGCTCCTTATGCCGATTGGCCCCGCGCCGAGCCGCCGCTGGCCGGGGAAGCTGACCTGAAACGCGCGCACAGCCCCGCCTATGTCGATGCGATCATCGCAGCCAGCCCGGCTGAGGGCTGGGTCGCGCTCGACGCCGATACCCATATGGCGCCCGGCAGTCTGGAAGCGGCGCAGCGCGCAGCCGGCGCCAATATAGCAGCGGTTGCTGCTGTAATGGGCGGCGAGACAAAGACCGCTTTCGTCTGCCAGCGCCCCTGCGGCCACCATGCCGAACGCGAGCGCGCCATGGGGTTCTGCCTCTTCAACAATGTCGCGGTAGGCGCGCTGCACGCGGTCGAAGACCTCGGGGTCGAAAAGGTCGCCATCGTGGATTTCGATGTGCATCACGGTAATGGGACCCAGGATATTTTTGAGGCGGAAGGGCGGGTCTTCTTCGCCTCATCGCATCAGATGCCGCTTTATCCGGGCACCGGAGCAGCCAGCGAAACCGGGGTCGGGAATATCGTTAACGCCCCGCTGGCGCCGATGAGTTCGGGGCGCGAGATGCGGGCCGCCTATGAGGGCATCATCCTGCCCGCATTGCGCGCATTCGCGCCCGATCTGGTGATGATCTCGGCCGGGTTCGATGCCCATATCGATGATCCGCTGGCCAATCTGATGTGGCAGCCGCAGGATTTCGCCTGGGTCACGGCCGAGATCTGCGCGGTTGCCGCGGAATGTTGCGAGGGCCGGGTGGTCTCGACCCTCGAGGGGGGCTATGACCTCGACGGATTGACCGCCAGCACCGCCGCCCATCTCGATGCGCTGGCAGCCCATCTGGAGAGCCTATGACCGACAAACCGATCGCCGAGATGAGCTTTGAGGAGGCGCTGGCCGAACTGGAAACTGTGGTGGCCCAGCTCGAAGGCGGCCAGGTGCCGTTGGATCAGTCGATAACCCTCTATGAACGCGGCGACGCCCTGAAGAAGCATTGCGAAGCTAGGCTGGCCGATGCCGAACTGAAAGTGCAGAAGATCGTCGCGGGCAGCGATGGCACGGTCTCGGCGCAGCCATTCGACGCAGAGCCGGGTTGAGCCCGCCTACCTAGATGCAGACCGGGCGCCGCCCACCACCCGCGGCCCCGAATGACCAGATAAGACGACCCGATAGGGAACCGCCCATGACTGAACGACCGAAGACACCATTGCTCGACCGTGTGAGCTCGCCCGCCGATCTCAAGGGGATGTCGGATCGCGACCTGGCCGAGCTGGCCCACGAATTGCGGGCCGAGACGGTGGCGGCGGTCTCGGTCACTGGCGGGCATCTGGGCGCAGGGCTGGGCGTGGTCGAGATGACCATCGCGCTGCATGCCGTATTCGACACGCCGCGCGACAAGCTGATCTGGGACGTCTCGCATCAATGCTATCCCCACAAGATCCTGACCGGGCGACGCGACCGGATCCGCACTCTTCGCCAGGGCGGCGGGTTGAGCGGGTTCACCAAACGCACCGAGAGCGATTACGACCCGTTCGGCGCGGCCCACAGCTCGACCTCGATCTCGGCGGCTTTGGGCTTTGCTATGGGGCGCGAGATGGGCTGCGACACCGGCGATGCCATCGCGGTGATCGGCGATGGGGCGATGACCGCAGGCATGGCCTATGAAGGGCTCAACAATGCGGGCGGCCTGGGCAAGCGGCTGATCGTGATCCTGAACGACAACGACATGTCGATCGCGCCTCCGGTGGGCGCTCTGTCGAAATATCTCACCCGGCTCTACACCCAGACACCGCTGCAGGATCTGAAACGCGCGGCCAAGGGCATGCTCGACCAGGTGCCGGGCCCGTTGGGCGAGGTCATGCGCGAGGGCGCGCATAGGGCCGAGAGCCTGATGAAATCCGCGACTGTCGGCGGCACGATGTTCGAGGAGCTTGGCTTCGACTATATCGGCCCGATCGACGGCCACGACATGGAGCAGATGCTGGGCGTGCTGCGCCATGTGAAGACCCATGCCACCGGCCCGGTGCTGATCCATGCGCTGACGGTGAAGGGCAAAGGCTATGCCCCCGCCGAGGAGGCCGCCGACAAGGGCCATGCCCGCGCCAAGTTCGACGTGATCACCGGAGAGCAAAAGAAAGCCCCCGCCAACGCGCCCTCCTATACCAAGGTATTCGCCAACTCGCTGGTGAAGATCGCCGATGAGGACCCGCGCGTCTGCGCCATCACGGCGGCCATGCCAGACGGGACTGGGATTGACATCTTCGCCAAACACCATCCCGACCGCGCCTTTGATGTTGGCATTGCCGAACAGCATGGCGTGACCTTCTGTGCGGGGCTGGCAGGTGCCGGGATGCGGCCCTTCTGCGCCATCTATTCGACGTTTTTGCAGCGCGGCTATGACCAGGTTGTCCACGATGTCGCAATCCAGCGCCTGCCGGTCAGGTTCGCCATCGACCGCGCTGGCTTGGTCGGTGCCGATGGCGCCACCCATGCGGGCAGTTTCGATATCGGCTATCTCAGCAGTCTTCCGGGTATGATCATGATGGCGGCCAGCGATGAGGCCGAGCTGGTCCATATGGTCTCCACCGCGCAACAGATCGACGATAGGCCCTCGGCTTTCCGCTTCCCAAGAGGCGAGGGCGCGGGCGTCGATATGCCCGAACGGGGGCAGCCGCTGGAGATCGGCAAGGGACGGGTGGTGCGCGAGGGCACCAAGATCGCGCTGCTCTCCTTCGGCGCCCGGCTCCAGGAATGCCTGAAGGCGGCGGAGGAGCTTGAGGCCATGGGCCTCTCGACCACGGTTGCCGATGCCCGCTTTGCCAAACCGCTCGACCGCGACCTGATCCTGCGTCTGGCGCGCGAGCATGAGGCGATGGTGACGGTCGAGGAGGGCGCCATCGGCGGGTTCTCCTCGCATGTGCTGCATCTGTTGGCGCATGAGGGCGCGCTGGACCGTGGGCTGACGGTTCGCCCGATGGTCTTCCCGGATATCTTCATCGACCAGGACAGCCCGGCGAAAATGTACGACGTGGCCGCGATGAACGCGCCCCATATCGTGCGCCAGGCGCTGGTGGCTCTGGGCCAGGACAAGCAGGCAGCGCATGCGTGATCTCCGCTCGCCTTTCGGCCGGTGCGTGTTATGTCGCCCGCCATGGCTTGGCGATATCTGATCGAGCATGACTGGCGGAACCATCCGCTAAACCGGTTTCGCGGGGCGATGGCGCTGGTGCTGGCCTGGGCCTCGGCGCAATTGCTGTTCGGCATCGCATTGATCGCAGGTCTCTTGGATGAAGGCACCGATCTTCTGTTCCTCGAGGCGGTGCCCGATGGGTTCGAATGGGTGCTCTGGATCATTATGATCGCCGGGCCTTTCGTGATCGTCCCCTCGATCCTGATGCGCCGAAGCTGGCTGCCCTGGCTATATACCGGCTATATCGCTGTGACCTTCCTGCTGTTGGCCTGCGCAGAGCTGTGGGAGCTCAACTGGCTCTCCGCCGCGCGCTACGCGACCGAGCAGGGCCGGATCGAGGCGGCGGTTTTCGCCCTTGCGGTGACGATCGATCTGATCGTGATCCGCTATCTCTTCCTCGGCCAGCGCGCGAACCTG
>JBCDKL010000005.1:0-28241 GCA_038746695.1 Pseudomonadota bacterium | reverse complement strand
CCTGGTGATCGATCTCGACAGCCAGGGCTCGATGACCTCGATCCTGGGCGGCGCGGTCGAGGATGAATGGCAGACGATCTTCCCGCTTCTGGCCCGCGATTTCGCCCGCCACCGGGCCGCCGAGAACCAGGTACGCGAGGCCGCCGGCACGCCCCCCCTGCCCTTCGACGAGACCCTGACCGAGGCGCTGACCGTCTCGGGCGCCGATGTCATCCAGCCGACCCATTGGCCGAATATCGATCTGATCGGCGCCCAGCTCAATCTCTACTGGGCCGAGTTCCAGATCCCGGTCTGGCGGATGTCGGAACGGGGCTGGCCGCTTTGGGACGCGCTGACCAATTTCATCGAGGCCGAGGGGCTCGCCGAGCGTTATGACGTGATCCTGCTCGATACCCCGCCCGCGCTCGGCTATCTGACGATCAACGCCCTGGCCGCTGCGGATATCCTTCTGGTCCCGCTCGGCGCCTCGTTTCTCGAGTTCGACTCGACCGGCCGGTTCTTCGACATGCTCTACTCGACCTTCGCCTCGATCGAGGAGGGTGAGAACGCCGCCAAACGCGCCGCGGGCCTGCCTGAGACCAGGTTCGAATGGGATGTGGTGCGCACCATCATCACCCGCTATGACGCCGGCCAGCAGGCCGATATGGCCAATGCGATCCAGGCCTATTTCGGCGATTTCATGAACGCGCACCGCCAGGAATTCACCGCGTTGGTCGGTCAGGCGGGCGAGCAGGTCAGCGGCATCTACGAGGCCGATTACCGCGATTTCAACCGCGAGACCTATGCCCGCGGCCGCGAGGCGTTCGACCGCACCTATGCCGAGTTCAAGGAGATCCTGCTGGGCTGCTGGTGGCGCGATCAGCAGATGCAGGCGCATGAGCAGCAGCAGCAGCAGGAGAAGGGAGAGGCGCATGGCTAAACGTAGACGGCTGGGCGTTCCCAGCGCCGCCGATTTGCAGGAACTCGAGGCCGGTTTCGCCGCGAAACCCGATGATGCGAAACCAGACGATGCGAAACCCGATGGCGCGAAACTCGGTGACACGGGATCAGACCCGGCCAAACCAGGCCCCGCGAAGGCAGCCCGCGCCAAACCGTCCGCGCGCCCGCCAATCGCCCAGATCGCAGGAGACGCGGCCGCGTTCGCCCAGCCTCTGGCGGCCGAGGACCGGGCCAAAGCCGCCCGCGACGCCGCCGATGCCGCCGCCTTCCGCAAGGCCGAGGAAGAGGGACGGCTGGCGGTCGAGATCCCCGTCTCGGTCATCGTCGAGGAGGAGCTGACCCGCGACCGGGCCGTCCTGGAACGCGAGCCGATGGAGGAGCTGAAGCGCTCGATCGCCGCCAATGGTTTGCGCATACCGATCGAGGTCTACCGGCTGGAGCCGCCCTTGGAGGGGCGGGAATACGGGCTGCTCTCCGGCTATCGCCGCCTGAAGGCGGTGCGCGAGGTGGAAGGGCAGGGGGCCACGATCCGGGCTGTGATCCGCCCCCCGCTCGAACTTGGCGCCGCCTTCGCCGCCATGGTCGAGGAGAACGAGATCCGCGCCGATCTCAGCCATTACGAGCGCGGGCGGATCGCGGTTCTGGCCAATCTGCAGGGCGCTTTTCCCAGCGTGGCGGCGGCGGTGGATGCGCTGTTCCCGGCGGGGTCGAAGGCGAAACGCTCGAAAATCCGCTCCTTCGCGGTGATCCATGAGGAGCTGGGGGACCTGCTGCTCTTCGCCCATGAGCTGAGCGAACGGGCGGGGCTGCGGCTGTCGAACGCGCTGCGGGCGGGCTATGCCGAGCAGCTCCGCCAAGCGCTGGTGCGCTATCCCGCCGAGACGGGCGCGGGGGAGTGGGAAGCGCTGGAGCCGGTGATCATCGAGAGCGAGGCCGACACAAGGGCAGGGGCTGGCCCCGGCGGGGCGCGCGGCGGCAGGCCCAGGGCAGGCGGCGGGGCAGGGCGCAAGCGCCAGGTGCTGGGAAGGGTGGAGCTGGCCAATGGCATGGCGATTTCGAAGGAAGTGGATGAAGCGGGCTATGCCATCCGCTTCCACGGCCGCAATGTCGACAGCGAGCTGGTAGAGACGGTGATGAGCTCGATCCGCTACCTGCTCGAGCCGAAATAGGGCAGGGCGGTTTCGCGCGCGAAACCCTCCATTGGGCATATCAGGGTGATCTGGAGTCGGAAGGGAGCCGGGCGGGCGCTGGCCCGTGGGGTGGTGCAAAACCCTGTCTGCTCAGCACTTTACGGCAGCGGATGACCTCCCCGTTACCCGCTCTTTCGTAAGGGTGGCAAAGCGCCAGCCCGTGGGGGCGGGCCGGCGCTCGCCCGGCTCCTTCGGCTTGATTCCGGGCGGGGTCTTCGGATGTCTGCCGCTAGCGGAGTCTCATCGGCTTTCGCGTGCGAAACGTTTTAGTCCATTTGGATCGCGAGCGGGTAGTGCGGGTTAGAGATTCCCCTGCTTCGCCATCCCATGGGCCGGCGCTCGCCCGGCTCCGGCGGTCCGTGGTGGGTGATCCTTGGGCGTGCTGCGCTGAATAGAAGCGTTTCCCCACAAGCCGAGGCGCCTACCGGGCCGGGGGCTACCGCAGCCGCTCGATCCGTTTGGCCAGTTCAGAGGCTGCGGGTGAGAGCGGTTTCTCCACCGAATGCAGGATCCCGAAGCTGCGCGGCACCACCGGTTCTTCGAGCTCCACCACCGCCAGACCGTCCATCGAAAACTCGGCCAGATCGCTCTCGCCCAGCACGGTCATCCCGAGCCCAGCCCGGACAAAGCCGATCGCGGTCGAGACCGACTGCACCTCGGAGGTGGTCTGCAAGGTGATCCGCGCCTCGAAGGTTGCCTCGTCCATGAACTGGCGCACCGAGGTCCCGGATTCGAGCGCGATCAGCCCGTGATCGGTCAGCATTTGCCAGGGCACGATATCGAAATCGGCGAAGACATGGTCGTCGCGGCAGAGCAGCACCAGCCGATCCTTGAAGACCGGGCGGAAGATGATGTCGTCGCGATCCTTGGCCTCGATCGACAGGGCGAGATCGCATTGCGAATTGCCCACCATGTCGAGCACCAGGGTCTCGGAACGCTCGAAGACCGAGATCGAGATGCCGGGGAAATCCTCGCTGAAGGCGCTGATCCAGCGCGGCAGGCGCGAGGAGCAAAGCGAGGGCGGGGCGGCCAGGCGCAGCCTGCCCTCGATCAGCATGGCCGCCTCCTTCAGCTCGTAGATCGAGAGATGGACATCCATCATGATCCGCTCGGCATTGGGTAGGAAGTTCGCCCCGGCCTCGGTCAGCGAGACCGAGCGGGTGGTGCGATGGAACAGCTTGATCCCCAGCTCGTCCTCGAACTTTGAGACCAGCGCCGACAGCGCCGGTTGCGACAGGCCCAGCACATTGCCCGCGCGGGTGAAGTTCCGGGTCTTGGCGACTTGCAGAAAGGCTTCGATCTGGCGCAGGCGGTCGGACATGGGGTTCCTCACAATTCATCCGTCCTACAGATAGAAGCATAAAAAAAAGAAGTTTAAAGAGTGAATGTTCCCCAGCTACACTGCAAGCAGTAGAAGACCGGCCCGGGTGCCAGGATGGCGCGGCAGGGGGCCGGTCAGGTGGGCGGACCGATGACAGGCGTTGCATGGCAAACTACCTCAAGACCCTTATCGAGCAGCCGGATTGGTTCGGACCGGTTCGGCACTCGGCGCAATGCCGCTATCTCGGATGGCGGCGCGAGCGGTTCAGTTTTGCCATTTCCCTCACGGATGACTCCGGTAACCAATTGGAAAACAATAGAGTTCTCGATATCAAACCCTGGGCGCCGGCGGTCAAGATCTATGACGAGGCGCTACGCGCGGTGGCCCGCGACACCCAGGCCTCAGAACAGAAGTTCGCAGCCATGATCGCCGCATTCGAAATCGATCAGGACTGGACCCGCCTGATTCTCGCCTGCCGGGCCGAGAAGGATGCTTTCGCCCAGAAAGCCAAGGCGGCCTTGACCAAAGCGGAAGTGAAGATGCAGGCGGCGGCGGCCCGGATCTGGGCGGTCGAGAGCCGCAAGGACCCCGCCCTGGCCCAAGCCGGATTCGAAGCTGTGATCGCCGAGGACGTGCATCCCGGCTCGGTCACGCTGGATCTCGGCAGGTTGGAATTGCACCGCAGCACCGATATCGCTCCCTGGCAGGAGGCGACGAAACGCGCCGTCAAATCCTGCCTGGATCTGGCCCGCCAGGGCCGCGCATTGGAGGCGGCGGAGACCGCTTTGACCGGCGCCCTGGAGACCGATGGGAACGAAGCCAGTCCCGCTCTTGCCGCCTATGGCCAGGCGATTGTGACCCTGGAGACTGCCGAAGCCGCGACTGAGAGCGCCCTTGGAGTGGCCGAGGCCGCCGCCAGCCGGGCGCTGGACGGTTGCCGGTTCAAAAAACTGAGCGAGACCTTGGGCCAATCCGGCACCGAACTCGCCGCGCTGACCGCGCTGACCGGGCGGGCAGCGGCCCGCTGCCTGGCGGCAAAGCGGGCGGCGGATCAGGTCGAGGCCACGCTGCGGGTCCCGGCGGGCGAGCCTGCCGATCCCGCCGATCCGCTGGCGGCGATGGCTGTCCTGGATCGCGCGGCCGAGGGCGGGCAGGACCTTTGGGAAGATCTGAGCAAATCCGCCACCAAGGCGATGAATGCCGTGGTGAAGGCCGGTCAGATCGCCAGCCGCCATGCCTCGCAACTGCGCTCGAAACCGGAGGGGATCGATGTCGAAATCGTCTCTTAACCGGTGGCCGGGCAGGGCAGGGGGGTCGGATCGGCCGCTCTCGGATCAGCCCCATATCGACCACATCTATGCGCGGCGGAGCTGCTCAGATCAGCCCCAGCCGGCGCCATTGGGTCAGTTTCTCGCGGCTGATCTCGAAATGCATGGAATCTTCGCGCCCGAATCCGGCGCCCCAGATCCAGCCCTCCTTCTTGAAGAAATCAGCGAGCAGGGTCAGGCCGAGCTGGGTCTTGCCATCGGCCAGACTGTCCAGCACCCCGTCGATATTGATATCCACCGCCAATCCGTAGGCATGGGACGAGGCGGAGTTCTCGGATCCCCGGATCCGGCGCACGCAGAGCGAGCCCGCGGATTTGATCCGCTTGTAGAGTTCGGGCTCGAAGACCTGGACATTGGCGAAGACCTGGCGGATCGAGACGATCGCCGGGCGCATCATATGGACCCGGATCGGGCCGACCTCCTCCAGCGCCAGCAGATCCTTGATCTTGGGGTTGGTGGTCGGCTGGCATTCGTCGGTCAGATCCTCGCGCGGCAGGCCAAAGAGCTCGCGCAGATAGGTCGGCGAGGCCACGGTCAGACCGTCATTCGCCTTGCGCCGGTTGGCGATCAGGACGACCTGGGCGAAAGCGTCGCGCAGGCTGTCCGAGGCGGCCGGGTTGGGCGTGGAGGGCTCAAGCTGGCGGTCATCGGTCGCCATGCCGAGCGCCGTGCGCGCGTCGAGCCCGTCGACCCGCTCCTCCAGTGCCCGGATCTGGGCGCGCATCAGCGACAATTCGGCCTCGAAACTGATCAGGGGATCGGGTGGCGGCGGCGTCAAATAGGTCTTTGCCAGATGCCAAATCACAGGAGCGGCCAGAACGGCCAGGGCGATCAGCAGGCTGGGCAGGAATTTCATGGCCGTCGCCTCCTTCCCGATCGGCGGCGTTGGCGCCGAATCTCTCAACGAAACTCCCCGCGGAGGGATTCTCGCGACCGCTTGTTTCAAAGCGGGTCGGTGATTCTCGACGCAGGACACCCTAAGTCCCGTTACAGGAGAGTAAACACCTGGACCGGCCCCGGCATGGCGTGTACCTTCTCGCCATTGCCGAAAGTGTTGAAAATCACCTTAACATGAGGAGATATCCGATGAGGATGACCAAGACTTTCTGTGCAGTTCTGGCCGTGTCGATGGCCGCTACCATGGGTGCGCCGGGGGTTTCGACCCTGGGCGAGGCCAAAGCGCAGTCGAGCGACGCGGATCTGGAGCGTTTGCAACGCCAGCGCGAGCAGCTGATTCTGCAGCGCCAGGAAGAGCAAAAGCGGCGCACGCTGCTTGAGATCTCGCCCAGCACCGGCACGACCGCGGCTGCCGTGGGTGCCGCCGCCGATCAGGCGGTGGTGTCACCGTCGAGCAGTGGCGCGCCCAAAGCAACCGCTCGGGCCAAGAAGAAAACCAGCACGGCGCAGCAGATCGCCAAAGCCTCGGTGCCTGCCGAACTGGCGCCCGAGGATCAGATCTTCCGCCCGATCAAATTCGCCTATGACTCGGCGTTTCTGGACCAGACCGCGCAGACCACGCTCAGCGGGCTTTGCGCGACCCTGAAGGTGGATCTCGATCTGAACCCGGGCTCGGAATACTACGTGATCGGCCATACCGATGCGACCGGGGCCGCGGCCTATAACGAGCGTCTGTCGCAGCGCCGGGCGGATGCGACCAAGCAGTATCTGGTGGGCAATTGCGGGATTGCCTCGACCAAACTGACCGCGGTCGGCATGGGTGAGGAGCGGCTTCTGGCCAGCGCCGGGCCCGACGATGCGCGCCAGCGCCGGGTCGAGATCCAGGTGAATATCGCGGAAAGCGGAAGCTGACGCGCAAATAGGGCGGCCCGTTTCCTCGGACGGGCCGCGTAGGGCAGGGGGGTGCATATATGGTGGGGTTTTGGCGGGAGACCGGGGCGCTTTGCGTCTTTGGCGCCCTGGTGTTCTGGCCCGCCCCCGATGCGGCCCTGGCCCAGACTGCTGATCAGAGCCTGCGCGATCTCGAAGCCGAGATCGAGGCGGCCAGGCCCCGCACCCCTCCCGGTGCTGTCGATGTTCCCCGCGCCTCGATCGAGGCGCCCCCGGGGGCAGAGGATGTGGCCCTCGACCTGGTCTCGATCACCCTTGTCGGACGTGACGGCGCACCGCTGACGGCGGCCAGCCGCCTGCCGGTGGCCGAAGCTCAGGCGCTCTATGCCGACCGGCTGGGTGCGCCGGCGACGCTGGCCGATATCTATGCTGTCGCCCGCGAGATCGAGATCCTCCTGCGCACCGAGGGTTTTGTCTTCACCCGGGTCCTGGTCCCGCGCCAGGAGATCGATCAGGCGGAGGCCAATATCCAGATCGCGGTGCTCGGCATCACGGTCGAGGCGGTGCCGGTCGAGGCGCCCGGCGATCCTTTGGGCCCGGTCGCCGATCTGATCGCGGATCTGACCGCGCCCCTGATCGGCCTGCCCAATCCGCGGATCGAGGATATCGAGCGGGTCTCTCTTCTGGCCACCGATCTGCCAGGGGTGACGCGGGCGACCTTCGTGCCCTCGGAGGGTTCGGGGCCCGAGTTTCTGATCCTGTCGCTGAATGTCGAGCGTGATTCGTTCAACGCGGTCGCCCTGATCAGCCATCGCGAAAGCCCGGTGATCGGGCCGGGCGTGATCGGCGGCACGGTATTCGGCAACACCTATGGCCAGTTCGGCGCCAGCACCTCGCTGAGCTTTTTCAATTCGTGGAGCGTGCGCGACGGCCCCGGTCTGAACGAGCGCAGCACGGTCGAGCTGACCCAGCGGTTCTTTCTGGGCACCGGCACCTCGCTCAGCCTGTCGGGGCTTTACAGCCGGACCGAGCCGGATGTGGCGGCCTTTGACATCCAGGGCAATCAGACCGCGTTCTCACTGGGTGTCGAGCATCCGCTGTTCCGCTCGCGCAGTTTCTCGCTCTGGGCCAATGCCGGGTTCGACTGGACCGATAGCGAGATCGATATCGGCGGCGGCGGCGGCCAGCTCACCAATGACGAAATCCGCGCCTTCTTCGCCGGGGCGCGGGGCAGCTACCGTGATACCTATGGCGTGACCTTCGCCGATCTGACGCTGCGCAAGGGGGTGGATTTTTTGGGAGCTACGAAATCCGGCTCGCAACAGGTCAGCCGCCTGGGCGCCTCGGGCAGCTTTTTCGCGCTGCGCGGGCAGATCGAGCGGGATCAGCCGATCTGGCGCGGGCTGGGCGCCAGGCTGCGGATGATCGGGCAATGGTCGCCCGACCGCCTGCTTTCCAGCGAGGCGCTGGGGATCGGCGGCGGTCGGTATCTCAAGGGCTATGACCCGGCCGAGCAGCAAGGGGATAGCGGTTTCGCCACCTATGGCGAGCTGGCCTATGCCGACACGTTGAACCTCGCCGGGCTCGATCTCGGGTACGAGCTTTATGCGTTCGGCGATTACGGCGTTGTGTATCAATCCGAGGAGCGCTTTGGCGGCTCGTCGGATTTGGCCTCGGCGGGGGGCGGGGTCAGGCTGCGGGTGCCCGATGGCCCGCGGCTGGAGTTCGAGCTGGCCCAGCCGGTCAGCCAGCCCCTCGAGCGTACTGGAGACAGGCGCCTGCGGGTTTTCGGCTCGATGATTTGGTTTTTCTGAGAGGTGTTGTCCGATGTCTGAGTTCCGCGATCCGAGATTTGGCCTTGATGCCCGCCTGCGCGCGTCGACCGCGCTGACCCTGGTGGCGCTGGCCTGGCCTGGCTTTGCCTATGCCGGGCCCCGGGGCGGGCAGATCGTGGCGGGCGATGCGGCGATCTCGCGTCAGGGCGCGGTGACGACGATTCAGCAACGCTCGCAAAACGCCATCGGCAATTTTCAGAGCTTCGATGTCGGCGCGCAGGAGACGGTCAACGTCACCCAGCCTTCGACGCGGTCCAACTTCCTGGCACGGGTCACCGGCGGGGGAGGGGCCTCGGCGATCGACGGGCAGGTGAACGCGACCGGCAATCTGTGGGTGGTGAACCCCAATGGCGTGCTGATCGGCGAGACCGCCTCGATCAATGCGGGCGGGTTCGTCGCGACCTCGGCCGATATCGACAATGACGCCTTCATGTCCGGGGGGCGCGATTTCAACATCTCGGGTGCAGCGGATGCGGTGGTCGAAAATCGTGGCCGGATCACCTTTGGCGAGAGCGGGCTGGCCGGTCTGGTCGGCCCGAACGCGGCCAATGCCGGGGCGATCGTCGGGCAGAAGGGCAGGGTGATCGTCGCCGGGGCCGAGACCTTTGCCATCGACATGGCGGGCGACGGGATCCTGGCATTGCAGGCGGGCGATGGCGCCGTGCTCTCGGCCAGCACTACCGGGACGATCCAAAACGCGGGCGGCCAGGTGATCATCGAGGCCGCGACCGCCGAGGCGGTGCTCGAGTCGCATATCCATGCGGGTGGGGTGATCGAGGCGACGGGGTTCGATGTCGCGGGCGGGCAGATCCTGTTGTCGGGCGAGACGGTCGAGGTGACCGGGCGGCTGGATGCGCGTGCTGTCTCGACCGATGCTGCGGCTTCCAGCGCGGCCCCCACGGGTGGCGAAATCACTGTGACCGGTGGCGGCGTCCTGATCGCCTCAGGCGCCGAACTGGACGCATCGGGCGATGGCGGCGGCGGCACGATCCGGATCGGCGGCGATGCCCGTGGCGGGGGCGATCTGCGCCGCGCCCGGCTGACCCGGGTGGACGAAGGCGCCAGCCTGAAGGTCGATGCCAATTCGGCGGGCGATGGCGGCGATATCGTGGTCTGGGGCGATAACTGGACCGGCTTTGCCGGCACCGCCAGTGCCCGCGGCGGTGCTGCTGGCGGCAATGGCGGATTTGTCGAGATCTCTGGCGGCACGCTGAATTTCGACGAGCAGTTGGCGAGTGTGGATGTCTCGGCCCCGATGGGCACGCCCGGGCAGTTGCTGTTCGACCCGGCCGTTATCTACATCACCAGTGCCAGGCTCTACGGCGATGTCGGCGGGTATGACCCGCTCGGTCCGCCGGGAAGTGATATTATGTATGGAGACGCGGCTCAGTATTCGGGCATAACCCATGTCTCGCCTGAGTTCATCACCACATTCGACGGCGATCTACTGCTGGAGGCGACCGACCAGATCAATATCGATGAGACGGTGGACAATTTCGACAGCACCACCGTCACCACCAATCTGACGCTGCGCAGCGGTGCCAATATTGATTTCGACGCCGATCTGCGGGTCAGCGGCACACTGACCCTAGAGTCGGGCGCCAATTTCGCCACCGGGCCGACGGTTTCCAGCTTCGGGATCAGCATCGGCTCTACTGTGACCGTGCAATCCGGCGGGGTGTTGTCGGTCACGCTGGGCGACGGGCAGAGCCTCAATCTCTATGACGGCTCCAACCTGATCTCGGGCGGGGCTCTGAGCCTACCGGATGTCGCGCTTTACAATTCCGCCAGGGTCGCGGCCTTTGGCACGATCTCGCAACAGACCGGCACGGCGATCCTCGAATCCTACACCGAGGGCAACAATGTCGGCACCCTGACCGCGAGTTCGTCGAGCGGAGATGTGTTGCTGACCAATTCCGGCAACGGGTTCTCGGCGATCGATGTGACCGCGGAGAACATTTCGATTGCCCATAGCGAGTCGGCCTCGACCAATTCTGGGCTGACGGTGCTGGGCCTGACGGCTGCAAGTTCTTCCATAGGCTACGCTACGATAAGCACGGACGGGCCGCTGGACCTGACCCAGAGCGTGACCGTCGGTGGCCCGCTGACGCTGACCGGTGCGGGGATCTCGATACCCACCAATCTTACGCTGAGCGGCGGCAATCTGGTCTTCGATACGCTGAGCGGGGTCTTGGATCTCGAAACCGGTGTGCGGCTGGTCTCGGGCAGCACGCTCGAGCTGCCCGACACAAGGTTCACCGGCACCCTGACCGTCGCCACGGCCGGGCTCACCCAGGCTGCCGGGACGACGATCCGTGAGGGCAGCGCGGCTGCGACCCTGGTCGCCGATACCGGGGACGGGGATATCGTGCTGACGGAAACGGGCAATGATGTCTCGGTTATCGATCTGAGCGGCACCAATATCTCCCTGGCCCAGACGTCGATCGACAGTGCCTCGATCGGCCTCACAATCACCGGGCTGGACGCGACCGGGACTGCCGATGTCACCAGCGGTGACGTTCTGGTGCTGGCCTCGGATGCGACGGCGACCGGAGCGGCCAGCTTTACCGGGGCGGGGATCACGGTCTCGGGCAACACAATCACCGGATCCAGCCTCAGCTTCAACCCGGGCAGCGATGTGCTGACCCTGAACGACGGCACGGTGCTCAGCTCGACCGCCAGTCTGGACCTTCCGGAGACGCGGTTCGTGGGCACGCTGACGATTTCCTCGGGCGGTCTGACCCAGACCGGCGGCACCGCGCTAATCGAGAGCAGCACCGGCTCGACCCTGGTGGCCGATACCGGAACGGGCGATATCGTGCTGGCAACCGCCACCAACGCGATTTCGAATATCGATCTCAGCGGCGACGATATCACCCTCAGCCAGACCACCGCGGCGGTGGGGGTCAACGCGCTCGGCGTCGCCGGGCTCGATGCGACGGGAGATGCGACGCTCAGCACTGATGGGGTTCTGCGGTTCGATTCCAACGCTACGGTGACCGGGGCGGCCAGCTTCTCGGGCACCGAGATCCTCATCCCTGGCACCACGGTCGCCGCTGGCAGCCTGACCTTGCTGACCTCGGCCAACACGCTGATCCTGGAAGATGCCGCGGTCGTGACCTCGGGCTCGGGCCTGGTTCTGCCTGAGACTGAGATCCAGGGCACGGTGACGATCAATTCCGGTGGCGATCTCACCCAGCGCACCGGCACCTCGGTGGCCGATCGGCAGATCGAGGGACGCTATGCCGGCACTTTGGTGGCGAATGCGGGCACCGGAGATATCGTGCTCGACAGCAGCAGCAACGGCTTCTCCGCAATCAATGCGACCGGGGCGAATGTGACCGTGGTGCAGTCCACGAGCAGTTCGGCTTCGGACGGGCTCACTCTTTTGGGGCTGAGCGCCACTGGCAATACGAGCTTGACCAGCGACGGGCTGCTCACGATCTCGTCGGATGTGAATGTGCCTGGCGCGGCCAGCCTTTCGGGCGACGAGATCGCGGTGCAGGGGGTCTCGATCTATGGCGGCACCCTGGCGCTGACCACGTCGAGCAACACGATGTTCCTGAGCGACGGCTCCAGCGTGACCTCGGGTGGCGCGCTCGCCCTGCCCGAGACCGAGATCTACGGCACGGTCACGGTCAGTAGCTCAGGCGATCTGACCCAGCAGACCGGCACCTCGGTCAGCGATGGCCCGTCGCAGAGCCGGGTTGCCGCCACTCTGGTGGCCGATGCAGGGACCGGAGATGTCGTGCTCGCCAATTCGGGCAACGGGTTCTCGGCGATCGATGCGACCGGGGCGAATATCACGATCGCGCAAGAGATCGGCTATTCCGCCTCGTCGGGTCTGACGCTGACCGGGCTCAGCGCCACTGGTAATGCCAGCGTGACCACCGATGGGCAATTGTCGCTGACCGGAGATGTCTCGGTGCCTGGCGCGGCGAGCTTTACGGGCGACAGCATCAATGTGCCCGGGGTGACCGTCTCGGGCGGCACATTGACCTTCACCACTACGGGCCGGACGCTATTGCTGCGCGATGGCACGGCGCTGATCTCGGGCAGCACTCTGGAGCTGCCGGAGACCGAGCTTTTCGGCGCGGTTTCGGTGACCAGTTCGGGCAACCTGACCCAGGCGACCGGGACCGCGATCACCGATGGCCTGATCGAGGGGCGCTCCGCCTCGACCCTGACCGCCGATGCGGGGACCGGCGATATCGTGCTCGCCAATTCCGGTAACGGCTTCTCGGCCTTCAGCGGCAACGGTGCGAATATCACCGTGAACCAGGCGATCGCTAACTCGGCCTCGTCCGGGTTGACGCTGCTGGGCCTGACCGCGACCGGCAATGGTGCCGTGACCACCGACGGGCTGTTGACCATCGCCGCCGATGCGAACGTGACGGGGACAGCCAGCTTCACGGGCGCCGGCGTGACCGTCTCGGGCGTCTCGGTTTCAGGCGGTGTCCTGGCGATCGATCCTGGCACCGGAGTTCTGACCCTGGCCGATGGCAGCGCGCTCATCTCGGGTGCCGCCTTCGCCCTGCCCAATACGGTGCTGAGCGGGTCGTCCTCGGTCACCGCTGTGGGGCTGACCCAGGCCACCGGCACCACAGTGACCGAGACTGGAGGCGCGGCGACCCTGACCGCCGCCGCCGGGACCGGAGATCTGGTCTTCGCCAACACCGGCAATGCGCTTTCGGCGCTGGGGGCCAGCGGGGCCAATGTCACCATCGGCATCGATTCGAGCCTGAGCACCGCGGGCAGCCTGACCCTGACCGGCGTCACCGCAACTGGCGACCTGGATGCGGATGTGACCGGCCCGGTGATCCTGGGCGGAGACGTCTCGGTCACCGGCGCGGCCTCACTGCAAAGCAGTGGCGCGATCTCGCGCGCCGGGGCCCAGACTGTCAGCGTGGGCGGCACGGCCGAGATCCTGGCCTTCGACGATCAGGGCGATACCGATCCGTCGAACGATGTCTTCTTCGATATCGACCTTGCGGGTGCAAACACGCTCAGCGGCGCGGTGACAGCCATCGGCGAAGATGTGGTGATCGGCGATGCGGGCGCTCTGATCATTCAGGACAGTTTCGCCAGCAGCTCCTTCACCGCGCGGTCCGGCACCGGGGATCTGGTGGTCGAGCGGCTTTCGACCGGCGCACCCGACAGCACCGGAACGATTGCCACTGGCGGCACGGTGGTCCTGCAATCCGAGTCCGGGGCGATCACCGGCAGCGATATCTTCGCCACCACTCTGACCACCGGCGGCGCGACCCAGGGCACGGGCTTTGCCGCCTTGCAGAGCAATCTGACGCTCAGCAGCTTCTCGGTCAGCAGCCTGAACCTGGGCACGGTCTCGGGCGATGTCAGCCTGACCGATGCCGAGATCGGCACGTTCAGCGCCGGTGCGGCCAATAATTTCACTCTGACCCGGATAGCGGCGGGGGATCTGGATTTCACGGTGAATACCGGCGGTCTGCTCAGCCTCAGCGGTGTGCAGGGCGGAGCCTTGACCGGCACGGTCCCGGCGCTCAGCCTCGGCTTTGCCAGCTTCGACAGCATCGATGTCTCGGTCGCGGGAGCGATCCAGAAACTGCCCGATGCGCAATTGGATGACGGGCAGAGCGCCACGGTGACCGTGACCGCCCCCAACCCGTCCAACGGCCCGACACTCGCGGATCGGAGCTTCAGCACCGGCGCCACCTTCACCAATCTGATCTCGGTCACCGGCACCACGACCTTCAATGGCACCGGCAATGCGAATGCGGGCGATATCCTTTTGCCCCATGGCGAGGCGGTGAGTGGCGCTTTCCACAATGATTTCAACGGGATCACCATTGGCGACGCCGGGAATGTGGTGATCGAGGACGCCAATGCGCTGACCGCGACCATCACCGGCACCAATGCAGCCATCGGCGATGTGGTGCTGCGCGCCAATTCTGATGCCGCGGGCAGCGATGGCGCGTTGGCCGCGCAGATCACCGCGGGCGGCACGGCCACCTTGTTGACCGATGGCGCGATCACCGCGGATGTCTCGGCAACGGCTGTGCAGGTGCAGGGCGCCTCTGCGGTGGTGACCTCTTCGGGCGATCTCTCGGTGATCAATTCGCGGATCGGCGGCAATCTCTCGGTCGGGATCACCGGTGCTGTCGGCACTGCCCAGGCCGATGTGCTGGACACGACTGTGGGCGGCGATCTGACGGTCGCGTCTTCTGGCGGGACCGGGGCGGCCGTGCTGGCTCCCGGCGTGAATGTGAATGTCGAGCGGGTGACGATCGGCGGGGATCTTGACGCGACGGCGCAGGATTCCGCGGGCTTCAGCGATGTTCAGATCACCGAGGATGCCACGATCCGCGCCGACACAGTGGTGGTCGAGCGTATGGCCGTGGGCGGCAATTTGGTGATCCTGGACGAGGACGGGGTCTCGAACGCCTCCGTCGCCACGCTCACCGATCTCTCGGTTTTGGGCGCGGCCACGGTGAATGCCGAAACGCAGACCGCGCTACGCATGCAGATCGGCGGGGTGGCAAGCTTCTCCGGCGCCACATCGATCGATATCGTGGATGCGATCTTCTCCGCCGCGACCACGCTGAACGCGCCGGTGATCTCGCTCGACGATGCCACTGTCGCGGGGCTTCTGACCATCGCGCCGGGCGCGACGGCGGGGCTCAGCGACCTGCAAGCCTCGGCCCTGACCGCCGACGATACAGGTGCGCTGCAATTCGACCGGGTCAGCCTGACCGGGGCGCTCTCGGTCGATGGCTCGCAGAGCCTGACGGCCAACGATCTGAATGTCGGCGGGGCTGCGACGTTCGATCTGACCGGCGATCTGGCGCTGACCCGCTCGAATGTCACCGGCACGGCACAGATCCTCGGCGCCGATGATATCGCCCTGAACGATGCGGTGTTCAGTGCTCTGACCGCCACGGCGACCAGCGCGATCACCGGCACCGGCATCTCGGCGTCCGGGGCGGTCACCGCCACCGGGGCGACCATCGCATGGAACGATCTGGTCGCAGGCACGACCCAGCTCACCGCCGGTCAGATCACGCTCGACCGTTTCGCGACGGGGGATATGACGCTCTCCGCCCCGGGCGGCGTGCTGACCCTCTCGAACGGAGCGACCGGAGTGCTGACCGCCACCGATGCGGCCACCCTGGACCTGACCAATGTGCAGACCGGCGGCGCGGTGCTGACCACGACGAACGATATGCGCCTCTCCGGGATCCAGACCGATGCGGATGCGGATCTCACCTCGGTGAACGGCGATGTGCTGATCGGCGAGCGGACCATCGTGGGCACGCTGAACACCTCTGCCGGCGGGGTGGTCGACAATGTGACCGAGGCGGATGACGTGTTCTTCGCCACCGGCTTTGCGGATGTGACCGTGGCCGGCACCGAGGCGTTGAACAGCCCGGGCGGGGTCGATGGATTGAACGATATCACCGGCGCGGGCTCGGGTATCTCGGTGGTGATCGGCCAGGATGTGACCGCGGCCCTTGGCGACAGCGTCGCCGCCGGCCGGGTGACAGAAACCGTCGCCCCTGCCGATGGCGCCTCGGGCCCCGATGGCGCGGATGGCCTGGCGCTGGCGATCCAGGCCGACGCGGTGGCGCTGACCGCTCCGATCCCCGACGAGGTGATCGAGAATATCGTCCAAGACATCATCGAAGATCTGCCGATCGGCGAAATCGTGCCAGACGAGCCGCTCGAGGAGGAAAACAGCCTGACCCTGCCCTTCTTCGTGGTCACCGATCCGGTCTTCGCCCTGCCGGAGGTCGATTTCGGCGCGCTGTTCTCGGCTTCGGGCAACGAGGCGCTGTGGCAGCGGGGCAGCGGCAGCGGCGACAATGAAGGAGCGGAGCAATGATCAAGACCTGGCGTCTTCTGCCCATGGTTCCCCTCCTGGGCGCGTTGGCGGCTTGTGCTCCCGGTTCCGGTGACGGAGCGGGCGGTGTGACCGGCAGCGGTCTGCTGGGCCTTTGCGGGATGATCGAGCAACGGGCCAACAATGCCTTCCGCAGCAATTTCCTCACCGATTACGGCACGGCCGAGCGGGCATGGACCGATATCCTGGCGGTCTATGAGGAACGCGCCGAGGAGGTGAGCGCCTGCCGCGATGTCCCGACCCGCTCGATCGTTCTCGCCAATCTGGGCCTGGTCTATTCCAACCAGCGCAATTTCACCGCCGCCAACGGGATGCTGGATGCCAGTGCGAAGGCCGCGGGCCCCGCAGCCGAGGGGCGCACCGAGATTTATCGCGCGCTGCATGATCTGAACCGCTCGGCGGTCGGGGCGGCGACCCTGCGACGGGCCGAGCAGAGCGCGATCTCGGCCAAATCCTCCGAGGGGCTGCGGCTGTTGGAGCGCGATCTCAGCACCTCGGTCCTGCAGCTCTCGCGCCGGGCGCAGCGGGTGCTGATTGAGGAATCGGTCAATCTCGCGGCACTTTCCTTCGCCTATCTCGCCCGAGACCGGCTGGACGAGGCGCTCGACTCGATCGATGCGGCGCTGGCCCGGGTCGCCCCGATCGACGGGGCGGCGGGCAGCTATGTGCCGCGCTTCACCGTGACCAAGGCCGAGATCCTGCTGGCCCGCGGCGAGGGCGAGGCGGCACTCGCGGCGGTCCGTGCAGCGATCCGGGGCTATGGCGCGGATATGCGCCGCTCGGCTCTGATGGGCCGGGCCGAGGTGGTGCATGGCCGGATCCTGGCGGATCTCGGTCGCGACGAGCCCGCACTTGCCGCCTTCAAACGCGGCTTCGAGGTGCTCAAAGGGGTCACGATCCGGGTCTCCTACGATCTCCTCTGGCCTTATGTGGAACTGGCCGACCGGGTGATCGCGGCCAACCCGGCCCGCCGCGATGCGCTGACCCAGGATCTGTTCCAGGCCGCCCAAGTGGTGCGCAGTCAGGTAACCGCCTCATCGGTCTCGCTGGCCGCGCAATCCTCGGCCGAGGGCGAGGGCGCGCTGGCCGATGCGGTGCGCCAGCTCAACCGCGCCACCGAGGAACTGGCCCTGGTGGTGGCCCAGAAACTGCTGGTCGAGGGCCGCGGCACCCTGGCCGGGCCCGAAACACTGGCCGCCGTCGACCGGCTGTTCGAATCCGCCCGGGCCCGCGAGGAGGCCGCCCGCGACGCGGTTCTGGCGATCGAGCCGGATTATTTTGACCGGATCAGCGGGTCGAGCACGGTCGGCGATCTCCAAGCGGTGCTGGGCTCGGAGGAGGCCTATCTGCAGATCATCCCGGGCGCGCCGGAGAGCCTCGTGTTTCTGGTGCGCAACGACCGGCTGAGGATGCTGCGCGTCGGCCTCGACCGAGACGGCACCACTGCCATTGTGGCCCGGCTGCGCGAGATCGTGCGCGGGCAGCTGATCTATGAACCCAATCTCTCCTACCGGCTCTATGAAGCGTTTCTCGAACCGCTTGAGCCCGATCTTGCCGGCGTCGAGGCGGTGGTGTTCTCCAATGCCGATGCACTGACCGCCCTGCCGATGGAGGTGGTGGCCGCCGAGGAAAGCCCGATCAACGATCTCTTCCGTCTGGATGACTTCACCGATGTGATCTGGCTGGCCGATCGCTATCGGATCTCCTATGTGCCGTCGCCGCGCAATCTGGTCGATCTGCGCCGGGCTTTCGATCAGGTGACCGAGGCCCGCCCGGTGATCGCGTTCGGAGATTTCCAGCCCGGCGCGGATGTCGATCAGATCCTCTCGCAATCCTTCCTCCCCGAGGAATGCGGCCCGATCGCCCAGGCGATCTCGCTGCTTCCAGCGCTCGAGGGCACGCGCGAGGAGGTCGCCGCCGTGGGCGAGATCTTCGGTTCCGAGCGCAGCGTGCTGGTCGAGGGCGCGGCCTTCACCGAGGAGAGCATCTTCGAGAAATCGCAATCCGGCGAGCTCAGCAATTTTGGCATCCTGCATTTCGCGACCCATGGCCTCCTGCCCAATGGCGATTGCGTGCGCCGCCCGGCCCTGTCGGTCAGTGCCGCCGGGGTGGCGGGCAGCGACGGGCTTTTGACCGATGTCGAGATCCGGCGCCTGGCGCTGGATGCCGATCTGGTCGTGCTCTCGGCCTGCGATACGGCGGGTGCGCTCGACGCTGATTTCAACTCGGCCGGGGGCGAGGCGCTGTCGGGCCTGGCGCGGGCGTTCTTCGATGCGGGGACGCGGGCGCTTCTGGCCACCCACTGGCCGGTCAGCGACGATATCACCGCCGCGATGGTGCGCCGGTTCTATGGCGGGCTGCGCGAAGGCCGGACGATGACGGCGGCCTTGGGTGAGGCGCAAGAGATCCTGCGCCGCACGAGGGCGACCTCCGACCCGATTTTCTGGGGCGCCTTCGTGATGATCGGCGATGCCGAGCGCGCGTTTCTGTCGCCGTGAACGGGTGTCGCTGCCCGCTTGCTATCGCAGGCGGGGCGATCAGAATGGGCCCGGTCCGACCAGAAGGGAAAGGATAGAGCATGGCCGAGCAAGCGCAGGGGCTCCTGTCCCCCGGGCTGGTCCTGAACCACACATATGAGATTGTCCAACTGGTCGGCGTTGGCGGCACGGGCGAGGTCTATCTGGCGCGCAATCAGAGCTCGAACCGCGAGGTGGCGATCAAGCTTCTGAAACGCGAGTTCGCCGCCGATCCCACCCTGGTCGAGCTGATGCAGCGCGAAGCCAATGCGTTGCATGACATCATGCACCCGGCGGTGGTCAGGTATTACGAATTGCTGCGCACCGATCTCGAGGGTGGGTTCACCTTCCTGGTGATGGAGTTCATCCGCGGCGAGAGCCTGGAGGACCGGATGGCCCGCGGTCCGGTCCCCGCCGAGGAGCTTTTGCCGATCGCCCGACGCGTGGTCGACGGGCTCGAGGCGGCCCATGCAGGCTCCGTGCTCCACCGAGATCTGACGCCCGCCAATGTGATCCTGCGCGACGGCGATCCTTCCCGGGCCACTCTGATCGATTTCGGCATCGCCAAGGATCTCTCGAATACCGGCAAAACAGTGATCGGCCAGGGTTTCGCCGGGACCTATCAATATGCCTCGCCCGAGCAGATCGACGCGGCCCCGGTCGACGCCCGCTCGGATTTCTACAGCCTGGGGGCAACGCTCTTGGCGGCGGCCCAGGGGCACAAGCCGGGTGATGGTGGGACACTCGAGCAGATCCTGGCGGGCAAGCGGATGGTGCCCGAGACCGAGGCCCTGCCCGGAGCACTCCGCCCGTTAATCCAGGCGCTGATGCAGCCCCTGCCGGACGAGCGCCCGGCGACGGCGGCGGATATCCGCGTGCTGATCGACGGGATGGGCGAAGTCGAGGATCTCGACGCCCTGCTCGATGGCACGGCGGAAGAGAAGACCGTGATCCGCCCGCGACCGGAGCCCGCAAAAGGCACGGCGCGTGGCACGGCACCCGCGCCCGGGACAACGTCAGGCGGCGGCATCGGGTGGATCGCCGCTCTGGTCGTGGCGGTCGCCGGGTTGGGCGCCGGGGCCTATTTCGTGTTGCCTGGGCTTCTGGAGCCGTCTCTACCCGTCGCCTCGCCCTATGCGCTGACATTGAAGGTCGATGAGACGGGGGCGGTGCTCAGCGGCAATGCCCCTTCGGAGGAAGCGGCCATCGCGCTGCGCGGCGATCTGGCCGACGCTCTTCCCGAGGAGATGTCATTGGCCGGGGCTTTGGTGCCCGCCACGGGTCTGCCGGTCGAGACCTGGATGCTGGCCATGGTCGAACTGGCCCTGGCCGCCGAGCCTTTGGAACGCTGGACTCTGACCGCCGCCGATACCGAGATCCGCCTCTCGGGCCTCGCCGTCCGCCGCGAGAGTTTCGAGACGGTCGAGACCCGCGCCCAAGTGGTGGCCGAAAGCCACGGGCTCTCGCTCGATTTCCAGGTCGCGCTGGCGCCGCAGCCTTTGTCGCATGCGGCGATGCTCTCAGCCCTCGCGGCCCATTCGAAATGCGGGCCGCTGCTCCTTTTCGGTCCGGACCCGCTGCCCCCTGGCCAGCAGATCGCCGTGCAGGGCCCGGTTGCGACCGAGGAGGATGCCGCCCAGATCCGCGAGGCATTGGCCGCGCTCGACCCCGCCCGTACGATCCGCCTGGACCTGACCGTCGCCAGCGAGTTGGTCTGCAAGGTTGAACGTCTGATGCCGGGGAGCAACTCGCCCGATCTCAGCTTCGATTTCAGCTATGGCGAGCAACCCGGCAAACCCGACAGCCCCGATTACCTGATCGGCGAGAATCCGGTGGTCGATCTCAGCATCGGGGCCGAGTATGGCGAGACCTATCTCTTCGTCTTCTATGTCGATGGCAATACCGGGAAGGTGATCCACCTCCTGCCCTATCAGGACCGGCCGGAGAACCTGGTCAACAAGGCGGGCGAGAAGACGGGCGAACGCTGGCGGGTGCGGTTGCTCTATCCTGCCGCGGATGTGACGGTCGGCCAGCGCGGGTTCCGCGTGGGCCCGCCCTATGGCACCAATATCCTGGTGGCGGTGGCGAGCCCCGAGGCGTTTCTGGAGAATATGATGCCCCGCGACGATCAGGCTGAGCTGTTCCTCGAAGACCTCGTCGCGGCTCTGACCCGGGCTGAGACCACCGATTACATTGTCAGCCGCGAGTTCTTCACCACCCGCGAAAACTGAGCGAACCGAACGGTCTGTCTGACCTTGCGGGCCGCCCATGCGCCCGCATCAGCGCAGCGCGCGGCGGGTTTTCAGCGGGTTTTGGGAGATTGCTTCGCGCTGCACATAGATCAGGTGGCCAACCGCGTCCTTAAAGGCTCGATGGCGCGGGATCGGCTCGAGGAAGTCGAGCAGGCGTAACAGGTTGACCGGATGCTTGACCACCAGCGCCTTCAGCCGCTCCACGGCTTTGTCCAGCGGATGATCGGCGATGATCTGAGCCGCCGCCTGGGTGGGCGTCAGCAGGGCAAAATCCTGGGGCCGGAGCTGGGTGTCGCGGAGCGCATCGAAGGGCGACGCACCAAGCGCTCTGAACTTGGGGAGATGGATGCGGATGTCTTCCGCCTGGTTCTCGATCACCGAGCCTGAGCGCTGCACGAACCCCAGAGGTTTCAGCTTGGCCAGGGCCCGCGACCGCATCGGCG
Organism: Pseudomonadota bacterium; assembly: GCA_038746695.1. Lineage (GTDB taxonomy): Bacteria > Pseudomonadota > Alphaproteobacteria > Rhodobacterales > Rhodobacteraceae > Thermohalobaculum. The sequence goes on along the minus strand of JBCDKL010000005.1, from coordinate 6,750 downwards.
CGGCCAGCAGATCCAGATCGGCCCTGTCATAGCGCAGATCGTCGAAGACCGAAATCAACCTCAGATCCTCATCGGCGATCATCAGGTAGGGGTCGGCATTCAAGACCCCCACCCGTTCGGCAAAGGGGGCGCTGTGCACTGTCGCACGCGGTTCTGCCGGTTGGGGACGCCAGAACAAGGTCGAGAGGCTTGAGATCACCCGAACTTGGATGCCGTGCTGGGAGGGTCCTGTCCAGGCCCGGGCGCTGCGGCATGCTGACCCTCGCGGCAGATCCTGCGTGACTTCCGCCATGGCTTCGCATCCCATTGGGGTGTCTACCGCGTCCTTGCCGATCCTGGGCTGTCATGCTGCAAGATAAGAAATCCGAGACCGATGCCGAAAAGCAGAAGGCCCTTCTGCGCCGTTTGGTGCAGGAGATGAGCCGCGATTACCCTGATTTCTACTATCAATCGACCAGCCAGGTGGCGCGGCTGATCCAGCGACATATCGCCGAGTCCGGCAAGCTGAATGCCGACGAGATCAAATTGACCGAGCGCCTGAGCCAACGCGACATCGAAGTCCTGCTGAGCCTGCACTGAGCGCCCGGTTTAGACTTTGATCAAATGGAGAATGGAGTGAAGTCGTCGCGAACCGGCTGTGATTTCACAACCGTTCATTTCTGCGCGCTAACGGCGCTTCAACCGTCACGCGAGCCGAAAGCCCAAGTTGAGCATCTGGCTGGCCCAAATGTCTAGGTCGCGAGTGCGGACACTCATTGAATGCCCGCAAAGTGCTCGCTCAATCGACTATGCAGCGCGATCAATCTGGATGTTGCCCTCGTGCAAGAACAGAAGCTTGCTGAACACGGACACATTGATCGGGTTAGGCAATCGGAGATCTGAGATCTCCGGCATGGGTTTCCCACTCAAATCGAATGAACGGTCAATCTGAGAGATTAGGGCACATATCGCGCCTGAATCGATCACGTGTCTTCGGAGGGACTTGAGCTGATCGTCCAGGCTCGGATTGCTTCGCTTTTGATCCAGGAGCTGCACATAGTCGATAACGATGAGCACTGGCGCCTTCTCGGTCTTGAGGCGATCGATGATGTGATCCGCGGACACGTCGTCAGATGTATCGATCACCATGGTTTCGTCGATTGAGTCTTGATCAATCCCGATAGTCGACAACCGATCTGAAACATCACGCTCATGATAATCCAGCGTGAAGAAATAGCCTTTGCGGCCGAGCCGTGATGCCGTCGCCGCCAACTCGAGGCCCAGAAGCGTCTTGCCCTGTCCGGGCCGAGCCGCGATGAGTAACAGATCACCGGGTTCAAGTTGCGACAGAACATCTTGCGCCGGGCGCTCAATCGCCGACGATGACACGAGGTGGCTCCAACTTTGGAAACCCTCTTTGATGGCGACCTGGTCAAGCGCTTGATGCAGGGGAATGTCGACTTCCCGCGCCAATAGCTTGGCCTTGCGTTTCAATACGTAGATGGGTGCTGATAACTGCATGCGTCGACCTCCTCTTTCGAGCTGCTTTCGCAATCCCTCCTTATGCTTTTGCTCGAACGAGACAGGTTCAGACGAGATCGCTCAACATGACCAATGCTTCCCGAATGGAGGGCGGAGGCCCGAGCAAGACCCGCACACATCCTGCCCGAAGTGGGCGGGCCTCTCAACATCAAAGCAGCCGCTATCTGCACCCTGACGAAAGATCAGGATGGGCTTGAAGCGGTCGATCAAGCCGGTGCCAGAAGCAGATCCATTTTGGCACGTTCGGTGATCCCAACTTGGATACCCTTGATCGTTTGATTGGTGATCTGATACACGCTCGGCAACGAGGATAGATCATGAAGACACGTTTTTCTGAGCGAGATACCTTGACCAACGCCCTGAAGGGGTGCGTGGACTAGGTACGCGTATCCTCGGCTAGGTTCGCAAGAGCCTTTCCGTTAGGGCGGCCACCTTCTAGTGCCGCCCTTTTTGTTTCTGGAACATGAGGAGATCAAAGCTGTGTCCAATCAGCTCTTGGAAGAACCTGACGATACCAAGGAGACCCCGCAAAGCTGTGCGGTCTCCCTGATTTCCGCTTCACGCATACGTCGCCAATGAACAGATCTAACATCGCCCATTCGGGTGGTGAACGGCCAGAAATTGCCATAAGTCATTGACTTTAAATAATAATTTGACAACGCCTAGATGCTGCTGATAGATATCGCGCAGCTGCTTCTGGGGCGTTCGTCTAGCTGTCAGGACATTCGTCTTTCTAACGAAGAACACGGGTTCGAGTCCCGTACGCCCTACCAAGCAGGATGCGGTCGCGTAGCTCAATGGGAGAGCGCCGGATTGTCTATCCGGGTGTTGCGGGTTCGAGTCCCGTCGCGACCGCCACACGTCCTGGGCCCATGTCCGAGGCTCTCTGCCAATGCGAGAGCGCCAAGACTACTCGTCGTTGAGAGTCCATCACGGCGTTGCGGGATAGGCGGTTGGTCAAAATCCTGGGTGGAGACTGAAGAGGTCCTGCGAGCTTATGGCCTGTCTTGCGTTCCGATGAGTAGTGTAAAACTCCATTTAGCTTTGGCCCGAAACACTCGCCAATGGACTGCCTGGCGCGCCCGAATTTCACGCTTAGTCCATCGCTTGTCCCTTCACCACAGAGATCACATTTCGTCAAGCAGTGACACACAGGCGTCTCTAGCGCTCGATACGCGAAACTGGGGCGACAAGGGTCTTGCGCGGCTCAACCCCCGACCGCAGACTGCTGAGATAGGTCAAAGCTTCAGAACGCGAAATGGGGAGTCTCGATATGGACAAGAAGCTTGTTGCCAAGGTCAAGACTGAAGGTTTCAGCAAGGCTTGGTGGGAAAAGAACGCGGCCAGCTCGGTCGTGAAGAGCAGCAAGGTCGGAGAAGCGCTCAAGAAAGCTGACACAAACGGCATGATTGGCCGCGACGGCAAACCCAACAAGCATGGTGATGGGCAAGATGCTCTCGATGCCATCGACTGTTACAACGCGCTCGAGGCTGCTCTGGTCGCAGCCAAGAAGCAGTGCAAGGTCGGGCAGGGCGACACGAAAGACGCTATCGACGAGTACATCAAGATCATCAAGGCAGAGCGTCCCAAGCTCCAGAATCTCGCGGCTGCTGGGGTCAAGCAAAACCAAGAAGCCAAGAAAAAATCCGAAGCCAATATGAAGGTGATCAAAGCTGCTCTCGCAACGTCGATGAAAGAGGCAACGGAAGCAAAGAAGGGCGCAAAAGCGGTGCTCGATATCTGCAAGAGCGCGCAGTCTCAGTTGATGGCATCTTGGAAGAAGTGGGAAAAGCAGTTGAATCATCAGGAGGGGATCGACTCTTTCAAAGATGAACTGAATGCTGTGATCAAGTCGAACAACATCGATAAACTGAAAACAGGTGTTCCGGCAGCCGAACAAAAACTGATTGCCGGTATCGACAAACTCCAGAAACTTCCATTTGAACAAGCGGCTCAGAAACATGTCGCGATTGCGATAAAGTCGCTGGAGGACGAGAAAAAGAATATCCCTTCGCTTACGACGGCGGTGAACCAGACCCTCCAGGCTTACCTGAAGCTGCAACAGAAGGCTGATGGCGTCGCTGCTGAAGGCAGCTAGTAGAAGTGTCAATGGAGTAGCGGCAAGGTGGACGGGCGGTCGGCCAACGGGCGATCGACGCCGGGCGCCTCAAAGTCCCCCTTGCCGAAACACCCCGGCCATGCCAAGGGCCGCAAATCGGCTTTTCGAGCCATGTCGAGTATGTCTCTGGCCACCAGACGTCGCGCACGGGCATTGCGGTCTGAACTATCGGCTCGATCGCGCAAAAGCCATGATCTGCCTCGCGAACAGGACCTATGATACGATGCGTGTGCGATGGTTTCTCATCTGGGCCGCGCCTGCCATAACGCCGTTCTGTCCGGCCCTCTTGCGACGACTGGTCAAGGAGCTGAGGCAGCCCAATATCGAGGTCAAGCTGAGCTTACGCTGATCGCGCCGAGCGGGCTCTGACTGAGTTCAGGAGAGTACAGTAGCGCCCAACAAGACTCCTACAGCCTTTCAGCGACTAACGGATTTGGCAGTTTCGTGTAATCTCAAATGCTCAGAGTTGTTACTCTGCGCGACGAAGCTGTAGTCTCAGCTTCTTATTCCAAAGTCTGCTCTTTAGCGGCGACATAAAGGATTATATCTCGTCAACGGCGGCGCCAATCCGCTGATTTACTGGAAGAATTGAATGCCAAGGCCTCCTGAATATTCTGATTTGTTCACCAATCGCAAAAGGTCTGTCCTTCCTGAAAATGTGCAGAAGCTCGCCAGCGAATTAGGGGTGTTGCTTCGGAAAAAAAGAAGGGTATCGAAGGAACTTGTATCGGCGTTCAGAAGCGCTTTGCAAAACTTGCCCGCACAATGTGTACCGCGTGGCGCGTTTGAAATCAGAGATATAGCTCAGATGAACATGGGTTATGCTCAAAGAGACCCTCTCGGGTTTGGCTCAAGCTTCTTGCGGACCCTTCGTCTTAGACGCGAAAACGGTGACACTTTGCTGCGAGAGCATCCCGACTTGGGTTGGCTACTCATGTTTCACGGCAGCGGCTTTGTGCGTCAGGCCGCCATGGAAGCGCTAACGTCCCCACCGAGCTGCCCGTTCGAAGTTGCGGCAGTTGTTTACCGCCTAAATGATTGGATCAGCAATGTGCGCACAGCATCCAAGACGTATGCGAGTAAATTCCTTGTAACCGCGAGCGCAGAAGCCATAAGCGAAAGCGCATTCTTTCTGCTACCTCAAATTACTCAACTGAGCAGATGGGATAATCAGACGCTTTCAGTCGTTCATGATAGCATCTATCGAACAGAAGTTCTGGACGAGATGAAAGAGCAGTTTCTTGCGCCCCGTAGCGGCAAGGTTGGACAAACCCTGAGGCTTGTTCTTCAACGGGCTGATTTTGACATCCACCTTGAGAAACTGGCTTTTGACGCAGTTCTTCCGACTGTGCGGGCAATTGCCACTGAGACACTCCTTATGGGACGAGCTCGATGGATCGTGGGATATCGCAGAAAGTGGGTGGACAAGGTCTATGGGCTCTCTCGGCGTGTTGCGGAGTATGAAACCCGTAGCGTTGAGATCGATTTTGGAATGGCGGATTTTTTAGGGGTTGCTGCGCGGGATAAGTCTCCGTTGGTTCGAAGCGTTGCCGCAGATTTTCTGATAAAAAATAGAGAACACTTGACGTTTGAATTGGCCGAAGTCTCCGATGTGCTTCGAAACGATGAGAGTTCGGCTGTCCGTTCTAGAATCAATTTTCTAGACAGAACGATCGCGAATGCCTGACTGAGAAAAGCCCACACTTGCCGTCACGCAGCACGTCGCTGGGTCAGGGCCAATTGCTATCATATTAGGGAATGGGGAAATCAGTAGGGTCTCCGGTCAGACTGTATTGAAGAACTTCCAATGAAATCAGTGGTGCTCCGCTCGAATACGGTTCGTTTTTTGACGCTCTTCAGGAGGTCCGGTGAACACCGTGATTGTTTCTTCCAAGCGGAGATTCCGAAACACTGCGAGTATGGAGTACGGTTACCCTGCCCTCACCGCTGTTCCCTCATTCAGAATGACCCGATTGTTTTAGTCGGCGGGCTGATCCGCACTCAGCTGGCTGCGACTCCTCTTGTCAACAATTGAACAATCGTTTAATTGTCGACTATGGAAACCGAACTTCAGCTTGATCAAACCACCGAACTGGCCGAGACCTTTGGGCTGCTCGCGGATCCAACCCGTCTGTCGATCGTGATCGCCTGTATGGATCAGGAACGCTCGGCCGGTGAGATTGCCGAGCTTCTCGGCTCCTCGGCTTCTCTGACCAGCCATCATCTTCGACTGCTGCGCTCGGCCCGGATGCTGAAATCCGAAAGGCGGGGCAAGCAGGTCTTCTACTCGATGGCGGATGCCTGCGTGCACAGCGTCCTGAAAATCATGATCGAGCATCTGTTCCTGCACAACCACGACGACACAACCGAGATCTAGAGGAGATCAAAAATGACCAAGGTCACTATGCAAAAATGTGCCTGCGACAGCTGCGTTTGCATTGTCGAGATCGACGATGCCGTGAAGAAGCAAGGCAAAAATTACTGCAGCTTGGCCTGTGCCGACGGGCATCCCGACGGTTCGGGATGCGGTCACGCGGGATGCGCTTGCGACGCGTGACCCGAATCCGCCTGCAGTGCGGGCCACTCAGACCCGCTCACGCGCAGTTGCAGCTTCCGCATTGATCGAAAGGCTCGAGGTCGATCGCAAGCTTTAGAGCTGCGTGCAGTGCGATCATCACGTTCAGGAAAGGCATGATCGCCAGTTTCGGCGGTGAGAAACTGGCGCCGAACCCTGCGCCGCTGGAACCTGCGATGCGTTCGCCGAGCTTGATGTCCTCCATCGGCGGCAGTGCCTGAAGCTTGGCGTTCAGCGCCAGCGCCGGCATCGGGATCGGGATGTTGAACCGGGCCCAAAGGCTCAGCATCGCGCTGATCGAGCCCATCCGCGAGGGGCTGAGTGCATCATCGCCAAATGCCTCTTGAATGGTCGCAAGCGATTCCAGCACCATCGCCAGTTTCAGGATCATCTCGAACGGGATCTGGATCGAGGGCGGCGACAGCCCCGCAAACCCGCTCAACTGGCTGCTCATCGCCGAGGCTGATTCGGGATCGCCGAGCGGCGGCAAGTTCAGCGCCTCGTTCAATTTCAGAAGTGGCGGCAGTCCGGCCAT
>JBCDKL010000004.1:0-29179 GCA_038746695.1 Pseudomonadota bacterium | reverse complement strand
CGGAAGCCCCTCCGACGACGATATGATTGCCCCCGCCCGAGCCGACCATCCGCCCGTCATGCATGAACTTGATCGTGTCGAGTTTGCAGTGCCGTGCTTCTTCGTAAAGCGCTTCGGTCACCTCGCATTGCTCGGTCCAGCTCGAAGCGGGATGAATGTTCACTTCGATCACCCCGGGATCCGGGGTCGCCTTGATCACATTGATCCTGGGATCATGCGGCGGCGCATAGCCGTCGATGTGCACCGGCAATCCGGTTTCTTGCGCGGCCTCCTCGATCGCTCCGATCAGGTCGATATAGGCTTCGGCATGCGGCACTGGCGGCAAGAAAATGCTGAGCTTGCCTTGCCTCGGTTCCACGGTAATGGCGGTGCGGACACTCTCGGTGAAGATCGCACGCATCGGGTCGAAGCCCGCGCCAGCGCCGGTTGCCGAGACCCAGACATAGCTGGCCGGGGGTGGCACTTCATGGTCCCAGTCCTCGATCACCTCTCCAGTTTCGACATGCATTAGAACAGCGTCCGGTTCAGGGCCCGAGATCGGCAGACCGCCCCCCGGCACAGGCTCACTGCCCGGGCGCTGCATGCGCAGGCTGCGCCGCGGCAACGGTCCGCGTTCGGCAAAAGGGTCGCGCTGGACAATGAAGGGATATTCCGCCTCGGTGAGAAATGGCAGCGAGGTGAGCGGCAACCGGTATCCCGCAGCCGAGTCGCCCGGCGCGAGGAACAGCTTGCCCCGGCGAGTCTTCCATTTCTCGGTCGCCCAGCGATGACGTCGCCGCGGCATGGCGCGCAGCGCGGCCTGGCTTTGCGCGAGCTGGATTGGCAGCACGATGCAAGTCGGCGTGCCGAGCCCGCGGTCGAAAGTCTGGGCGAGCTGGCGCCGCTCGAGCGGATCGTCCAACTTATTGGTCGCCGGGTCGAGATTGACCGGCAGGCGCCCCTCCTGAAAGACATAGGTGGCGGGGTCTTCCCAGGCCAGTTCGGCGGTCTCAGGCGCCAAGTTGAAGGCTTGAGTAAGCGCCCCCATAAACCGTTCGGCATCCGCCATGTCCGCACCAGACGCGCTTTCTCCTGCGATCAAGGCCTGGTCGGACCAAAGAGGCTCGCCATCCTTGCGCCAATAGAGACCGAATGCCCAGCGGGGAAGCTGCTCGCCCGGATACCATTTGCCCTGTCCGTAATGCAGCAATCCCCCCGGTGCGAAGCGGTCGCGCAGCCGGCGGATGAACTTATCGGCATAGGCGCGTTTTGTCGGGCCGACCGCGTCGGCATTCCACTCCTCGGCATCGCGGTCGAGCTCGGAGACAAAGGTGGGCTCTCCACCCATGGTCAGGCGGACATCCCCGGCCGAGAGCAAATCGTCGACCTTCTTGCCGGCCGTATCGATGCGCTGCCAATGGGCATCGGTGAAAGGATAGGTGACCCGCGGTTCCTCGCGGACCCGGTTGACCTCCATGTGATGCTCGAACTCAACCTCGCAAGCGTCGAGCGATCCGGTGATCGGAGCGGCCGAGGCCGGTGCCGGGGTGGCCGCCAGCGGAATATGCCCCTCGCCCGCAAACAGACCGGATGTAGGGTCGAGACCCACCCAGCCCGCGCCCGGCATAAAGACCTCTGTCCAGGCATGCAGATCGGTGAAATCCGCCTCCGGCCCGCTTGGCCCGTCGACCGCCTTCACATCGGGTGTGAGCTGGATCAGATAGCCCGAGACAAAGCGGCTGGCGAGGCCGAGATGACGCAGAACATGGCAGAGCAGCCAAGCACTGTCCCGGCACGAGCCAGAGCCCTTGTCCAGCGTCTCCCCTGGCCCCTGCACCCCAGGCTCCATCCGGATCGTATAGGCGACCGCCTCATGCACCAGCCTGTTGACCGCAACGAGATAATCGTTGGAAGGCTGCTCGTCGCGTGGGACGATTGCGAGGAACTCCTCAAAAAACGCGTCCTGCTTTTCCTTCTTGAGATAGGGGGCAAGTTCGGCACGCAGGGCGGGCGCGTACTCGAAGGGAAACTTCTCGGCGCTCTCCTCGAGGAAAAAGTCAAACGGGTTGATTGCGGCCATATCGGCGATGAGATCGATCACGACCTCGAAATGCTCGACTTTCTCGGGAAAGACGATCCGGGCGAGATAGTTGCCGAACGGATCCTGTTGCCAATTGCAGAAATGCGGCTCGGGCGTGATGTTCTGGCTGAAGGAGAGGATCGGCGTGCGCGCATGCGGCGCTGGGCGCAGCCGGATGACTTGTGGGCCCAGATTGATCCGGCGGTCATAGCGATAGGTGGTGCGATGCGTGATCGCCGCATTGATGCTCATGACGGTCGGTCCCCCGGGGTGCTGCGCTGCGAAAAGCCTTATGCGGCAGGGGCACGAAGTCAACTCAGACGGAGAAGGGCTGCGCGCTCCCTTGCGAGCGTCGGAACGGATTTCGCCACAAGCGCGGCCCACCCACCCGCGCGCAGCCGGGACCCTCGGGTCTGAGGATGGCCACCAGGACCGGCTGCCATCCATGCCCTGCGGTCCAGCGGCGTCGCGCGGGTGGGTGGGTCAGAACTTCCGGCAACACTCATCGAAAGCCTCGCATGGGAGCGCGGCGCCGCCCGCGCTGATCCGCCTCTTGCGCGGTTGGGCCACTCCTGGCTAGGGAGAGCGGGCGGGGGGCGCGAGGCGGTGGACATGAAGATCGGCTATCTGATGAACACCTATCCGGTGACTTCGGGGACGTTCATCCGCCGCGAGATCCATGCGCTGGAGGCCCAGGGCGCAAAGATCACCCGATACGCAATCCGCCGATGGGACCAGGATCTCGTCGACCCGCGGGACCGGGAAGAGCAGGAGCGCACCCGCTATCTCCTAAGTGGTGAGGCGGTCACTCTGGTCACCGGTTTTCTGGCCGCGCTCGTCACTCGTCCGCAGCGAATTGCCCGCGCAATTGGCCCCTGGTTCCGGCTGATCCGCAATGCAGGTGGCGGCGTGGTCCGCCACAGCGCATATCTGATGGAGGCGGTGGCTCTGCTCCGCGCAACCGAGCGGGATCGGATCGCACATATTCACACGCATTTCTCGACCAATGCCGCCGCTGTGGCGATGCTATGCCATCTGATGGGTGGCCCGCGCTTCAGTTTCACCGCCCATGGGCCCGACGAGTTCACCGATCCCGGGCCCTCGAGCCTCGCGCAGAAAATCAAAAGCGCAGCATTTGTCTCGGCCATATCGCATTACTGCCGTCGGACGCTGATCCTGGCCGGAGGGCCCGAAACCGCCGGCTCCGTTCACATCGTCCGCTGCGGGTTGGATCTGGCAGAGTTTCCTGTCTCGGACGCCGGGTTCGACACGGGCACCATTGTCTGTGTCGGCAGGCTTTGCCCCCAAAAGGCGCAGCATTTGATCCCAGGGGCGGCCGTCGCCGCTGCAAATGCCCATCCCGATCTGCGTATAATCTTGATCGGCGATGGCGAGACACGGGGCGCCATCGAGGCAGAGATCGCGCGCCAAGGTCTGACCGGCCGGATCGACCTGCTCGGGTGGCAATCCAATGCAGAAGTACGCGCCCATATCTCCTCGGCCCGCGCGCTCCTCCTGCCGAGTTTTGCCGAAGGCCTGCCCATCGTCCTGATGGAGGCCCTGGCGCTCGGTCGTCCGGTCATCACCACGTTCATCGCTGGCATTCCGGAGCTGGTCGACCGAGAGGTCGGTTGGATCGTGCCCGCTGGCGATACCGGTGCACTTGCCAAGGCGCTGGTCGAGGTGATGGAAACTTCGCCCGACCGCCTTGCAGAGATGGGTCAGACCGGCCGTGCCCGGATCGAACGCTTTCACGATCAGCACAAGAACGCCTCCGATCTCCATAAACTGTTCGCGAGCGCAGGGGAGGATGGCGATGCCTGAGCCCTGGCAAATCTCGGTCTCAATCATCAATTACCGGACGGCGGAGATGACGCTGGCCTGCGTCGAGTCGGTGCTGGCGGATATCGGCGCGCTCCAAATCCATATCGCGCTGGTCGACAATGCCTCAGGCGATGGCTCGGTGGCGTCGATCGAGGATTGGCTTGCCCAGCATCCGGACGCGCCTGTCACCTTCGTCCGCTCTCCCAGCAATACAGGGTTCTCGGGCGGGCATAATCTGGGCATCCAGGCGGCACTGGCCGAGCACTACCTACTGCTCAACTCCGACGCGATCCTACGCCCCGGGGCACTGGCAGCCTTTCTGGATGCCGCGCGCGTCAATCCCGAGGCCGGGCTAATCGGGCCGCGGGTGGAGGGCGAAGACACCACACCGCATACCTCTGCCTTTCGCTATCCTACACCACTTTCCGAACTCATCAGGGCGGCAGAAACCGGACCGATCACCCGGATCTTCGCAACCCGCGATGTGCCTCTGGCCCCGATCCCAGACCCTACCCAGATCGAATGGGTCAGCTTTGCCTGTGTCCTAATACGCCATGCCCTGATTGAGGAACTGGGCGAGATGGATGAGGGCTATTTCATGTATTTCGAGGATACCGACACTTGCTGGCGAGCGGCCAAGGCAGGCTGGCAGGTGATCCAGGCGCCTGATGCGCGGATGGTGCATTACCGTGGCGGATCGGCCCCGGTGAAGAAACTGGCCGCGGCCAAGAAACGGCTGCCCGGCTATTTCTACGCTGCGCGGACGCGGGTGTTCTTCAAGCTGCACGGGCGGATCGGGCTGCTGGCGGCCAATCTCGCCTGGCATCTGGGCCGCACGATTGCACAGGCGCGCCGCCTCGTGGGCAAGCCGGTACCGCAGGCCAACGCAAAAGAATGGCGCGATATCTGGATCAATTTCCACGACCCGCTCGGCGACCGCCGCGCACCGGAGGATGCGCTGTGAGCCGCCCCGACTTCCTGATCATCGGCGCGATGAAATGCGGCACCTCGACTCTGCAGGCGCAATTGGCGGCCCAGCAGGGCATCTTCATGACCGAACCGAAAGAGCCGAATTTCTTCTCGAATGACGAGGTCTTCGCGCAAGGGATCGGCTGGTATCGCAGGCTCTATGCCGGGGCTGAAAGCTCCGATCTGACCGGCGAAGCGAGCACGCATTACACCAAGCTGCCAACCTATCCCGAGACAATCTCGCGGCTGGCCGAGGAAACCACAGCTCCGCGCCTCGTCTATGTCATCCGAGACCCGTTCGACAGGCTGGTCTCGCATTACATCCATGAATGGACGATGGGGGTTATGGCGGGCAGCTTGGACGAGGCCGTCGAGGCGCATCCGGAACTGGTCGCCTATTCCCGCTATGCCATGCAGATCCGGCCCTGGATTGCGCATTTCGGCGCGGAGGCGGTCTGTCTCAGCAGTTTGGAGCAGATCAAGGCCGACCCGGACGGGGAGTTGGCCCGGGTGGCGGCGCATATCGGTTTTGCCGGCACGCCCCGATGGCAGGAGCAAAGCGCGCAAATGAATGCCTCCGCTGAACGGATCCGGCGCTTTGCGCTCTACGATCTGCTGGTCGATAATCCGGCTGCGACTTGGCTCAGGCGTACTCTCGTCCCGCAGGGGCTGCGCGACGCGGTAAAGGGGCGGTTGCAGATGAAAGACCGGCCCGAGTTGAGCGCCGCCAAACGCGCTGAACTGGCCGAGATCTTCCGCGCCGACTTCGCAGACCTGCGCGAGATCTTCTCCGACAACGCCGCGCTGGAAGCCGCTGCAAAGGCATCCGCCCTGTGATCGGTGCCGTTGTCATCGGCCGCAACGAGGGGGAGCGGCTGGTCCGCTGCCTCGCCTCGATGGCCGGGGCTGCCGAACAGATTATCTATGTCGATTCCGGCTCTACCGATGGCTCGGTCGCGGCAGCGGAGGCAGCTGGCGCCAAGGTTGTCGCGCTGGATATGACCCAGCCTTTCACGGCAGCGCGGGCGCGCAATGCGGGGCTCGAGGTGCTGCGCGCCGCCTCACCCCGCCCCGATTACGTGCAATTCGTCGATGGAGATTGCGCGTTGCAACCGGACTGGATCGCCACGGCTCGGGACTTCCTCGCAGCAAACCCCAAAGCTGCGGTCGCCTGTGGCCGCAGGCGGGAACGATTCCCAGAGGCCAGCATCTATAACCGACTGATCGACCGCGAATGGGACACGCCCATCGGCCTGGCGATGTATTGCGGCGGAGATGCGATGATGCGGATGGCGGCCTTGGATCAGGTGGGCGGGTATCGCGACGATCTGATCGCGGGCGAAGAACCCGAGCTTTGCGTGCGCCTGCGCCAGAAGGACTGGGAGATTTGGCGGCTGGATGCCGAGATGACGCTGCATGACGCCGCGATCACCAGGCTCGGCCAATGGTGGACCCGGACCCGCCGCGCAGGCTTCGCCGCCGCCGAGGGGATCGCGCTTCACGGCCACCTGCCCGAACGTCACGGCGTGCGGTGGACCCTGCGTGCTGTGGCCTGGGGAGTGATCTTGCCCGTGGCGGGACTGATCTGGCTGCCTTGGAGCCTGCTTCTGTGGCTGGCCTATCCCGCACAGATCGCGCGCATGGCGGGCAAACGCGGCGGGGATCGATGGGGATGGGAGAGCGCCTTCTTTGGTATGCTCGGGAAATTCCCCGAAGCACAGGGCGCGCTCGGCTATCTCTGGGCACGGCTGACCCGGCGGCGCGCCCGGTTGATCGAGTACAAGTGATGCCGATCCGCCGTCTCGACGCCCTGCTCCGCCGGCCCGAGAATCTGCGCGAACGGGCGCTCTCCGCCTCGATGTGGAATGTGATCGGGTTGGGGCTGCGCTATCCGCTGCGCCTGATCGGCAATCTGATCATGGTCCGGATCCTGGCGCCCGAAGCCTTCGGCCTGATGGCCACGGTTGGGGCGATGCATATCGGGCTGATGCTGCTCTCGGATGTCGGGATCGTGCAAAGCGTAATGCGCTCGGAGAAAGGCGAAGAACCGCGGTTTCTGCGCACGGTATGGGTGGTGCAAATCCTGCGCGGGCTGTTGATCGCGTCGGTCCTGATCCTGGTCGCCTTGGGGATCTGGATGTTCGCCCCAGGTCTCGCCGCGCCCGAGAGCGTCTATGCCGATCCAGTGCTGCCGCTTCTGCTGATCGTCTCGTCGCTGGCGCTGATCGCCAAGGGTGCGCAATCGGCCAGCATGCTGCTGGCCCAGCGCAAGATGCGCTTGGGCCGGTTCATGGCAGTGGAAATCGGCGGGCAGGTCATCGGGCTTTTGGTGACGGTGGCGTTGGGGCTGATGCTCCAGAGTGTCTGGGCGCTGGTGATCGGCATGGTGCTGCGCGAGGTCGCCTCGCTGATCCTCTCGCATTGGATCGTGCCTGGGCCGCGCATGGGCTGGGTTTGGGACGCCGAGGAGAACCGCGCACTCTGGAAATTTGGCCGCTGGATGGTGATCGCCGCGATCGGCGGATTCTTCGCCACCTATTCCGACCGGCTGATCCTTGGAGGGCTGATCGACAAGACCCTGTTCGGGATCTACGCCATCGCGATGGTCTGGATCGAGATCGGCACCCAGATGCTGCAACGGATCGGGCAGTCGATCTTCATACCCTCCTTCGCTCAGATCATGCGGGAGCGACCGCAAAGGACCGATGCCGCCCTGCGCCGGGCAACTCTGTTATTCGGGGGGCTGACACTGGCGGTCTATCTGGGCATGACTCTGATCGGCGGGCTTTTGATCGATCTGCTCTATCCAGAGGTTTATGCCCCGGCAAAGGCCTTCATACCGCTGCTGGCGTTTCGTCTGCTGCTGATGGGGTTCTTCCCGATGCGTCAATTCATCGTGGCCCTGGGAGACTCCCGCTATGTCGCGCTGGTGCAAAGCTTGGCGGGGATCTCGGCGGCGGCGGCGGTGTATTTTGCGTTTGAGCCCTTCGGCCTTGACGGCGCGATCCTGGCATTCGCGGTGGCGCCTTTGCTCTCGTGCCTCCTGGTGCTGGCCTATCCCGGAATGATGCGACGGGCTGGTCCATGGCCGCTGGTCGGCGCCTTGGCCTATCCGGTCTTCGTCTGGGCGGTGATGCAGATCTGATCGGTCTCAGCGCACGCCTTCGAAAACGAAGAGCTGGGTATGACCGGGCGGGAGTGTCCCGGCCCGGAATTCGCTCAATCCATTGGTCGTTGTCAGCGTGGTCTCCTCGATCCGGATATTCTCCGCCCTGAGATTGTTCTGATTGTAGCGTCCTGTGGTGCTGAAGCGCCGGATCCTCTCGGCCCGGTCGAAGGGCAAGTCGAGCACCACATCGGTCACACCGTCCGAGCCTTGGGGCACGCCCGGGATACGGCGCGACAGCAGGAAGACCGCCACCCGGTCGCCCCGGCGCGTGGCATAGGCAGCGACCAGAGGTGCGCCGTCGCGCTCGATCCGGCGAGGGGCTTGAGCCAGATCCGCACGCGGGACTTCGCGAAACCCGACCCGCAGGAACTCTCCGGTGCCCTCGCGATTATAGAGCGAGAGGAGCTGCCACATCGGATATTCCTGCCCACCGAAATGGTCGTGAGCATGGCTCCGCCAGGTCCGCCCCGGCCCCCATACGAAAAAATTCTGCAAGCTGAACCCTGCCCGCGCCCGCATGAGAAAAGCATCCAGCGTGGCGGTCCCAGCCGCGAGGCTTTTCATGATCCGCTCCTGCAAGACCAATTGCTCGCGGGTGACCGTCAAACCGCCAAGGCCAGGCAGGACATAGCCCGGGCCAGCCTCGTAAGTTCCAAGCTGCAAGGGCCTGCCGCGCGCCTCGGCGATCTCGGCGGCCTCCTTGTTGTGCATCGATGCCACCGGCGCGGCGCGTTGCAGCGCATGGGTCATGATCGAGAAATACCCCTCGGGCGTCTCCTCCGGCGCCTTCTGCCGCGCTTCCCAGCCGCCGAGATAGGCGGCGATGGTCATGATATCGGCCTCAGGGGCGGCCTTTGCGGCATTGGCGCCATAGTCCCGCCCCTCCCAGCCGCCGATCACGGTGACCCATTTGTCCGCGATCCGGGGCCAATAGGGGCTCTTGCGCATCTCGGCCGAGACATAGGATTGGAACAGGCCATAGACGGTCGCGCGATCGAGCTTCTCTCCCGCCCCTTGGTCGCGCATGTTCTGAAAGATCCAGGGACCGAAATTCGTGTTCCAGGTCTCGTTGGCGAGCTCGAAATAGATCTTGTCGAACGCATCGATCCAGGGCGCTCGGCGCCCCTGGGCATAGCGTTTGGCGGCCCATGGTTTGCTTTCGGGGCTGTCTCTGGACGGGTCATAGGGTGCGGCAAGGTACTCGATCAGGCCCTGCCATTCCTCCGGGCTGAAATGCGGCTCGATCTGGATCCAGGGATCGACCCCAGCCTTTTCCATAAACCCGAGCATCTGGGGCAGACTGTTCTGATGTTCGATCCCGCTCGGCAGCCCGCCCGGATCGGTGAGCTGGCCGAGATCATAGCTCCGCTGGCGGGTCTTCACCGTCGCATGGGTGCGCAACACGCCGATGCCCGAGCGTGCGAGACGCTCGTATTCCTCGGGCAACAGGTCGAGATAGGGCGTATCGGCCCGGTAGACCCGGAAATTGTCCACCCCCACCTCGCCGGGACCGTCCAGATTGAGCCAGATCTGACCCGGTTTCCGGGTCGGGTCCAGCGCCCTTGCGTGGAAATCATAGGTGTATTTGCGCCATTCCGGACCGATCCGAAAGCGCTTCGCCGGGATCGGCCGCGGGCCGTCGCGGTGAAAGCCTCCGAATTCCAGCGTCACCGTCATGCCGCGATTGGCGCGCAACCAGACCTCGGCGCGATGGACCACGCCGGGCTTGAGCACCGGATAGTATTGCTGCGCCGTTCCACTGCTGATCGCGGTCCCGAGACGTATCTTGCCGCGGCGCGCGAGATTGAGCGCCAGATAGGTTTGCCCGGCCTGCTCGACCGGAGTTCCGGCGTCATGCGCGGCCAGGCGCCAGCGAACGCCGGGGGCCTCATCCGGCCATTGCTTCACCGTCTGGGGCAGGAACAAACGCGCCGGACCGCGGGCATTCCAGACCCTGTTGCTGAGCAGCTCGCGGCGATCAAAATCGGTCAACTGTTTCGAGACCAGCACCAGATCGCCCCGGCGGATCGCCGCTCCATCGCGGCCCTCGGCCAGATCGAACCCGAACCCCTTCTGGCGATTTGGCGCAGTATCCGAGCGGAAGAGCAGATAGCCTGCCGCCCCCTTCACCGGATCCCAGGAGA
The DNA here is from genome assembly GCA_038746695.1 of Pseudomonadota bacterium. GTDB lineage: Bacteria > Pseudomonadota > Alphaproteobacteria > Rhodobacterales > Rhodobacteraceae > Thermohalobaculum. Next base: position 19,014 of record JBCDKL010000004.1, on the reverse strand, counting down.
GTGCGACATGCCCGCGCTCCTGCAGTTTGCCACGCAGATTACCAGGCGCTGACGGCGCCTCGCCGCTGCCCCGGCCGCGCCTCGCCTCGAAGCCCATCAGGCGCCGCCGCTCGACCTTCTTGCGGGGTATCTGTTCGGGGCTGACCACCTTCACCGCGTTCGAGACTGGTGACATCCGGCCCCATGGGTCGACCGCGCGGACGGCATACCAGGACTCGGCCTTGGGCCGGTTCCAGTCCTCGAAGGAGTGGATATATTGGGTCGTGCGCACCGAGATAACGCGGCCGAGCGGGGTCTCGCGCACCCAGCCGCTTGCGTGATAACCACCTTCGGGGATCCGATCACGGCGGATCAGGCGGAACGCGCCATTCTCGATGCGGTAAACTCTGACCTCGGCACCGTCCAAGGCTCCGTCGCGGAGCTGATCCCAGATCGTGATATCGTTGGCATCGGCCACCACGCGGTCTGGTGCGCCTTCGGTTGCCAGGAACCAATTGCGAAACACGATCGGCTCGAAGCCCGAGCCGTCTCGGATCATCTCGGCACCATTGCCGATCCCCTGGATGGTCGCCGAGAACGGGCCCTGATCGGCAGATACCGCTTCATCGAGGATCCGGAAATGCGCCCGGTCGGCCGCCGCCGCCATCCCGCCCATCCAGGTCGCGAGACAGATCAGAGAGGCCATCAGGGCCATCCGTTCGACAAGGCGCATGATCATCCGCTCCACCGGTTTGCCGGGTCGGGACCCGCGCATCTTCGAGACTATAGCACTCAACGCAGCATCCGCCGCCGCCGATCGCTTCAGGCACCAAGCTGTGATCGAGGTATTAGGATGCAATTGAGAAGAATGGCGTTTGGATGGGCGCGGATCCTGGACTAGACTGGCTCTGATCGGACGCGAGGCTCTGCCAATGCCCTCAATGCTCGCCTTTATAATGCTGCTCGGCTGGCCGGTGATTGCAGCCTGGCTGTTCTTCAGCCAGCGATTCGAGAAGGCGATCATCTGGTCGGTGGTGTTTCCGTTCCTGTTCATGCCCTCCTCCTTCGCCATCGACCTGCCGGGGCTGCCAGCGCTCGACCGGATTTCGGTGCCCAATGTCACGCTTTTGGCCTTTGTGATGCTGCTGCCGAACCACTCGCTGAAGCTGATCCCGCGCAGCAATTTGGCGAAGATCTGCATCTTGCTGGTCCTGCTCGGGCCGTTTTTTACGGTCTATTACAACGGAGACTCCTATTTCGCCGGGCCACGTCCGATCCGAGGGACGGAGCCTTTCGATGCAATCTCTTGGGCGACCGAGTCCTTCTTCCTGCTCATCCCCTTTCTGGTTGCGCGGAGCTTCCTCACCCAGGTTGATCAGCAGCGCGAGATCCTGATGGCGATGCTCTGGGCCGGGCTAGTTTATTCGCTCTTGATCCTGATTGAAGTACGGCTGAGCCCGCAGCTTCATATCAAGATCTATGGCTTCTTCCCGCACAGCTTCCTGCAACAAATCCGCGATGGAGGCTTCCGCCCGGTGGTCTTCCTGCGCCACGGGTTATGGGTCGCTTTCTTCACCATGAGCGTGGCGATTTCTGCGGCGATCATATGGCGTGCGACCGATGTAAAGCGGCGCCAACTCTATGGCGTGGCGGCGGCTTATATGACCGTGGTCCTCGTGCTCTGCAAAAGCCTGGCGAGCCTGATCTACTGCCTGTTCCTGCTGCCAGTGGTCATGTTGCTCTCGCCGAAAAACCAGGTGAGGGTCGCCGCTCTGCTGGTGGCGATGTCCCTGGCCTATCCGATGCTGAGGGGGGCGGATCTGTTCCCGGTCGGCCCGATCCTCTCGGTCGCACGGGCAATCGATGTCGACCGCGCGGACTCGCTGCAGGACCGGTTCGACAATGAGGATATCCTGCTCGACCGGGCGAAGCTGCGCCCGGTCTTCGGCTGGGGCGGCTGGGGGCGGAGCCGGGTCTACAACATCCGCGGTAAGGATGTCTCGGTGACCGATGGGCGCTGGATCGTGTTGTTCGGCACCTATGGCTGGGTCGGGTTCATCGGCTTCTTCGGGTTGTTGGCGATCCCGGTATTCGCATTGCTCAGATTGACCAGCGATCCGGCGATCGCCGCCAATCTCTCGCCGATCACTTCTGGGCTGAGCCTGCTGGTCGCGATCAATATGGTGGAGTTCCTGCCGAACTCGACCCTGCCGATGATGACCATGCTGATCGGTGGCGCTTTGCTTGGCCATTGCGAGAAACTGCGTGCGGAGGGACCGGCCAAAGCACCGGAACCGGCGGGTAAAACAGCCACCGATCGGCCCCGCAAACCGCGCACCGTTCTTTAGCGGCAATTCTCTAGCAACTGTCCTCTAGGCCGAGCGCGCTTGGACATTTGTCTCATCGAACAGGGCGAAAGCGGCCGAAGGACGGGCGATTTCCAACACCCGGGCAATCTGCTCAGCGGGCATTTCCGATTGCCATTTCACCGCAGCCACCTGGGGGTTACGGGTCAGATCATGATAGCCATCGGCATCGCCCTCAGCCACCAGCGAGGCGGTGAGGAACGCATCGCAGGCCGGGTCCCAGTCCAGCCCCGTCCAAGCGAACAGATCCCGCGCCTGCCCGATCGGATCGGCGCAGAGATCCTCATAACGCAAGATCCGCACATTCTCGCGCCCGGCCAACGCCCGACAGATCCGGTCATTCACGACCGCCCAGCGATAAGCGAGGATTTCGAGCTGATCGAAATCTGACTCGGTCAGTTCGGCCGCCGGTTTGTCGAACCGGTAAAGCCGGTCGAGATCCGCCCGGGCCGGCAGGTATTGCTGCTGCATCGCGCTGAGGCTTTGGCCTTGAAGATTGGAATGCACGTTTCCGCATGGATGGCGGATCAGATAGATCAGCCTCACATCTGGCACGTGGGGCATAACCCGGTCGAGCAGCCATTGATGCGAAACCGATTTCACCACCATCGCGGCTCGTGACAGATCGGCGAGATCCGGCACTTCGACGGCGGAGAGCGGGGCATCGCCGGGCAAGACCCGCTCCAAAGCACTCAGCCCATAGAGCAGGCCCCGGCGCAGCTCGTGCCCCATACGCGACCGATAGGCCTTGCGCCGGATCGGACGTTTGCGCATCGAGCGCAGCGGCCGGGCGGCGAAGAGCGTGTCGAGATAAGCCCGTGCTGCCGCCGCTTCCTCAGTGCCGTCAACCGCTTCCTCCAAGCGTGGGGCGGGCACGAAGCGTTCGGGCTCGTGCGAGGCGAACACCATCGGGTGATGGTCGAAGATTTTCATCAGCCAGGACGTGCCCGACCTGCCCAGCCCGTGGATCAGCACCGGCTGCGCCCGGCCCTCGGCGGCCCCGGGGGTCGGATCCGCCATCCTGGTTACTGACCGACCAGGCTGGCCAGGGTTTCGCGGATCGTGGTCGCGGGCGGAAAGGGCCTGCCTTCGGCCAGCTCCAGGGCCCGTTCGAGATTGTTCCGCGCCGCATCCGGCTGGTTCAGCGCGGCCTGCACCATGCCAAGGTGATACTGCACCCAAGGATTGTTTGGCAGCGCAACCGCCACCGGCTCGATCCGCTCGAGTGCTACGTCGTATTCCCCCTTGAGATACCGGGTCCAACCATAAGTGTCGCGATATTGCGGCAGGTCCGAGGGTCGCAGGCGGCTGGCAATCGTATAGGCGCGCTCGACTGAGGCAGTGTCGTCGGCCCGGTGGTCGGACAACAGACTGGCGAGATTGTTGGCAACCAGGAGCGAATCCGGCACCCGCTCGTAGAGCCGCTCGTAAGTGTCGATCGCCTCGTTAAAACGGCCCTGGCTCTCGCGATACTGCGCCAATCTGGCCAGCAGGATCAGGTTGTCGGGCGACAGATCGAGGCCGGTCAGGATCTGCCGTTCAGCCGCTTCGGTTTCGCCGCGCGCCACAAAGAGCCGCGCCAGAGCCGAGTGGGCGCCGCCATTGGCGGGATCGGCGGCCAGGATCGCCCGGAATTTCGCCTCGGCCTCCTCCAACTCGCCACTGGCAAGATGGATATTGCCGCGCAGCCCGATGGCTTGGAGATTATCCGGCGCTTCAGCCAGAAGCCCTTCGAGGAAGGAAATCGCCTCATCGACTTGACCGTCGCGCATATAGGTCTGCACCAGCGCGGTGATCGAGGCGGCGCGGCGGTTCTCCTCCGAAGGCAGATCGCGGAGCAGGCTGGCGCCTTCGTCGAAACGTTCCTGCCCGATCAGGATCGCCGCCTTCAATTGCCGCGCCCGCTCGGGGTCGAGCCCCTCAAGCGCCCTGGCCGCCTCTTCGGCGCCCAGCCAGTTTTGCAGGCGCAGGCGGGTAAACCCAAGAAGATCCAGCAATTGCGCCTCGGTCGGATTGCGCCGGATTGCTTCGGAGAGGACGGTCTCAGCGGCGGTAAAACGGACCGAACGGAGCAGGAACTGCACATAGCGCTCGACCGTCTCGGGGTCGTAGGAGGCCGCGCGCACCGCACTGGCCAGCCTATCATTGGCTAGATCGAGATTCCCCGAAAGCTCTTGCGCGCGGCCGGCGAGCAGCAACAGCCGCACATCGTCGGGGGCTTCCTTCAGCCCGGCGCGGACCGTGGTGATGGCCAATTCGAGCTGGTTCTCTCCAACCTGCCGCGCGACCAGCATGACCAGGGCATCAACATCGGTCGGATCGTCGGCCAGCACCTCATCGACGAGGAGGTAGGCTTCGTCTCGCTCACCCTCAGCCAGCAACAGCCGGGCAAGCACGGTGCGCGCACGGTTGGCATTCTCGCCGGAGCTGTCGATCAATGCGCGCAGATCGGCGACCGCTTGGTCCGTTTTGCCGGTCTCGACATCGAATTGCGCGCGCAGAAGCTGGAAGCGGAAGGGCCGTCGCGCTTCGCCGATCATCCGGGTGATCTCCGCCCTCGCGGCATCCTCGTCTCGGAACCGGCGCATGAAGCGGATGAGATCGTAGAGCGGAGTAAGGTCCCGCGCATTCGGCTTAACCAGGTTACGCAGCTCATCCTCAGCGATGTCTAACCGGTCGTTCGAAATCGCCCATTGCGCACGCTGGCGGCGGAACCGTTCGGTATCGGGGAAAAGTTGGACCATCTCGGCCAGTTGCACGCCCATCGCGGCCGGGTTGTCGAGGCGATTTAGGATTTGCAGCTTCATGATATGCAGCGGCATCTCGCCCGGCATCACCTCCAGCGCCTGGTTCACCCGGTCCAGCGCGGCCGATTGATCGCCGGTCTCATAGTGGTAGCTGGCGCGCATCAGGGCGGCATCGAGGCTTACCGGATCCAGTTCCTCAGCCCGGGCAATCGCCTTATCGGCGCGCTCGAGATCCTCGAGCTTCATGGACAGGGCGCCTTCTAGCGCATAGGCCTCGGCATTGTCTGGCGCGAAGCCCAGCAGCACGTCGAGCGTGTCCTCGGCATCGTCGAGCTGATTGACCAACAGGAAGTAACGCAGGGTCTTGATCCGCGCCTCGATATGGTTCGGCTCGATCTCGATCACCGTCGTAAAGCGACGGAAGGCGGGGCGGACATTCCCCTTAGCCTCTTGGATCAACCCGAGCTCGAAATGCGAGGGCACATGGGTGTCGTCGAGCTTCAGCGCGTTGCGGAATTCGAGGATGGCCTTGTTCTCCTCACCCGCTGCCAGCAACTCCATGCCGCGCTCGTAATGCCCCTGAACCCGTTCCTCGATACTGTCGCACGCCGCCAGAAGGAGGAGCGCCAGCAACGGGATCAGCGGCGCGCGGAAAAGCGCGCGCAGGCGGATCGTGCCCAAGTGGAACATGGTTTTCATCGGCTCAAGCCCCTTACGCATGGCGTGGACGGGTTGAACCACCCGCCGCAAGCATCACGACATTGCACCTGCATCTTATACCACGGAATGAACGAGACACGAGATTCGCCCTTTGAAAAGAAGACCCAAGCGATGGCCCACCCTCGGGTCCCGTTGTCACAGGCGCCTGAGATCGACCTGTTTATGGCGCCGTGGCCGAGGATCGCCGCGAATCATGGCGAGAAGGTCAACCGCCGTGAAATGCCAAGGAACACCCGATGGCCGATCGCGCTCTCATCCGCGGTGCTGTAACGGAATGAGTAGCCCAGATTGACCCGCGTATCCGGCGTCAGGTTGAACGTATAACGCGGGCCGAACCGAACCACGGTACGCGCCACATCCGCATCGGCATCATCGTCGAAACGCGCACGCCGGCTGACCGCCAGGTTCGCCGAGAGCCGCTGTTGCGGGGCGACCCGAAAGCCAACGCTTCCGACCAGCCGGGTGAAGGATTGCAACTCTCCCGCCGCAGTTGGCTCGACCCGCTGCAGCAGGTTGAGCCCGGCATTGTAGCTATTGCCGCGATAGTTGAAACCAGCACCCCCCACCGCACCGACAAACGTCTCCTGATTGGCATCGGTCTGACGGCGCACCATGGTGACGCCAGCATTCAGTGCCAGCCGGTGACGCGAAGTGCGGTTATGGTTCAGCGCCGAGCCGAAGCTGAAAGTCTGGCTTCTGGTATTGGCGTTGTTATCGGCCTCGAAATAGCGGATCGCTCCGGTGAAACGCAGCGAGGTCACGTCGCTGAGCGCGTGCAGGCTGCCCGCGGTCAGGCGGATCGAGCGATTGGGGTTGAGAGTGTCGGCGCTTTCCAGGAAATCCACAACCCGGCCGTCCACCCCCAGGACCAATGTGTTCAGCTTGTCGACCCGAAAGCCGATTTCGGCGTCGTAATTGACCGTGATCTGCTGAGTTTCGTCATCGGTGTTTCCGGTTTCCTCCTCCTGAGTGAATGAGGTCGAGTCGATGGAACCGTCGATCCGGCCGCGGATGTCATAGCGTTTGCCGTCATAACGCAGATCGACCACCAGCCTCGGGTCGATTCTGGCCAGTTCCTCGGCCTGCTCATTGCCCGCAAAGGCAATGCCGGTCACCCCGAGCGAAGTGGTCAGCCTCGTGCGCTTGGTGCGCGCCACCAAGGTGTTGCGCACCGTGGTCCGCGAACCATAGACGGTCCCGTTGCTGTTCACCCTGAGGCCGCGATTGGTGTCGACTTCGAAGCGCTGATTGAGCCGGCCGCGCCAGCTCCAGACAATGCCCGGGCCGAAGGCGCCTGAGGCGGCGGGGGGTTCGCTGGTATCGATCTCGACCTGACGCTCGTCTTCGATATCGATGGTGCCGTCGGCGATACCCGCATCAATGCCGGTGATTTCCTGCGCGACGCTTTTCTGCGAGAAGGTCGAGACCGCCAGGCCCAGCGCTAGAGCAACGCCGATAGCGCTCCGCCAGGGCGGAGAGCCGGGGGCTGCGCGCGCCATCGCTCGGGTCCTTATTCGAACAGGCCGCGTTCGGGAACGATGATGACCGTCCCATTCGTTAGAACTGCCAGATCCTGGCTCGGTCGAAGCTCACCATCCAGCACCCGGTCATAGTCGAACAGGCGCAGGGTCTCGACATCGTCGATCACCTCGCGGATCTGGATCCGAGTGGTGGCGGCGAAGGGGCCGACGCCGCCCGCCATGGTGATGGCTTGAAGTATGCTTACCGGGCGTTCATCGGTAAAGGCATAGCGGCCGGGCCGGGGCACTTCGCCGACGATATAGAATTGGTTGCGCCCGACCGCCTGACGCGTGCCCTGAGGCAGCGGGACGATATTGGTCGGTGCGACGGTCACGGTGGGCGGTTCGATGAAATTCCCGCTCAGACGGCTGCGGATCGTCTCCTGCAACTCGGTCGGAGTGCGGCCCTCGGCATCGATTGTGCCTGCGATCGGAATGTTGATTCTGCCATCCGGGCGCACCAGAGCGCCCCGGCTCAGCTCGGGGTCCTCTAACACGATGATTTGGAGCTGATCGCCGTTGCGGATGCGGTATTCCTCTGGCGGCAATTCCTGTTCGGTGACATCCAAAGGCAGGTCGAGATCTTCCTGCTCGATCGTCACCTCTTGTGCAGTGGCCGGTGCAATCGCCCCGATGGCCAGGGCCAAAAGCCCCGCGCCGATCCGTTTGCTGACCGCATGCCGCGATGCATTCCCCAGATACCGCATCATGTCCCTCGTCCGCTCGACCGTTCTATACAGGCTTTTTGATATCCTAGCGTTTCTTTCCCGCCGCGTCGACTTCTCTTTTTTTAATCTAATTCAGCGGGTTGCAGGCGGTTGTGAAAGTCATCGAGGGCGATGCCGCTTCGGATCAGTAATAGCCATAGCCGTATTTGCTCGGATCGGGGTCTTCCGCCTTGTTCAGCAGCACGCCGAGGAGATGGGTCTGCTCGGAGAGCAGCCGCTCACACTCGCTAACCTCCGAGGATTTCGTATGCCCGCCACCCACTACCAAAAGCACGCAATCCACCTGAGGGACAAAGCCGATTACATCATCGCAGGCCAGCATCGGCGGCAAGTCATAGATCACCACATCGGGCTGATAGGTCTCGTACATCTCATTCAGTGCCTTGGGCACGCAGGGGTCGAGGATCAGCTCGGCTGAGTCGCGCACCCGTTCGGCATTCAGCCCAAGGGCCAAGTTATGGCCCGAGCGGCGGAGGAACTTGTCCGCCGAAATATCGCCATTAAGGAACCAGCGCGCAGGCTCGGGCCGTTTGATCCCCAGAACCCGGGAAACATTGGGCACGCGCAAATCCATGTCGAAAAGGATCGTGCGGCTGTTCTGCTGGCGCGACATACTCAGCGCCAGATTGGTCGAGGCGAAGGTTTTGCCACAGCTCTTGGTGGCCGAGGTGATACCCAGCCGGGTCCAGCCATGTTTGCGGAATACGCGCAGGATCCGCGTACGCAGAACGTCGAAGGCGACATAGGCCGGTTCGTTCTTGGCGTGGCTGATCACCCGGTTGCGTTCCAGATGCTCTGGATCGAACTCGATCTCCTCCAACGCTTCCCAGGACGCATCGACCCGCCCGGCCGCGCGTTCGGCGGGCGACCAGGTCGGCGCCTCTGGCGTATCGGGGTCGGCATGTACCTGCTCGCGCAGTGCGCGGGCCTTTTGGATGGCGATCTTAAGGCGCTCTACCATTGGGCCGGGTCCTCTTTCGGTTGCTCTTGCGCCGAAGCGCTGGGTCAAAATGGCCCTTGATGGGCAGAGATAGGGTCGAAGGTATGGGCTGTCACCCCGTACCTTCTTTTCTTGACCTTGGGTTTAGGTGCGCCCGCGCAGGGGCGTATCGTCATAGCCATCGCCTTGGATGTCGTCCATCGCATCCAGCGCTTGCTCGCTGATCTTCGGGCGGCGGATCTGAGTCTGTGCCCCCGGTTCGGGATGCGGGCCGCCGGTATCGACCAGTTTGGGCGTGGCGCCTAGTGGGGTAAACTGGTTGAAGATGCCGTTGCGCTCCATGCTAGACATCAGCTCGCGAAGGATATCCTCGTCGATCACCTGGCGGTCGCCCGAGAAGCCATAGACCAGGCAGAGATCGCACAGCACATTGATCAACCGCGGCACACCCTGGGTGGCATGATAGATCAGATCGCAGGTCGGTTGCGGGAAGACCTCCCACTCAGCCCCTGCCACAGCGAGACGGCGCTCGATGTATTTATAGACCTCGTCGGCGGTCAGCGATCCGAGATGGAAATCCGAGGAGATCCGCTGCGAGAACTGCCGCAGCTCCGGCCGGGCAAGCAATTCGCGCAGTTCCGGCTGACCGACCAGGATGATCTGCAAAAGCTGATCTTTCTCGGCATTGATGTTGGACAGCATGCGAAGCTCTTCGAGCTGCTCGACCCCGAGATTCTGTGCCTCGTCAACGATCAGGGTGACCTGCTTGCCGCTGGCATAGGTCTCGACCACGAAACGCTGGAATTTGTCATAGCGCTCGACATGGCTGAGCCCGTGATAGGGTTGCTCGAAGGCCATCAGCGCCCATTCCAGCAACTCGCCCTTGCCGGACTGGATGTTCGACACCAGACCCGCCACCAGATCGTCTGGGAACTCCTCCAAAAGCTGGCGCAGAAGCGTTGTCTTGCCCGCCCCAACATCGCCGGTGATCACCGTCAGCGGCGAGGCGCTGAGGATGCCATAGCGCAGCATGGTAAAGGTCATCAGATGCGCTTCAGACCAGTACATAAACGCCGGGTCTGGCACCACTTGGAAGGGGCGGGTCTTCAGGCCGTAGAAATTCTCGTACATTATGCGCTGCCTACTCCGCTGCCCCACAGCGCCTGCGGCTCCCCATGCCGCGGCGCCAGACCGGCACGCTGTACCCGCTGCTGTGCCGCCTTCAGTATAGACTGCACGGCGGGAGGGCGCAAAATCGCAGCCAGCCGTCCCGATCCGGCGCCTAAGCGGCGGGTGTTCTGCGCCGCCAAGGCCAACCGCAGCCGAGACCGTCCCATATTGAGACGTGCTTCGCAGCTCAGGCGGTATGCGGGGCGGAAGGTCAGAACCGCGCCTCGATCATCCGGATCACCTCGTCGAGCCCGGTGCGCTCGGCCACGCGCTGACCCATCAGTTCCAGCGGCAGGTAATGCTGATCGACGCCATAGAGCAGCAAAGGGAAGCCTGCCAGAACGATGATCGCCAAGGTGACGGTCCAGAAGCGCCGGCGCCGACGCTCGGCCGCCGTCAGGATATAGGGGATCGTCGCCACCGGGCGCAGATCAAGCTGGCGCTCCATCTGAGCGGCGGTGCGGATCGCGGGGTTCATCAGTTCGACCAGGAAGGCGAGCGCGACCGCCAGTCCCAGGCTGACCCCACTGCCGAGCGCCAGGATCTTGCGCCGGTTGGGTGAGACCGGCTTCTCGGGCGCCGTGGCGTTCTCGATCACTTCGAAGCGTTCAGCCTGTTGATTGACTTCCAATCGCTCACCAGTTTCGGCGGAGGCGCGTTTGCGGACGATTTCCTTGAGTTGGTCCTGAGTGTCGTCATGTTTGCGATAGTAGCCGCGTAGCGCCATTTCGATGTTTGGCGTCCGCTGGATCGATTCCTCATAGCGCTTGCGCTTCTTCTCGATTTCGCCCTTCTGGTCGTTCAGCAGGGTGATCTGGGTGTCGAGAAGGGCGATCCGCCGCTCGACTTCGCCTTTGCGCGCGGAACGGGCTTCTGCGGGATCGGCAGAAGGCTCCTCGACCGCACTCTCGGCCTGCAATGCTTCAATCTGGGCGCGCAGGCGACGGACATCCCGGTGGTTTTCCGAGAAGATCGCGAGCTTTTGAACCAGCAAGTTCTCCATCTTCTGAAGCTGGCGACCCTTGTTCGAATCCGGCGGCGGTCCGCTGCCTTCTGAGATCTTCTCCAGCCGCTCCTCCAGCCCCCCGCGCTCTTCCTCAAGCTCGAGGATCCGCCGGTCGAGTTGCAGGTCAGAATTTGCCAGCCGGGCGATTTCCGAGCGGCGAAAATCAAGACTCTCGGGCAGAGCCCCGGCGTTGTCCTGCTTGAATTGTGTAATCTCGGATTCGATCGAGGCGAGCTGCGTGCTCAGCCGGTCTTCCTCCTGCTGGAAAAAGTCCAGCGTTTCCGAGGCCCTTTCTGTCCTGGCCCTCAGGTTTTGATCGAGGACCGTGGTCACGAACTCATTCGCGATCTTGGCCGCCTGGCCGGGATTGTTGAAGGATACCCGGATCACGAAGGCCGAGATCCTGCGGTTGTTTCCGCGCCGGGCGCGTTTGCGCGAAACCGCGATTGGCCGGATCACCGTCGCATCACGCAGTATCTCGATCTGTTCGGAGACCGAAAGATCCTCGCGGTCCAGAAACAGGCCAAGATCCTCGATCACCTGGACCAAATTGTCCCGTGTCATCAGACGCTGCTTGATCAATTGCACCCTTTCCGCCGCCGAGGCGGTGACGGTCGAACGAGCAAGAGCTGCAGGGATCTTCTGGCTTTCGACCAGGATACGGGCGCTGGATTGATAGACTGGCGGCAGGATATAGGCGGTGAAACCCGACGCGATGACGCCGAAGATCGCTACGCCGATCAAAATACCGATCCGACGACGGGCCATGCCGACAATCTCGCGGATCGCTTGCGCCTGTTCCATGTTCGCCTCCTTCGCGCCGGCTCGCGCCGGTCGGTCCTTTTGGCTGCCGACTGACGTGGCGCCCTATCTGCTCCTTACCCGCCTTCGCGGGTGCCGATGAACCCGTCCAGCACAGGCAGGGTCTCGGCCATCATCTCCTGGAGCCGTGCATCGGCGGATGCGATCGACTCGGACGGCGTGATCGGCGTTACCAGACGCACCAGGGCGCCATCTGTCCGACCGGTTTCCAGCGCGTCCCATAGCACATAAAGCTTCGCCGCATAATCCGAGGTCATGCGCCGCCCGCTCTGATCGAACCAGTAATAGACCAGTTGACGCGACAAACCTTTCTGAATGATAGCGCGATTGACCGGAACCGTAATGTTTTCGCCAGAGACCGTCAGCGGGATCTCAGTCACTTCGATCTCCGACATCTCCCAGCCACCCGCAGGAATGCAAACCTCGGGCGAGTGGATACCGTCCGCTGTGCTCTGATTGCGGTACCAGGCGACGAAGAGATCGACCGGCGCCCGAGCTCCCTCGCGGAAGTAAGCCGCCGAGAGATAGTCATCTGCACGCAGTGCCGCCGTGATGTCGGCCGGAAGTTCCTGGCGGGCATGGCTCGACCAGCCGCCCAGCCGCTCGGGGAAGAGCACGAAGGGATCACGGTCGATCTCTCTGGCTTCGGGCTGGCTCAGCGGGCTCCAGAGCGCCCCCGCCAGTGCAAAAACCCCCAAGGCGCCGATCAGAGCGCCGGAGGGGCGGATGTCGCGCACCCGCGCCATCTGCGCGCCCAGGCCGCTCGTATCCACATCCAGCACCTCGGCCAGGCTGCGGCGGTCGCCGGCCAGGCGCTGCAGCACCCGGGCCAGACCGACCATCAGCAGGATGCAGCAGATGAACACTGCCCAGCCCTGGAAGTAATGCATGAAGCCCTCAGCCATCTCGATCCCATAGGCATCGACCAGGACCCCGATAATGCCGACGCGGAGCGAATTCATCAGGATCGCAATCGGGATCGCCGACAGCAGCAGGATCCCCTTATGCCAGTAGGAACCCTGGTAGAGGACCGCAAAAATATAGGTGAAACTCATCACCGGGAAGAGATAGCGCAGACCCGAGCACGCCTCGGCCACATGCAGCTTATAGGTGCCGAGATCGATGATATTCCCGTCAAGGAAGACCGGGATCTCCATCAACCGAATCACTGCCACCCCGATCTCCGACGAAATCAGCTGCAGCGCGATGGAAGTCTTCCAATAGAGGAAGAAGGGCAGCGGCAGCATGAAGGCCAAGTGCAGCACCGGCGGCCAGAACTGCTTGCCCCGCGCCCAGCCGAAACTGACAAGCACCATGCCGCCGGACCAAATAATGATCGCCAAGCCCACCAGCTTCTCGATCTGGGTGATATTGCCCAGCATGCCCAGCATAAGTGCCGCCATAAGGACGAGAACACCGGGCCAACGATCAACCACGGGCCCCTGATGTCCAGGCACGGTTTTGAGCTGGCGCAGGAAAAGATAGCCGGAAATGACCGGAATCAGCGGCCCGTGGCTATATTCCGGCACCTGCCAGGCCACCCAAAGCGCTGCCATCCCCTCGTGAAAGCACAGAACCGCCAGGGCACAGGACAGAAAGAACAGAACCGGGCCAGGCAATTGCGAGAGAAAATCCGATTTGCCGGTGCCCATGCTCGGCTTCCGGCTTCCACGAAAGGTATCGACAGACACGGTCATCTGCGCACATGCTCCTCGTCGAAAGCTTTGTGGCGGCAGCGCCGGGTCCGGCTCGCCGTCACATCCACTCTGCTCCATGCGGCGTTAAGATGGCGTCTCAGACAGCCGCCGCTCCACACCCCGTCACCACGCTCACAATAGCACGGCTTATGTGCAATTGCACAATATGGATCATTCGGGGGCAAATGACGAAGATGTGTCCTCGAATGGCTGTCCTGGATCGGGACAGGCGCTGCGGCAGGCGGCGACGATCTGAGCGCTTGGCAAATCCTCATGCGTCGTTATGCATGCCTGGGCAATCCGGGGAGCATGTCCTGAATGTCACCAGAGAAGACCAGCCTGCAGATTCGCGTGATGGCGATCGCCTCGGGCGGCGGGCATTGGGTGGAGCTTCGCCGCCTCCGCCCGGCCTGGCAGGGCTGCGAAATCCACTATGTCACCACCGAGCCGGGATATGGCATCGAGTTGGAGGCCGAGCCGGAGGCAGGCTTCCATGTGATCCCCGATGCCAATCGCTGGCAAAAGCTCCGGCTGCTTTGGCAATTGCTGACGCTGATCTGGCTCATGCTGCGGCTGCGCCCGCAGGCGGTGGTCTCGACAGGCGCGGCGCCGGGTTATTTCGCGCTTCGGCTCGGGCGGCTCATCGGTGCGCGCACGATCTGGATCGACTCGATTGCGAATGCCGAGGAGCTCTCGCTCTCGGGCCGGATCGCCGGGCGCCATGCCGATCTCTGGCTCACGCAATGGCCGCATCTGACCGGCGCCGCCGGGGCCGAGGCGGGACGGGGGCCGGAGTATCGCGGAGCGGTGATGTGATCTTCCTTACCGTCGGCACTCAGCTTCCATTCGACCGGCTGGTCACCGCGGTGGATGATTGGGCAGGCGCGACCGGCCAGCAGGTCTTCGGCCAGATCTCGGATCTCGGACCCGAAAACTACCGGCCGAGACATATCGAATGGGTCGCCCGCCTGGCGCCCGAGGAGTTCGAGGCCCGCTATGAAGCAGCGCCAACGGTGGTTGCGCATGCCGGGATGGGCACGATCATCGGCGCTTTGACCCGCGGCAAGCCGCTTTTGATCATGCCACGCCGGGCCGATCTGGGCGAGCAGCGCAACGACCACCAGATCGCTACAGCCGACCGGTTCGGCACCCGCCCAGGGATCGCCGTGGCCAACGAGGCCGAGGATGTCGCCCCAGCGCTCGACGCGCTCGGCCAAAAAGCTACCGCGCCCTCGCTCGGCCCCTATGCCGAGGACACCCTGATCGCCGCCATTCGCAGCACGATCCTGCCCAGCGGCGGATAATGCTGAGTATTCTCATTCCGGCGAATAACGAGGAGGCCTATCTCGGCCCCTGCCTCGACTCGCTCCTCGCGCAGCAGGAGGTTGGGCTCCCCGTCGAGGTGATCGTCGCCGCCAATGCCTGCACCGATGGAACAGTCGCACTCGCCCACAGTTTTGCCGAACGGTTCGACGCCAAAGGCTGGCCTTTCAAGCTGCTCGACATCGCC
Organism: Pseudomonadota bacterium; assembly: GCA_038746695.1. Taxonomy (GTDB): domain Bacteria; phylum Pseudomonadota; class Alphaproteobacteria; order Rhodobacterales; family Rhodobacteraceae; genus Thermohalobaculum. The sequence goes on along the minus strand of JBCDKL010000004.1, from coordinate 3,809 downwards.
GAGGGAGGAAAGCCGAACGCGCTCAACCGCGCCGATGCGGTGGCGGAGGGGGAGAACCGACTCTATCTCGACGCTGATATCGTGCTGAGCCCTCCGCTCCTGGCCGCCCTGGCCAAAGTGTTGGACCGAGAAGACCCGGTTTATGCCAGCGGCACCCTGAAGGTCGCGCCGGCAGCGAGTTGGATCACGCGACGGTATGCCCAGATCTGGATGCGCCTGCCCTTCATGGCCGAGACAGTGCCGGGGGCGGGTCTCTTTGCGGTGAACGGCCCGGGCCGCGCCCGCTGGCAGGAATTTCCGAAGATCATCGCCGATGACGGTTATGTCCGATTGCTGTTTGCACCATCCGAGCGGATCGCCGTGGCGCCGCATTTTCTCTGGCCCATGGTCGAAGGCTTCGCGACCCTGGTGCGGGTCCGTCTGCGCCAGGATGATGGGGTGCGCGAGATTGCCGAGACCTACCCGCATCTCCTCAAGAACGAAGACAAACGCCCGGTGACCGGTGCCGATCATCGACGCCTGTTTCTGACAGCCCCGCTCGGCTATGCGGTCTATACCTCCGTCGCGTTGGCCGTGCGCCTATCGCGGGTTTTGGGTATGCGCCGTGGGTGGAGCCGGGGGAGATGAGCCGCGCAGGTCGCAACCCCGCGTCTCAGCGCCAAGTCTCAGCCGGTCTTGCTCTTGCGCGGTTCGGGCTCCTCGCCGGCTTTGCGCACGGTCTCCGCCTCACGATCGGAGGCGAGATCCGCCTCAAACCGCTCCGCCATCAGATCAGCGGCCCACATCCAGGCTTCATTCTCGTCCTGCGGCAGATCGCTGACCAGATCTTCGGCCACGGTGAACGCCTCGACGGTCTCGGACAGTTGCGCGACTTTCTTGCTCGCCCCGGATCGGGACCAGCAATAGGCCACGCCCAGGCTGAGCGCCGCACCGCCGATCCATGCGGTCAGCCAGCCCAGCATGCGCGCCGCCACCGGATCGCTGAGCGACAGACCAACGGAGAGCCCGGCCAGAATGCCCGCGCCATAGCCGATCACAACAAATCGCAGCCAGATTGCCATTACATGCGGAGCAAACCACCTGCGTCTTACTCGGCACTTAACAGCGGCCGCACTGCAGCAATCTGCGCCATCGGACCGCAGGAGAGATGCCGATGATCACCGATTACATCCTCATCATCGGCGCGATGAAGAGCGGGACGACCACGCTTTTCGACCTGCTGGCCCAGCATCCCGAGATCGCACCAGCCGAACCGAAGGAGCCTGGGTTCTTCGCCTTCGACCCGCTCTGGGACCAGGGGTTCGCGCATTACGAGTCGCTGTTCGCCTTCGATCCAGCAAAGCATCGCTATGCCCTGGATGGCAGCACCGATTACGCCAAACAGCCGTTCTGCCCGGAGGTTCCCGCCCGGCTGGCGGCTTCGGCGCCGAGGCGCTTCAAGCTGATCTATATTCTGCGCCATCCGCTGCGCCGGATCGAGAGCCATGCCCGCCATGTCCAACGCACCCGCAAAGAGCTGGGCCAGACCGTCTCTGACCGGCCGGATCATGGATTGGAGAGCGGGGTCTCCCCGGTCTCACTGGCCTGTGGGCGATATGCGATGCAGATCGATGCTTACCGGGATTGGGTCGCGCGCGGAGATCTCCTGCTGCTGAGCTTCGAGGAGCTTATCTCCGATCAGGCCGGGGTGATGGCCCGTGTGCTGGCATTTCTCGACCTGCCCGAGATTGCGTTCGCCGAGACCCATGCCAACGAGGCCGGGAGCACCCGCAAGATGCCCGGCTGGTGGAAGAGCGTCACGGCCTCACCCCTGAAAGATGTCGCGAAGGCGCTGCTGCCTGCGGGGTTGCGGACGCGGGTGAAGGCCGGGCTGTCGCGCAAAGTCACCGTGACGGGGCGCTTCGAGTTGACCGCGGCCGAAGAAGCCGACCTGATGGCAGAGCTGCGCGACGATCTGATCCGGCTCCGCGATGTCCATGGCTTCGATATTGCTGGGCATTGGGGGATTTCACTTTAGCGCTTTGCAAACCATGGCCAAAGGCTTGCACTCCACATGGAGCTTTGCTTGGCCGGAATGCAGCGCAGTGCATGCGAGCCCTCCGACCCTGTGTGGCCGTGCGGGTGGCTTCAGGGTGACGCTGCCATCTCCGGCTCCGCTGTTTCTGTCCGCATATTCGTCCGGCGCTGCCAGAACGGTTTGGTGGAGAAGCGGTGGACCTGGGCATAGATCGCGCGGCGTTCGCTGAGGAACGTCTTTACCCCGCGGGCGAGATCCGCGGCATAGCGCGCCACGCCCTGCCGGTCGCGCGCCACCAGGGCGCGGGCGGCGGTCACAGCGCTCCACAACGCGGTGGTCATGCCATGGGAGGAAAGCGGGTCGAACGCCGCCCCGGCATCGCCGATGGCGAGCCATCCCGGGCCGCAGGCCGGGGCGATCCAAGCGGTCCCCGCGGGCGAGAGCACTGGCCGGGCCGCCGCGGGGCGGCAATCGTTCTCGGCCAGGAAGGCGCCGATATGATCCGTCTCCGCCGCCGCCGCAAGCAGGGCCGAGGCGTCGCGGGCCAGCGGACCCGGCATCAGATCGGCATCGCTGAAGAACATCAGCATGGCCGCGCCATCGGCCAGGACCGTGAGATACCACCAGCCCGCGGCAGAAGCCTCGATCACCGTGACCGGGCGGAGCGCGGTCTGAGCCTGCAGAACCAGCGCACTCGCCACCAGCCTATCTGCTTGAAAACGCTGGCCTAACCGGCCCGCCAGACGGGCGGAGCGGCCGGTGGCATCGATCACGCATTCCGCCTCCAACGGCGAGGCATCGGTTTCGATCTGCCAGATACCGGCCTCGGCCCGGATCTCACGCAGCGCTGCCGGGCGGTGCTCGGCCCCGGCCTCGATGGCCCGCTCGGCCAGATCCGCCTCAAAGCGGCGGCGGTCGATCACCAGGGGCGGGCCGAGCGGATGCTGGATCCCATGGCGCTCAGCCAATGCCCGGCTCGACCAGGCCGAGCAGACCAGATGCCCGGCGCGGTGCGCGGGGTGGTCAAGCAGATCTGCGGCACCCAGCCCCTCCAGCAGCGGCCGGGCGGCGGGGGAGAGATGTTCGCCCGGTTTCGGCCCTGTCCGGTCCTCGGGCGGCGCCAGCCAGACCGGTGCCTCGCCTGCGCGTGCCAGGGCCAGGCAAGCCGCCGAGCCGGCGATCCCGCCGCCGATCACCGCGAACCGGGCGGTCAATTCGGCAGCATCCCGTCGCTGGGCCGCCAGTCGAAGCGGAACTCCATGGTCTCGCCCCGTCCTGTCTCGACGAAAAGCTCGCTCGGCACGCCGTCGGGCCGGTCCGGATCGGCCGGACCGGGGCGTTTGACCACGAAGCCCATGCGCTGCCAAAGCTGGATCATATTGGTGATCCCGTCCCAATAGCTCGCATCGGCGTGATAGCCGATCCCCGCCACCCCGCGTGACCAGGCCAGCCGCCCTGCGAGGAATTTCGCCCGCTCCTCCGTCGGCAGATCGGTGCGCATGCCCTGCGCGTAATAGCTCTCGGGCAGCACATCGATCGGCAAGAGAGCGGGCCACCAGACGGCAGTGGGAAAATTCTCCTGCAACAGGACCTGCTGGCAGGAGAACGCATCGCATTGCCAAGGCAGGCCCATCCAGCGGGTCAGATCGCCCGGCATCTGCGGGCCGATCGCGGGCGGCGTGCCTTCGAACCCGCCGAAAGCCTGGGTGCCGGTCAGCAGAAATCCAAGATCCTGAACCAGGCTGTCGCGGTTGCCATGGGCGATCCGGAAGGGCTCGGCTCCGGGATCGGT
>JBCDKL010000003.1:0-38781 GCA_038746695.1 Pseudomonadota bacterium | reverse complement strand
GGGAAGCCGTCGCGGCAATCCTCGATATCTTCGGGCGCCGAGATCGCATCGACCGGGCCATCAGTCCATTCCAGAATGGCAAGCGGTGCGCGATGGTAGAGGATCGCCTGCGGCGGTGCCTGATTGGGCCAAAGCGACGGGTCAAATCCCGTCCCCGCTGCCCGGGCCTGGAACTGCCAGCGGTCGCCCTCGCGGTAATTCGTGCCGGTATCGGGGTCGAATTCCAGCCGTATCCCGTCGGCGAGATCGGTGGCACCATTGTCGAAATCGGCGACATCGCCGATCCCGTCCCAAAGCCGGAAGAAAGCAGTTTCTCCCGCCGGGGCGGGCCAGGTGCCCTGCACGTCGGTCACGCTAAGAACACCGTTGGAGAAACTGACCGTCGCCTGGAACCGCACCCGCCACTCGCCGGTTTCGGGCTCGGGCGAGAGCGATTGGAGATAAAACCCCTCCACCCCCGCTGCCGCGATCATCGGCAGGTTATGGGTGATAGCAATCTCCTCGGCCACCGCATCGAAGCGCCCGCGCCCGACCAGACCACCGCCATGGCGCGACCAGGCAAAGCGCGCGCCCGCTGGGCCGGGAGGCGCCATCTCCACCGTCATCAGCACATGGCCATCACCGGTATAGCCGCCGCCCGCCTCGACCGGGCAATCGCCCGTGATTGCGATGGTCGGGCTGGGGGTGGCGGTCAGACGGCCCCGGTCGGCGGGGTCGTCGATCAAGCTCGGCCCGATCGTGGCGCAATCCTCATCCTCGGCCAGACGGCGCAGACGCAGCCGGTGGAAGACCTTGACCCGCGCGGTCGTATCGACCCCGCCGAGCGCCGGCTCGAGCAAGCTCTCAGGCTCCTGGAACGCGCTGACACTGTCCTCCCATAGCTCGAGGATCACGGCATCGCGCACACCCTCGGCGATGCTGTTGGGCGAGACGGGATCTTGCAGTGGTGGCGTCAGATAGGTCACCTGGGGGGTCACCGTCTCGGGCAGGATCAAGGGGATGCCATCGACCCAGGCACGCCCGGGCAGAAGGCGGACGAAGACGTCGGATCCATCCGCCGAGGCGGCAACGACGCGCAAACTGTCCGACGCCTCGGCTGGCACGGCCACGCGGCCGGGCCCGAAGGCGTCACGGCCCATCAGGCTGCGCAGGCCGCGCGCAATCTCTTCGGCCGCCAGCCCGTCGCGGTCGAGCCTTACGCGCCCCTGCTGCTCCAGAACGCCAGTGTAATTGTCTCGGGCCCGGTGGTCGAACCAGGAAAAGTCGCCCTTCATCGTCCTTGCCCTCCCTTGTTATGTAATGCTGGCCAGGATCGGCCTGATGCCGACCGGCGTGAACTCGTTCAGCCGGATCGACAGGTTCTTCAGTCGATGCGTGTTCTGTAGAAAACCGAAGGCGCCCATCTCATCGGCGCCCGGCCCATCCTCGAGCACCGCTTGATCGGTCAGCCGCCGGTCGAGTTGTCCATACCCCACCGCGCCCGAGATCGAAGAGGTGAAGGCCACAGTCGCTCCGAATAGACAGGCGGTATGCGGTGGCAGCCGGTTCCCTTCTTCGGTGAAGCGGCATTGGCGCAGGCAGCCGCTTTGATGATCCCGCACTCTGAGCGGATGGACAAACAGCCCGCCCTTTCCATCCGCGCTGCGCAGTCTGGTGCGGCCGAGCACCGTCACCCCGTCGAAGCTCGTCTGCGGCCCCCATCCGTCGCCAGGATCGTCCGGGTCCGAGATCGCGATGCGGCCGGTCGTAAGCTCCGGCCCCGAGGAGGCATCGACAATTGTGTCGGTAAGGTCCAGCCGGTAATCCTGCGCGATCATGATCGGACCCGTCACACAGCGGTTGAGCGAGATCACCGGCAGCTCCTCGAAGCTCTCCAGCGCCGCGGGATCGGAGAACCCGAGATCGGCTGGCAGATCGAACGCAGGTTGCGGCAGCACCCGAGTGCCGCCCGCCGTGCCGTCGAGCTCCAGATGACCCCCGGGATCGAGGGTCACACCCTCCAGATGCAGCGAATTGACCGCGGCGCGCTCGATGATCGCGCGGGTACTGGGCGCATTGCGTACGCTAAGCAGGACACCGTCGATCCTGATATCGAGCGCCCGGGTCAACGCCGCGTCGCCAGGATCGGCAGCCCGAAGGCGCAGTGGCTGGCGGAGCTCCACGACTGGGCGCTGGCCGGTCGCGGCACGGATCCAGAATGGCCGGGCCAGCGCCAGAGTCGGGCCATTCTCGGCCACCGCGTCCGAAATCTGCTGGAGATTGACCCGATGGGTCATCGAGTCGGTGATCTCGATGATCCGCGGCGGACCATCCGCCGAAAGCCCTGTCAGAGCATTGCGCAGCGAGGTGCCGCCGGGATGAGCCGAGACCTGGATCACCTCGGGCTCGGCCAGCCCGGGCCAAATCGTCGGCTCGAACCGGCGAGAGACCGGGTGCGCCCCCACCGGCCCCGCAAAACCATAGGTCCCGCTGACCCTGAGGCGGTTGCGCAGCGCGGGTCCCTCTGGCCCATTATTGGGGATGCCGAACACAACGCGGCCATGGATCGGGTCCACCACAATCTCGCGGGTGCGGAGCGGGCGGCGCAGCCCCTCCTCCCAGGCGCAGAGATTGGCGCCGCGAGTGGTCCATTCAGTGCCAGCGAAGACGTTTTCGTTGATATGGAACACCAGCCCTGGCGCGCCGACGCCCGGATCGGGTGCGCGGCTGCCCGAGTGGATATCGACGGTAATGTATTCAGATGCATTCCCGGTCGGTGGCCCCTCCTCGAGCCTCGCCGCTGGGATCGGGCCCGGCGTGCGGTCGGGTTCCGAGAATTCAGGCGGCTCGGCGCTGGGATCATATCGGAATGTGTTGAAGAGACGCATCTGCCGCCCCAACGGGTCGATATGAAACCGGGCAGCGAAGGGCGCCTCATCTCCCACTGCCCCGGGCACGGCCACCGTTCCCGCGCTAAGCGGACGGGCCACCGGCACTTGATAATCGGTCAAGCGCCAGAGGAAGATCGCGAGGTTCGGCAGGTTGGGGCGCGGGGCGATCCCTCCGGTCGGTTTGACATCCGCGGTCCGTGCGAACGGGTCGAACGCGCCCCCGAGAAAGCTGAGCACACCGGGGTCGCGCAGGGTCACCGTGCCATGGCGCACCGGATCGGCCAGGTGCCGCGGTAGGCTCTGCGGCGGCACACCTCCGGCATCCGGGCGCTGGTGGTTGAGGTGCTGCGTCCAGAGCATCCGCTCGCGCATCTCCACCGCATGGGCGGCCCAGCCGGTCAGGCTGAAGGCAAGCTGCTCCATCGCCCCCAGCGTTCCCTTGCGCCGTGCCAACGCCACCGCGCGGGCAGTCGAGGCGCGAAGCGTCCAGGGGTCACCCTTCAGATGGGTCAGCCCGAGAAGATCGCCGATATAGGGCACCACCCAATCGTCGCAATGCTCGATGAAGTGGTCGTGGTAGAATTGCTCGATATGGTGGTCGAGCGCCTCCATCACCTCGTCGATCAGGCCGATATAGGCTTCGAACTGACCGCCCTGCGCCTCCTCCGCATCGCGCAGACGGTAGATTTCGGGCAGGCGGTCAAACAGGCCGGGATGGCGGGTCATGTCGGGCACTCCGCATCCGAGGTGACGGCAAGGGTCTCGAGCGTGAGATGCAGGGCGGAAAGGACAATCACCTCATCTTGCGCCACCATCACGCGTTTATGGAGCGGGCGGATTTTTGGCAGCTCGATATCGGCCGGATCGTCGCCAAGGCCCGACAGAAGATGGCAGGACGTGCCCTCGATCCAGATCACCCCCTCGACCGCCTGCCCGGCGGCCAGGATCTGGCTAAGATGAATGTCTTGGCCGAAACCCCGGCCCGGCAGCGACAAGAGCCCGCCGGGCCAGGTGCCGCCTTCGGGCAGGGCTCCGATGGCGTCGGCGATGGCGCCGCGCAGATCCGCCTCACGCAGCGCGGGGTCCAACCCCGCACGGAGCCCCAGCCCCAGCCATCTGCGCCGCCCCCGGGTTAGGTTCAGCACATGGCGTGCCGGGCCGCGGCAGCGGTCGGCATGGCGCAGCGCGCTTTCGACCGCGGCCACCGCTTCAGGGCTTTCATCCTCGGTCAGCACGGTGATGTCGATGGCTGGGGCCTCGCCACCGCCGAAGCTTGCCTCGGCTTTCAAGACTCCGGGCAGCGCCAATGCTTCGGCGCGGTAATCGCTGAGCCCGACCAGACGCCCCAATGCCTGCATGCGTGCCGGGGCGGCGGCGCGAGTCTCGTCGGGGGCTTCGGGATCGGCACCCCCCGTGGCGGGTCCAGGCATCGAGACCGATGTCAGGGGTTTGAGCTTCTCCTTGGCCTTGGGAGCAGCCTCGGCTGCCAGATCGCCCCGGGCCCCTGTGCCGGTCCGCCAAGCGGCGGTGACGTTGTTGCGGCCCGAGGGCAGGCGCGCCCCGGTGATGCCATCGCCAAACTGCACAGCATCCCGACCCTCGGTATCCTGGCGGAGAATATAGATCTCGGCCTCCGCCGGCTGGTCGAAGAATGTATCCACGGCACGCCAGAGCCGGCCTGCCACCCGGATTTCGAGCGCAGGGAGCCAGGGCGGGGTCGCGGCGCCATCGGCATGGCGGCTGACCGGTTTGGGAAGCGCAAAAGTCTGGAAGATCTGGCGGCCGTCGCCGGAGCCGATTGGTGCTTCGGCCTGGCTCTCTCCCTCACTGGCAGCAACCAGATTGCCATAGACGGTAATCGTGGGGTCGGTCTCTGCAAAGCCCTCAGCCCCACCAATGGGAACTTGTAGAAGCTGGATCGGCCACATCCGGCGGTCGCCCGCGACACCTGGCGACAGTGCCTCGAGCAGGGGTTGGTCGGGGGAGACCATGATCTCCTCCGGCGCTTCGGTCGCCCCTTCCAGCAACAGACAGCGGCCAGCCAACGCCTCGGCCTCGGCCCTGGTGCCGAAGAACCACATTTCGCCATCGCCGGGCGCGCCGGGTTTCTGCACGGGCGGGGCTTGGAGCAGTAGCTCCGGCCCAAGCGTCTCGTGCAGGCGCAGATGGCGGATGTCCTGTTGCAAGATCAAGGTCACGATGGTCGCGATCTGCGAGACCTGAGCTTCGAGTTCGAAGGCCAGCAGGGTCTCCTGCGAGGAGGCATTCAGAGTCAGGCCAGCGCCATTCAGTTCGAAACTCCCTGGCGACTGACCGGGGCCCGGCGCTGCCGTTGGGGCCAGCGCTCGGTCCAGCGTCAGCATGCTGACCGCAGCCGCGGCATTACCCCAAGTCACGGCTTGTGCGCTCGTCCGCGAGATCTGCCGAACCAGGGCAAAATCGGCCTCGCCGAAGGTCTGCCGCCCGGTGCAGACGATCTTCGCCCCGGTCGGGAGATCGTCATACTCCGCATCAAGCGGCATCTGCTCGGGCGTGAGACGGGTATGATAGGCGTTATCGGGCCAATCGAAGGTCAGCGGGCGTTGGAACAGCGTCTGGTGCTGTTGGGCTTGCGGCGGATCGGCCTGGAAGGTTGTGAAGGTCGCAGGCAGATCGCCGCCATAATGGCGGAAGCTGCGGTCCAGGCGGAAAGCGGTCACTTCAGGCTTGTGCTCCTGCTGCACGGCACCTTCGAAATGGAGGGTGACCCGGTCGAGATGTTCCTCGACCCGCTCGACAACTAGGATCTCGTAGGGGTCGAACGGGCCCGAAAGGATCAGAATCCGATCGCCCTGGACGATCTCCTCGGCCGCAGATTTGCGGCTGGCCAGCGTCGGGTCACCCTCGGCCAAAGCGATATCCAACGTCCGCATGCCCGGGCCAATTTTCGCCTTGCCCTGGCGCGGACGATAGAGGTGGAAAGCGTTGAACGCGGCCCAGGCGGTGGCGGGCGCGTCTGTCTCAAAGAACGCGGGGGCATCGAAGCCTTCGAGCTGCGCCTCGATCGGGAAACCTGCCGGGATCGCGACCGGACCTTCTCCCTCCACCTCCAGCGCGAAGCGGGTGCGGCCTGCCAGACCGGGCGCGGGGCGATAACCTGTCAGGCGCACGAGATCGCGTAGCGTGTCGTCCCAAGCCGCGGTCGCCAGCTTGGTCTCATTGGCATAGAGCTGCTGGTAGAAGCTGAGGATATCACCGACCAGGGCCGCGCCCTCTAGCAGGGCGATGCCGGGCTCGTCGGGGCTCAGATGGCTCCAGCCCTGAAGCGGTTCCGATTTGGTGAGCCGGTCGAGCATATGCGCCCGCATCCGCGCATAGGTGCCGATGCGATAGCGAAAGGCGGCCAGACCGGGGCGGTTCTCGATATCGAGCGGGAAGATATCCGGACGGTCGCAATCATGCTCGCAGCTCATCGACGGCCTCCCTCGACAAAGATCTGCATCCGGCCCAGCTCCAGCGCGCTCGGATCATTGGCGACCCGGAGGATCTGGTTGGGCGCAGGACAGATGGCGGCGTTTTCGGCGGGTTTCGCCTGGTTCTCGGTCAGCGTGATGGTTTCGGTCGTCGGCCCGCCCGCCTGGTCCCAGGGCGCCATGCGCAGCTTGAGCACCCGGTCGACGCCTTCGATCTGGAGCGCTCTGCCAACGATCTGGCTGGCATGGAGCTTCTGGCCGAACGTCCAATTGTCCGGATGGAAGAAACCGCGCTGGCCGGTGGATGTGTAGCCCTCGGTAAAGGCCTCCTCGAGTTCCAGCTCCAGATCCTCGGGCCAAAAGCGTGGATGGGCGCAGACGGTAAGACGGATATCGAGGGGCAAGAGATCCGGCGGGCGGATCTCGATATCCTCGCCGATCAGACGGACGGGGTTGAGATGGGCCAGCGCTTCGGCGACCTGCTCAGGCAGCAGATCGGTGGCGCCCAGAGGGTCGAGCGTGATCCGGACGGTGCGCCAGCTTCCGGTCCAGCCATAGGCCGCCGCGGCACGTTGAACGAAGGGCAGTTCCTCGGCACGCTTCACGTAATCGGCCAGCGTGATCGCCCGCTGCTGGCGCGCACGATAGGCTTCGGGCACGCGGCGGCGGATGATCTCTGGGCTTTCGGGCGCGCGTCCATTGGTGACGTCGAACGGATTCCAGACCCGGGTGATTATGGTGAACGTTGCCTCGTCGAAGGAGGCCAGCCTATCGGCGCCGACATTGCCTGCGCTGCCGATCCCGGTCTGATAGCGCGCAGCGACATAGGTGCCCGGCGGCGGCGCGGTACCGTTGACCCCATTGCCGAAGCGCACTTGGCTTTGACCGTTCTCCGAGGTCTCAACCAGGAAATGCTCGGCATCCTCGCGGCTTTGGGTGAGGTCGGATTGCTCCTGCCAACCGGCAATACCCTCGACAGCGACCGTGAGGCTGGAGCGGACAGGCACTTCTCCCCCCGGTTGCGTATCGCGATAGGCCAAGGGGCTTTCGGTCAGCGGGCAGACCCGACCCCATTTGGTCTCTTCATAATGTGCCTCGGTGATGCGTCCCATTGGATGGACGGCGAGGAAGGCCGTGCGTTCGGCCGCCAGAGCGGTGGCAAGGGCAGTGTCGAGCGGCCGATCCGGATCCGTCAGGAGCGTGAGGTTCGGCGCACCATGGGTGGCGGGAAGGAGATTGCCGAAGAACAGACTAACCGCCTCCTCAGTCGGTTCGTCGGGGCAGCGGGTGACGAAACAGAAACGGTTGGCAAGCGCGTCCTCGGGCCGCCAGGCAATGCGCACCATCCAGGCGCCCGCCACCGGGTCGAACCGCGTCTCGGCCTCTCCGGTCAGGCGCAGGAGCTGGCGCTGACGCGGATCACGACCCGGGGCGCGTCCGGTTTCGGGGTTGAGCACCTCCTCCAGCAGCAAAGGACCGTCGAGATCGTTCAACGCATCGCGCAACGCCTCGGCTGCAGTCTCGTCCATTGACGCGCCCGGAAGGGTGAGATCGGCGCCGGTCGCACCCGCCTCCAACGCGCCCACCAGACCGCCCCAGGTATAGAGACCCATGCGGTTGAGCAGCGCCACCATTGGCCGCCCTGCCCCTCCAAGCTCGCGGGTATCGTGGAGGAAGACCTCCCCCGCCGCCGGGCCCTGCCGCCCGGTCCAGGCCGCGAAACCAGGACCGAGCGTGGTATCGGCGGCTACTTCCAACGCCAGCATCGTGCTCGCCTGATTACCCTCGTGAATATGGTAATCCATCAGCCGCGCATGGCGGGCGAGCGAGACACGGCGCCGGGCGCGGGGGAAGAAGGCCTCATTGGCCACCCGGTCCTGCTTGTCCGCCAACTCATCGCCTTTGGCGGCGAGGAGATTTATCACCACCGCGTCGAGATCGGCCTCAGAGGTCGGCTCCCATCCCGGCACCCGCTCGCGCATCGCATTCAGCAAGAGATGTTTGAACGAGGCGTAATCCCGCGCTTCGTAATCGATCCGGGGATTGGCCAGGGGCGCGGGCGGGGCCTCGCGGTCATGGCAATTGAGATTGAAGCAGCCGGGGCGGAACTTGAATGGGATCTCGGCGAAAATCGGATCGAAATCGGTGCTCTCGGCGCGTAGACGATATGTCGAATAATCGCCAATTGGAGTGACTTCGAGCTCGAACAGAGTCGTGGTGACCGCTGTGATCTGGGTGACCTGTACCTCTCCCGGCAGGGAGCCGCCTCTGACCCTGCGTCCACCGGAGATGGTGAAGAGCTGGTTCGCCGGGGTGCCACCGGCTTGCGCCGCCAGGATCTCGACAAGGCCTATCTCGTTCAGGAACTCAACGTTCAGCCGGGCGATGGGCGGGTCGGCGGCGGTGTCGAGGTCCACGAACACCAGATCGAAGCCGTTATGGCTGGTCAGGTCGCGGGCGCGGTCGCGCAGCTCTTCTGGATTCAGGATCTCAGCCATCGCCGATCGCCCCCAGATTATGCTCGAAACGCAGCCGCTGTGGCTCGGCCCCCGGCGCAAGGCGATAGGCGAGATCGATGCGCAGCGTGTTGTCATCGGCCCGTGTGTCGAGGCTGACCAGTTCCAGCCGCTCGCCCAGCCAGAAGCTCAACGCACGGGTCAGGCGGGCGCGGGCGAGACCCGCGGTCACATCGTCATTCGCCTCGAAGATCATTCGGCGCAAGCCGCCGCCAAAGGTCGGTTGCATATCCCGCTCACCAGGATTGGTGAGCAGGAGCTGCACCACCTCGCCCTTCACATGCTCGGGCAGATCGGCGGGCGTCTCGGGCCTGCCATCGGCGCCGATGCGGAAGGGAAATCTGAGATGTCGCCCGCTCATGACCCGCGCTCCCAGCTAAACTCCAACTGGTGATCATGGGAGGAGCCGGTGATCCCGCCCGCCAATTCGTTCGAGATATCGATCTGGCCCTTGTTCTCGGCCAGATACCGCAGCGTGCCGACCGCAATGGCGACGAACATGATGCGCCTGTCCTCGACCGAGGCGGGATCATCCGGCAGTTTCATGCCCTTGGTCGCCTCGAACAGGGACTTGAACTCCTCGTCCATTCGTCCGGCCAGTGTATTGGCCTGGAAGTTCGACAGCGTTCCGGATTTCAGCACTCCCATCTCGCCCCCCCTATCCTGTGGTCACACGGCGCGAGAGCAGCGCTGGTGTCGGCGGTGGCACTTGCGGTTGCGGGGGCGCGGGAGTGACAGGGATGCCGATCACAGTCTCGCCCAGATGCATATGGCTGTTGAACATCGTGACGACCTGGTTGAGATAGGTCAGCAGATCGTCGCCGAAGACCAGCGGATGGCCGCCGCTTTCGACCAGCTCGATCTGCTGGGCATCGATCACCACTTTTCCGGTGGCGGAAATCTCGATCTCGCCAAAGCGGCTTTTGACCGTGATCTTGTTGGAGCCCGGCCCGTCCGACACGACGATGCTTTCACCGTCATCGTCCAGGGTGACGTTGAGGCCGGTTTCGGTCTTGAGCACCTTGGTCTGCTGATTGCCGGCGAGACCCTCCTCGCCCTGAGGCGTGTCGCCCTGCGGCCACCAACCACCACACCAGATCGGGCGGTCGACTTCGCCCTCTTCGAATTCGATCCAGACACCCGCGCCGACCGGGGGCACTGCGAACAGACCGGCATCAGGGCCTGCGTAAGGCAGACAGGGCAGCGCCCAGGCCGAAAGCTCCTCCTGCAGCACCCGGGGGATTGTGGCCCGGATCCGGCCCATGCGGAGCGGGTCGTTGATATCCGCCACTGTGGCGGCGTATTTGCCGAGTTTCTTGGCCTGAAATTCCTCGATGAACCCGGCCACCAACCGCTGGAACGAGAGCGCGCGCATCAGAACACCCCCGCCGGAATGCCGCCGCCGCCACCACCGCCGGATTGGGCGTTGCGTCGCAGAACGAAGCTTTGCTTGTACCCTTGGTCGGTCAGATGGTGGCTCACCTCCGAAATCAGGTAATCGCCGCTGAGCCGGCTGCCGGCCCCGGCAACCGCAATCCGGCGATAGGGCGAGAGCACGGCGGGATAGATCTGCGCATCCACCTCGCCTTCGCCGGAGTAAGCCCATGCGCCGCGATCGACCGCAGCCTGCACGCCTGCCGCCAGCTCTGCCTGATCACCGGCGAAATGGCCCGACAGGATCTTTGCCGGGCTCGCAACATCGCCAGCCGGAACATCGCCCAAAGTCTCGGTGCTGGGCTGGGTCGCCTCGGCGGAAAGGGTGTTCAAGGTCGCATGATCGATCATCTGCGACGACGCTGCGACCGGCGCCAGCGCATCCAGCTCCAGCACCAGCTTATTCACATTGCGATCGATACCGGTGATCAGCAGCTCCGGCAGCCCGTCCGAGACCGTCGGCAGATGCCGGAACCTGCCAAGCGAGCCATCCGGACCCGCCTCGACACTGACGACCATGTTCGCCCGCCGGGCCAGCTTGCGCAGCAGCGCATAGTCGGTCCCGGACTGGGTGACCACCCGCTCGAGCGACGGCGCGCCGATGCCGCTCGCCTCGACCTCCGCCGCAACGCCGTATTCCGAGAAGATCTGCACGGCGATATCCTCCGGCGTCATATCCTCCCAGAGGCGGGTCTGCTCGGCGCGGTTCATCATGGCGCTGTCGTCATGGACCACGATCACCGCCTGGCTTTCATTCGGAGCCCCCGCCATCTCGAAGCGCTGCGCGACCACCTGGCCCTCGATCAGCGCCGTGAACCCGCCGCCATCGATTGCGACCTCGACCCGGACGCGGGTGAGTGGTGCGAAATCGGCCTCCAGCACTTCAGGCCATTCGCCGCCTTCGTCTCGGCCGATCGGCAGGATGATCTGGGCCTCGGTCACCATATCGATCGCCTGATCGACCCGGATCTCGGCGATCTGGGCCAGCCGCTCGGCACTGGCGGGCTGTCCGTCGAACATCAGGCGATAGTCGGAGAAGGCCAAATCAGGGTTCCTTATCTCTCAGGCACTTGGATCTCGCGCCCCGGCTCGATCAGATCCCGGGCGTCAAGGTCGGAATTGGCGTCTGCGATGTGCCAGAAGCGAGTCGGGTCGGCGAAGCATTGCTCGGCGATGACATCCAGCCGGTCCGAGGGCTGCACCACCACCGGAGCGCCACCGGTCTGGCCGGGCGGGCGCAGCTTGACCGCGGTCACTTCCCGCCCCTCGGCGTCCTTGGCCGAGACTGTCGGCACGTCGGTATAGCGGCTGTCTCTGGTAAACATCTCACCCTCCTCAGAACGGGATCACGTCGCCTGCGCCCTCGACCGCGTCGGCGAGGTTCAGGATTGATTGCGTATCCTTCAGGATCTGCATGTATTCGATGGCGCCTGCGCCGATGAGATCGGTCGAGGCGGGGATCAGGGTGATCACCTCCAAACCGATGGTGACCTCGGCACGGATCACCTGGAGACCGCGGTTGAACAGCGTCTCCTTGATCGAAAAGCTCTTGACCTCGACCGGCAGAACCCTCGTGGCACCGCCTACGAAGATCAGCCGCGGCAACCGCTCCGGCGGGACCGGGCGGGTCGGGCCGTCATCGCCGCCACCGCCCAGAAGATCGCCCACGGCGTCGATCACCGCGCCCAACAGCCCCGATTGTGCAGAGGGTTTGATCATCTTCTCCAGCGCCGCCAACCGCGGCCCCACACCGAACAACTCGGCCGTGGTCGAGCCCTGATCGAGATCGTCGGCTGCGTCGAATTTGAGCGTGAGGCTAAAGCTCTCCACCGGAGCGGAATGAGCGTGATAGACCTCGGTCTGACGCGCCGGTACGTTGCTGTCATGGGATTGCCGCTGGATCTGGAACTGGCGATTCAGCTCTTCCGGATTGTATTGGAACAGCACAATATTGGGGATCGGGCCAAGGAAATCCGAGCCGTATTCGATCAGCGCGCCGCGAACGAGCTTCTTCATGGCGCCTCCTCCCCGCTGGCCGCTCTAGCGCGGTCATTGGTGAGCCCGGCGACGATCTGCTGGGCGATCGCTTCTCGCAGCGCGGTGACATCGCGGGGATCGGCCATATCGGCTCCGTCGAGCCGGATGCGGAACACATCCCCGGTCGGCAGGGTCGAGACCGGAAGCCGGGCAAGGTGACGGCCCAGTTCCTCGCCCATGCCGTCGAGAGCCGCCTCGGCGACCATGCGACTGACCCCGCGCAGGCGGATCGAAAGCTGGTCGAGGCGGATATGGATCGAGCTCATGCGCGCAGCTCCTCGATCTCGTCCCAGTACCGCCCGAAGACATCGCGGCCCGCCTGGCGCGAAAGCTTGTCGAGCTCGCGCCTTGCCGCCACAAGCACATCCTTCATGGTGACCTTAGGCTCCTCGCCACGGGCTGCGGCCTGCAAGACGGCGTTGAGGGCGATCGAGCGGATATGCCCGCCGGTCATCTGAAGCTGCCGGGCAAGAAATCCGAGATCGAGATCGCTCAGATCCACGGCATCGGGGAAAACCCTCGCCCAGATCTCGCGCCGTTCCGCCACCCCGGGCACGGGAAAATCAATGACATAGCGCAGGCGCCGGGCGAAGGCGTCGTCGAGATCCTTGCGACGGTTGGTGGCGAGGATGGCGACGCCTGAGAACCGCTCCATCCGCTGTAGGAGATATCCGGTCTCGACATTCGCGAACCGGTCATTGGCGTCCTTGACTTCGGTACGCTTGCCGAACAGCGCCTCGGCTTCGTCGAAAAACAGGATCAGGCGCATTTTCTCGGCGGTGTCGAAAACACGGGCGAGGTTTTTCTCGGTCTCGCCGATATATTTGTTGATGATCTGGCTGAGATCGACGCGGTAGAGGGGCAGACCGGTGGTCTTTGCGATCACCTCCGCCGCCATGGTCTTTCCGGTGCCGGGTGGACCGGCGAAAAGAAGCCCGATACCGAAAGCGCTCTTTTCGCCCCAATCGGCGCGCACGCGGGCCGCGCCCTGGATCGCCGACATAGCCTCGGAGAATTGATCGGCGATCGCGGGGGGGAGCACCAGATCCGCGCGCTTGTGGCGTGGGTGGATCCGGTCGGCGAGGTTCTGAAAATCGAGAGCTGCTTCCATCTCGCAAGCCTGGCGAAGCAGGGCGCCGTCGATCGGAGTATCGGACGCGGCGAGACCCATCGTTAGCCGGGCGATCTCGGTCTCCTCCAGGTGGAAATCCTGGGCGATGGTCGCAATATCCGGCCCCATCGAGGCCGCGCACGCACCCAGCCCATGATGGAACATGGACTGGCGCTGGGGTTTGCTCGGCGCTGGAAGCGGGATCACCGGACCGGCGCGGCCATTGATTAGAGGCTGGAGGCAGTCGCGGTCGGTCACATGAAGATAGAGCCTGAGACCGAGACCCGGCATCCGACCTGCAACCGCAGCAATCTCGCCCGCCTGATCACGGGAACTCATCGGGTCGTCTACTAGAAGATCCGCTTCGACCAGCCAGGCCAGGATCAGCGCCTGGCGTAGGCGCGCCTCGTCAGCCGACGGACACCGCAGGATTGCCCGTCCGCCTTGCGAGATCAGCCCGGCCAAGAAGCTCGCCGCATCGCGCCCGGCCGGGCCCTTCAGCGGGACGATCTCCAGCGCCTCGGGATCGGCTGCAGCGCGGGCGGCGAGGACGGTGGGTGGCGTGTCTTCCTCGCCTGGCCGCGCCCCAGCAACCAATCGGGTCAGGCCGAATGCCTCGATCCCGCAAAGCTCGGCAAGGTAGCGCGCGAGCCCAGGAGCCGGGATCAGCGGCGCACCATGCCCCACCGGCTCCAACAGACCCAAGGCCAGCAGCGGGCGGCAGGGATCGGCTGCGGCCAACACAGCAACAGGGTCTTCCCACAACGCCTGGGCCAAGGCGAGCGTCGGATAGGGCCGTGCGGCGTCACCCTGGCATGCGGCCAGAACCGGGGCGAGGCCTGCGTCCAGTTCAGCCGCAAGGGCGAGACCCAGTACGAACTGCTCGCCAGGGGCGAGACCGGCGCGGCGCGAGAGGGCGGCGAAAAGCCCCTCACGTGGCGCCTCGGCAGCAATCTCGGTGCTGAGATAGAGACAGGCGGCGTCAGTTGCGAAGAAAGCCCGTTTTGCCTGATCATGGCGCACCAGATCCAGGGCCGCCTGAGCCGGATTGGCAAAGCCGTCCTGAAGCGTTCGACGCCAGGCAATTTCGCGGCGCAGGCGGAGGATGGCTTGGCCGATCCACCAGGCAGACGCCGGGTCGGCGATCTCGAGCGCGGGGTGGATCCGCTCGGGTCCGGGTCGAGTGGAGGTCTGGGCGTGGAGGTTCATGACCAATTGACCTCCGGCGCATCTTCGGCCTGCTCACCATTCACCCGGAGGAGAATGCGGTAGGGGCCGGGTGGCAGGGCCTGCTCCTCCGGCAGAGTGACCGAGAGACTGGTCTGCGCCGCCGTACCCGTCGCCTCGAGCAAGCGCTGCACTTGGCCCGCGGCATAGAAGCCAACGAAGACGCTGTCCTCGACACCCCCCAGCCGGGTTCCCGTCAGGCTCACCGGCCCGTGCAGATTCGGGCCATCTGGCGTCAGAGCGCCCGGTGTGGCCGATGTCACCACCGGGCGCAGCCGTCCGAGTGCTGCATTCGAGGATGAACGCCGCCCACTGGGCAGCACCCGCACCACGGTCATTGCATGTGCACCGGCGGAGAGATCGGCGCCCGGTGGGCTTGGCACCGTCACGCTAACCGCCCGGCCCGAGACAGCCGCGGTGGCGACCGGGATGCAGGTATCACCAAAACACACCTCGACCTGATCGCCGCCGAGATCGCCACCGGACAAGGTGATGGTATCGCCCAAAGTGAAAGCCTGCGGCTCGACCCGGTCGAGCCTTGGACCAAGGCTCGGGATCACCAGCACTCCCGGATTGGCGGGCGCGCCGACCGAGCGGACCAGAGGCGCCCCGCCTCCCGCCTCGACCCGTGTCAGCATCACTGGGCGCACATCGAAGGCGGCCGAGAGGCGATAGCGCTCATCGGTGCCCTGCATGACGGTGGAGAGAAGTTCCAGCGTGCTCTGCTCGAAACTCAGCTTCAAGGGCTCGGGATTATCGGCAAGCGCGGGTTGCACCGGGCGCTGGAAATCGATCTGTCGCAGCGCCAGCATGCCCTGACCCAGCAGGTCATGGGCATTGGAACTGTCGGTTTCGCGATTGGTGTCGAGCGCGGTCAGCAGGAATTTCAGGCAGAGCCAGATCGGCGCCTCCTGTCCTCGGTCGAGCGGGATGTTGCGCATCGCGGCATCATGCTCCATCGCAAAGCAGAAAAGGTTCAGCTTCGGACCAGGCGCCCCGCTCGTGGCGGCAAGCTCCGGCCGTCCCACATCCACCGTGGTCGCATCGGTTCGGGCGGTGAGTTGCTGGGCGAGATGCCGGGTCAGCTCTCCGATGGCGTTGCGGGATTGCAGCAGGGGCATTTTCTCAGCGCCCCCTCAGGTAATGCCGCGAGAGGTCGCGCCCGCCGCTCCAAATCCCACGATCTGGAGAGCTGCGCTGCTGGCGCTGAGGCGGAGGACTGGGTGCTTCGAATGGCGTAGGGGGTGCTGGCGCCTCGATATCCACCAGAACCTCGCCGATGCTAACCTCCACCTTCGGGGGAGGAGGGCTCGGCAGGTCTGGTGCCAGCTGTTGCTGCGGAACACTGCGCCGATGGGCGTTGGGCCCGGGCGCTGCCGCCCGGGTGCTGGTGGTTTCGTCTGGCCAATCCCCGGTCGGGACGGGCGGAGTCACAGCTGTATCGATAGAACGCGCCGCATCGGGGTCGATCTGGATTTCAGACTCAACGCCGGATCGGCGCTCGGCTGGAGACTTGGGGCGGAGCGGCATCGGCAAGTCCGGCCGTCCGATTGCCCCGGCAACTGGCAGCGAGGTCGGCGCCATAGATGTCTCGAAGGGCGAAGGCCCGGCTGATCCGTTTGTTTCAACCTTGTCCGTCGCGATGGAGGCGCGAAGGTCTTCGCTCACAGGTGGCGATTGCATGACATCGTCCTGCTGGACCTGGCGTTGCGCACGGCTCTCGACCTTAGCGTTTGGCGCAGGCTCCTCGGGCGAAGCGGGCTGACGGCGATCTCTGACAGCCGGCGCATCAGGCGATAGCAGCGAAGCGGGAGGAAGCGGCGAGGCAATCGGCGTCCCCTGCCCCGCGCTTGCAGCATGCCCGGCGTTTTGCGGTTCCGTTGTCGGCGGCTTAGACGGCATCCCATCGCCCCGGGACCTCGGTGGGGTTGGTTGGGGCGCGACCGGCGCCTCGGGAGCACTTGGAACCGGATCCGCAAAGAGCGGGCTGCCAGACCCCGTGATGTCTGACGGAGCAGAAGCGATGGCCGCGCCCGCGCGCCCTTGTACCCCCGCACCATCCCGCAGCCTTTGGGCCGCGACCCTTGGGCGGACCGGTCCGTGGCCGGTGATCTGACGGAGGCGGGCGAGATAGCTCATGCCGCCCAAGCCTCGCGGATCCGCTCGAGATAATGCCGCCGCCTTGCGGTTGGCAGCGCCAGGATTTCCGTCTCGGACCAGTGATAGGCCATGGCAAGAACGTGGATTTCATCCATCAGCGCCTGAGCCTCTCCGGCAAGCTCGGCGACCAGGCCAGGCTCGAACGCATGAGCGTGCGAGACCGGGCCGCCGCATTCGGGACAGCGAGCTTCGAGGATCATGTCGCCGAGCGGATCGGCTTCGGCCAACGCCTCCTCGGCCTCTCCCTGCCAATCGCCTTTCGGGGGGTCGCCTTCCAGAAGGCGCTCCAAAAGGTGATCCTCCGGGCCGGACAGATCTGCAAGTCCGGGAAGGCGGAGTACAGCGCCTCCGGGCAGTTGAACTCGATCCCGGCGCCAATCTTGAACGAAATCTCTCAGATCAAGGGCCAGATCCAACCGGGCGCCGCATTCAGGATCGGGACAGGTCACTGTCACCTCTCGCATCGGGCCATGGGTCGCGACTGCGATCGCCAGGAGGCCCTGGCGCCGCTTGGCGAAGCTCCAGCACTCGGCCTCGCCTGCGCCAACCCCCTCGATACAGGTCGACAGCAGGCGGGTGATGGCCACTTGCAACGGCACCGCCAGATCGACCGCCAGATCTTCACCCCGGCTGCCGAAGGCACGGGCCATCAGCCCGGCCTCGGCCGGAGCGTCTTGCGCCGGGGACCAGAGGAGAGAGGTCACGGAGAAGGCTCCCTTCAGGCGCTCTCGTCCGGCTCGCCGACATCCGGGTCGCGCTGCCACCATTCGATTTCGAGCGTCAGGTTTTCGATCAAGACCCCGTTCTGCCCGGCATCCAGATCCGACATCGCCTGATATTTCGAGGGCCAGGCTTTGTAGATCTTATAGCTGAGCGCCACCTGGTTCCGCAGGTTCATGACATTGACGATCATGTCCTTTTTATAGTTGCGCAGATCGGTGACCGAGCTGCCCTCCTGCCCGTGGACCTGGCTGGCCCACATCTCGAATTCAGGATCGTGGGTGACCCCGCGCTCGAGCGTGATCGAGTCGTATTTGGTCCGGCCCGGCGATTTGAACTCGAAAGTATTGCCGCCGCCCGAGCGGTAATTGACCACCTCGGTCGTCCGGCTGAGTGCGCCCATTTTCGAGACCCCCAGGACCAGCCTGTTGTCGACATAGACTTGGAACTTGAAGTTCTTGTAGGGGTCGAAGCGATGCGCGTTGACGTTGAATTGAGGCATCTTCCTCTCCCTCAGGTCTGGACGTCGCCGGTGATCTGGCGGAACCGGATCACGACGAATTCAGCGGGTTTCAGCGGAGCGAAGCCGACCTCGATATTGACGATCCCCGCATCGATATCGTTCTGGGTCGTCGTCTCGCTGTCGCATTTGACGTAATAGGCTTCGCGAGGGGTGGCTCCCTGGAACGCGCCTTGCTGGAACAGACCGTTCATGAAAGCCCCGACATTCAGCCGGATATTGGCCCAGAGCGGTTCGTCATTCGGCTCGAAAACCACCCATTGGGTGCCGCGGAACAAGCTCTCTTGCAGCATCAGCGCGGTGCGCCGGACCGAGATGTACTGCCACTCGGATCCCTGCACATCCGTACCATCGCCGGTGCGTCCTCCCCAAGCGACCGTGCCGATCACCGGAAAGGTTCTGAGAGCATTGATCGCGAGCGGGTTGAGCACACCGTTCTGCCCGTCGTTCAGCACCGCCTCGAGCTGGCTGACCCCTTCGAGTGTCGTATCGATGCCCGCGGGCGTCTTCCAAACCCCACGAGTGCTGTCGGTCCGCGCCCAGACCCCGCCCATCGTGCCCGACGCCCCGACCGCACGGAGCCTGAAGTCGTTGGTCGGGTCGGGGATCACCACCCGCGGGTAGTAGATCGCCGAATTGGTCGAGCGATAGCCGGCGGTTTCGAGCTCCGTCATCAGATCGGTCATGTCTTGCAGGGTCGTGATCCCCTCAGGCAGATCGATGATGACCATGGCGCGACGATCTTCGGCATAAGAGATCGCCTGGCTGTAGACCGCATCCCGGTTGGCCGCGGTCAAGGCCGCCGCGCGGGGGATCATCAGGATGTTGAAGAGATCCACATTGTCGAGCGCGAACATACCCGTGGGCGGCTCCAACGCGTTCGAACCGATCAACTCGCCCGCTTGCGGCAGGCCACCATCCGCGCCTCCGCCGAGCTCGAATTGCGTCGCACTTTCGGTCGCCGTTCCCGTGGCCAGGCCCATCGTGGTGGCCGAGGCATCGGCAGCGAAGATCACAGTGTCGGCTGGGTCGTAACCCGCACCGCTCTGCCCCGAGATCACCCGGAATGCACCACGCTCGAGGAACACCCGGGAGCCCGAGAACGCCGGGTTGCCAACAGCCGCCGCACGGATCGCAGCCTCAACCCGGGCGCGGAGCTGGCCGAGGCTGGTCACCGCCTCATCGGGCGCCACGTTCGGCCAGGAGAAGGTCACGGACTCGGTTGCCCCACCAATGGTGACATCCACAGTGGTGCCCCCGCCGATCGTGTTGAAATCGGCCTGGAGGAGTGCCGAGATGTCCGTGCCCTGAGTTCCGCTGGCCGGCGGCAGCCCGCCGCCTGTGGCCGTGACCGTCACCATCTGCGAGCCATCGTTCACAATGGTCTCGACAAAGCGCGGATCGGTATTGGTCATCGAGAGATCCAAGAAGGTCTCACTGAGCAACCCTTGGGCATTGCCATCGGTCGATGCGAAGCGGATCACCCGCAGATTGAACCGGTTGGGAGCAGCGGTGTTGTAATCGACCTCCGCCCTGATCCTGTCGCCCCAAGCGCCCGGGTTGGCGGCGGTGACCGTGAGGTCGCCGATGGCGATGGTCGATCTCAGTGCGGTGTCGTCAGTGACCCGGACCACCCAAGCCTCGGTGCCGCCATTCAGGAAGAATTGCGGGATCTGAAAGCTCGACTCAGAGCGGGTGTCATAGCCACCGAAAGTCCGCTCGAAATCCCCCGTTCCGAAGATCCGAACCGGTTCGTTAACGGGACCTTCTCGGAAAAAATCGACAAATGCGCCGATACTTGTCGCGACCGAGCGGATGACCCGCCGCCCGCTGGGGATCTCCTCGATATAGACGCCGGGTGCGCCAAGTTGCTGTGGCATCCCAAATCACCTCCCTGGTGCCTTGGGGCGCAGAGGCGCGCCCCGCCTGTAGAACTGGGTCAGCAAGACGCGTGCCAGGTTTCGGTCAAAGTTCAGGATATTGATTTCGTTGGATTTTCTTGGCGCGCCGGTTCGCGCTGGGACAACAACGACCCGCCCCGACCGGGTCGCCCACGACCCGGGGCAGACAGTTCTACGAAAATTAGCGGCAAAACTCGATGCAGGCGTAATAAAAATATAGGAGAAATTCCGAATATATTATCTAGTAATCGCGAATTTATTCAAAGGCTATTTGGAGGTATCTTCATTTACTAATTTTTTTGACCTTACTATTCAACTTATAATTTAATCGCGAAAGATAAGCTCTGCCTCAACTCGAAATCCACCAACCGAGCGGGGCAATACGATGTCTAATTCGCAGATCACAGGCAGTGCAGACCTCTCTCAGGCCCTCGATGCTGAGAACGAGATCATCGACCTGATCAATGATGGCGACCTAAACGCGGTTTTCGCACAGATGACAGCGGAGCCGGAGACCTCCGAGCTCGACGATTTGGCAGGAGCGTCCGGCCCCTGCCCGATCACCGGCGATCCAATCTGTCTCTGCCACAAACATGACGACGCGGATCCGGCGGAAGAGAGCCTGCTCGCCGATGAGACTGACGATGAGGCCCAGGATCCGATCGAGCAATTGGAGGATGCCTTCGAATTCGACGGTCTCGATGAGGACCCGCCGGAAGATGACACGGATGCGGAGGATGATCCCGAGCATAGTCACGGCGATGATGAGGGCGACGATGAGGACCCGGACGAGGCTGTGATCGAGGCAATCGGCGATGACGACCCGATGGATCATCACGACCATCCGGATCATGGGCATCACGATCATGATGAGCATGGTGATGACCACCCAGAAGGTCACCATGATGCGCCACACGACCATCACGATGACCATGACGATGACGATGATCACCACGGAGATCACGACGGTCACCATGGGGATCATGACGGGCACCATGGAGGTCATGACGGTGACCACGACCACCACGACCACCACGGGCATCATGGCGACAAAGACTTCGTCTATGAGGATCCGCATCTCGACCATGGCGGACATGGGGACCATGGCGCCCACGCCCATCATAACAGCGCGATCCAGGCCCTGGTCAGCGTCGCCGACGCCACCCATTTCGCCATCGCGGACGGCGATTGGTTCGATCCCTCAATCTGGGCCGGTGGAGAGGTCCCCGGCGACGGCGCTCGGGTGATCGTGATCCAGGGCGCGACAGTCACCTATGAAGGGGAGTCCGACGCTCGGATCGCCACAATCCGGGTCGACGGCGCGCTGGACTTCCCGGGCGAGGAGGAGTCGAACCTCGTCGTCGACACTCTGGTCGTCAGCCGTGATGCCACTCTGACCATGGGCAGCGAGGACAATCCGGTCGATGTGCCCACCACGATCACTTTTGCCAATATCGATCAGCAGGCGGACCCTGGCCATCTTGGCCTCGGCCTGCTCAGCGAGCCGGGTGCGACAGTGGAGATCCACAGCGCCGAGAAGACCGGCCGCGCGGTCTCCTATGGCGAGCCGAAAGCAGGCGACGATAAGATCGACTTCCGCGATGGCGTTCCCGAGAACTGGGAGGTCGGCGACACAATCGTGCTCGCCGGCACCCAGCATAACGAGAACGCACCGATGGGCAGCAACACTCGGTTCCAGGACGAGATCCTCACAATCACCGAAATCACTGAAGACGGCGTCCATTTCATCAACGAGGCAACCGGCGGCAGCACACTGCGTTTCGATCATGTGTCACCGCCGGGCTTCGACTTCGATATCCATGTCGCCAATCTGACCCGCGCGATCACTTTCGAGTCTGAAGGCGGAGTTGATGCTCCGATTGCCGAGCGCGGGCATATCATGGTGATGGATCACGAGAGCACGGTGAAGAACGCCGCTCTGGTCGGTCTCGGCCGGACCGACAAGTCCATCGAACTCGATCCGGAACCGACCAGTTTCAACATCAACGGGGTCGAAACCTCGATCGATGGCGATGGCACCAACGTGCCCGGACGCTATGCCCTGCATGTCCACCGCGCATTCGACAATGGCGATGATGGCGGGGCAGTTGACTTCTCCGGCAACGCGATCTGGGGCTCACCAGGCTGGGGCCTGGTGATCCATGGCAGCCGCGCTCAGGTGCATGACAATGTGGTCTTCGATACGGTCGGTGCGGCGATCGTCACCGAGGATGGCGACGAGGAAGCCTATTTCTCCGGCAATACCGTCATCCAGGTCCATGGCCGAGAGGGTGTGCGCGATTTCCCGACCGATATGGTCTCGCTGATGACCCGCGAGGGGCTGCCGATAGATTACGGCTTCCACGGCAATGGGTTCTGGTTCGATACCGGGTACTCCGTGCGCCAGGCGACCGACAATGTCGTGGCTTCGACCGAGCACGCCGGCATGCTGTTCTACGGCCATAACGATCACGAGATTAACCGCTATGTCGATCCCGCGACGGCGCCTGAGGAGCTGCATAAATACATCCAGGACGGCGTCATCGACCCGCTCCGCGTGCCGACCGGGCTGGTCGAGGGCAACCAACTCTATAATGGCGAGTTCGGCATGTTCATGGCCGGGCTGTTACGCGACGACCAGTACTGGGGTGGCAACACCTCAAAACATGGTGGCAAGACTCTGGAGCACCAGGACCGCAATGTCTTCGAGGATTTTGAGATCTGGGGTGCGCGCGAATCCGGCATCCTCACTGCCTATGCCCAGGGTTTCGAATTCCGAGACATGACCATTGTCGGCGATCCGGAGAACCCTAATTCGGGCAGCTCGGCACGCGGCAAGGATTCCGGCATCCTGGTCCACAAGGTCAACCACAATGTGGTGATCGAGAATGTGCATGTGGAAGGGTTCGCCACGGGGCTGAATGTCGGCCAGGGCGGCAGCCAGGGCTATAACGATGTCGACCCGTTCGACACGTTTGCCTTCGACAACATCACCCTGCGCAACAATATCGAGAACTTCACCCCCAGCGCCGGGCGCACGGGACCTGTCCCGCGCAATTTCAACCCGCTGTTGAACGAGAAACCGTTCAACCCTTACGCGCAGTTGACCGGCAGACTGGAAGTCGATGTCGATCCCGACAATCTCGACCCGATTGCCTCGGCGCTCGCGGTGCGGATCGACGATAATGGCTGGCTGCTGGATGCCAGCGCCTCGTTCGACCCGGACTATCAGCAGGACCGGCAGCGCAACAATCGCGAGGTTATCGAGAACTCGATCGCCTTCTATCAATGGGATATCGATGGAGACTTCCAGGTCGATGCGTTCGGCCGCGATGTGACGGTGTTCTTCGATGAGGAGGTCGAAGGCTCGCGCTATGTCAACCTCTTCGTCACCGACGAGCATGGCGCCCGCGCTTTCACCACGGTGGAGCTTAAGGACGAGCAGGCAGTCAGCCGCAATGCCCTCGGCGATGGCGGATTTGACATCCGCAACACCATCGAGCGCGGCGGCTCGGATATCCGCGATGCCCGTGAGGTCACCGGCTATCAGCATCACGACTGGGCCGCCGGACCCGACTTCGGCGCGCCGCGTTGGATCCAGGAGGATGGCTATGCCCGCATCGCCGGGGCCGCGCAACACAACCAGATCCTGAACCAGCTGGTGATCAACCGCTCGGAGCATCGCGGCGAGGGCACATTCTCGTTCGACGTGAAGTATTTCGAGAACGACAACCGGCCCAGCGATCTGATCGTCAAGCTCTGGGGGATCAACGGCACACCGGATATCACCAGCTCGTTCAGCCGTCGGCCGGTGCCGATCTACGAGGATGAGGAGTTCGAGGCGCGGCTTCTCTATCGCGAGGCGGGGCTGCTCGACGACGGGTCTTTTGACTGGAAGACGATCACCGCGGATATCAATTTCCGCGATGGATTCGATTATCTCTATGTCGAATTCAACGGAAAGCACGTTGCCGCCAGGGCGGGCGACCGCGTAGCCATCGACAATGTGGAGCTGGTCGCCAAGGTCGAAGACAAGTCAGAAGATCTGATCCTGGCCTGATCGTCTTCGACTGTGGAAGCTCAAGGCCGGGCTGCCCTATGGACGGTCCGGCCTTCGAGAATTGCGGTCAGAATGGCCAGCGCCCAGATCCCGATAGCTGCCAGGGTAAGAAGATCGCCCGGTGAAGAGAAAAGGCCGAGCGGCCCGGCTGGGTTCTGCATCAGTACGAGCCCCAGAGCGGCAACCGGCAAAGCAATCAACCATGAGCGGCGCCGCCAGGCCGTTGCACCGGCGGCATAAAGCGCCGGCAGGGCGAAGACCATGTAATGCACCCAGGAATTGGGTGCGAGCAGCAGAACTAAGCAGAGATAGGCCCCGATCTCCGCCAAATCCGGTCCGGTGTCGCGTCTCAGCCAAAGCGACGCTGCGATGGTCGTCAGCACCAAGCATGCAGCAAGGCCGTGTCTCGCAAGTTCCGCCTCCGGCATCCAACGTAGCACCAGCCCTGTCAGCGCAATATTACGCGGCGAGGCCAGGTCGAACTGCCCAGCCAAGGCGCCAGCATCGGCGCTGGCCAGCAGCACATGCTCGACCCATCCGGGCCAGCTCGCCAAAGGCACCGCCGCGAGCGAGCCGATCGAGAGCACCGCCAGCCAGGCGAGCGTCACCGCGGCTTCGCGCCAGCGGCAATGCAACACAAGGCAGAGCAGGATCAATCCGACATAGAGCTTCAGCAGGATGGCTATCGCCAGGAACAGCGCAGTCGTCACCGGCGAGAGCCCTCGATGCAGCGCCAGAATCCCGGCCAAAAGGAAGGCCAGGACCATCAGATTGACCTGCCCATGTCCAAGCGTTTGCCGGGTCGCCTGCGCGGCCAGGACCAGCATGACCCCAAGAGCTATGGCAATCATTGTCGCCCGCCCGCTCCCAACCAGCAGAGCGAGCAGCCCCCCCGTTGCGATCCCCGCACAAAGATTGATCGCGAGCATCGCTGTCCCCGCGGCCTCTAAGTCGAAGGCGGCCAAAGGCGCGAGCAGCAGGAGGGTGGTCGGGGGATAGAGGAACGGATGGACATAACCTCCCGCCAACTCCTCCGCCACCTCTGCAAAACCGGGACCATAGGGGGAAAGTTGGAGTTCGAAAGCGATCTTCACTGCGACCCAGAACGCGGGTAGATCGATAAAGTCCGACCCGATGAGCCGCCAGCCATAGACATAGGCATAGGCCAACAGGAACAGTGCCAGCATTGCCAAGACCGGGCCACGCCGGAAAAGGAAAAAGCGATCAAACACCGACCGGTGCCTCGATCATCTGCCCCTCTCCAACCATGCGCAGACCCGCTCCAAGCGCCAAGAGCGCGCCGTGGATTAGGCCCCTGCTTTGCATATGCTTGGCCACCCCCTGCCCGGCGTCGAGCGCTCGGGAGCACTCCTCAGGCGTCAACGCCCCGACCGAAACGGTGACAAGCCGCATGCCCAGGTCGCTGTCGGGTGCCAACTCGGCCGCAGGGCGTCGCCCGATCGCAGCATGGCCTGGCAGATCCACCGCATTGGCAATCAGCGTGGCGGCCACATCGGCGGCGGCAGCGGTCGGCGCAAGCACAGTGACGCAATCGGCGATTCCAAGGGAATGGCTGCGTCCACGCCAGCCGGAACTTGACAGCCCAGCCTGGCGGAGCCCGGTTGTCGTCTCGAATACGCCAATCCCGGGGATGGCCGAGCGGAATGGCGCACCATCGGGCCGGGCAAAAGCGATATCGCCGCCATTATTGGCCCAGATGCGAAGCTCAGGGGCCTCGGCACGGGCGGCAGCGAGGATCTCATCGGCCACGGCACCGGCAACGGCGGCCATTGGGGTGACGAAGCCCGGCAGATGCGGCCGGATCGCGCGCTGCATCCTTTGGGCGACCATGCCGGAAAATGCGCGCTCCTCGACTCCAGGGCGGCGCAGATCGGTAAGCTCGGCAACCAACTCGCGCAACAGGGGCCGGAAGCGCCGTTCGGCCCCTGCATAGACCCGGTCGATCATTGCGGCATCCCTGCCCTCGGCCTTCAGGATCAGATCGATTGGCCCATGCTGCAAGTGCAACCGATTGCCCGAGAGCCGATATGCCGCCGCCCCCTGCATTCAGCCCCGGCCTGCCGGGCGGACCAGCCGGGCCTCGGCGCCATAGGGTCCGCCGCGCTCCAAAACATCGTCGAGACTGCGGGCCGAGGCCGCATGCCCGCCGAGCGCCGCATAGAGCGCCGAGGGCAGGGTGAACTCCAAGGGAGCGACCAAGGCAGGTGTCGGCACATAACCGAAAGCCCCGGGTGGAAGCCGTGTCACATCGACCATCACCGTGATCCCGCCGCCGGGCCATACATAGGCCTCGGCCCCGCCAAGGGTCACGCGGGTCTCGCGGCCCTGGACCGAGCGGGTCAACGCCACCGGATTGCGGGTCACCCCGGCGCGGAGAGACCCCCCTGCCCCGCCAACGAACAGAACGGTGCAGAGCGCTGGCTCGCAATTCTCGGCGATCAGATCCACGGTGGCCCGCAGATCCGCGGTCATCGGCGCGGGCTGCGGGCTGAGTTCGTCATCCAGCACATAATGACCGGCATGCTCGCCAGTGGTCGAGACCATGAGGAGCGAGAGGCCCGGCCGCGCCCCTCTCTCCGCCCGCCAGGGGCCGAGAATGCTCAACGGGTCGTCTATGTCAGTGCCGCCCCAGCCAAGTCCCGGTTCGGCCACCTGGAAGTATCGCCCGGGCGTCGAGCGGCGGCCTTTGATCCGGATACCAGTATCGGGCCAGCCGATCACCTTGCCCGCCTGATGCTCGGAGACGACGCCGGTGATATGGTCGTCCACCACCACCACCTCATCGACCAAGCCCTGCCATTGATCTGCGAACATGCCGATCGTGGCCGAGCCACAGCCGACCCGCATCCGGTCCTCGCGCTGGCCGTCGACGATGGGGGCCTGGCCCGCCTCGACCACCACAACGGAGCCGCCATCGATGGAAAGCTCCACCGGCTCACAATTGCAAAGCCTAAGCAGCGCATCGCAGGTCTTCCGACCTTCGGCCTTCGACCCACCCGTCAGATGATCGACCCCACCGAGCGAGAGCATCTGGCTGCCATATTCCGAGGTCATCACATGCCCGACCGCCTCGCCACCCGCCCGCACAGTGGCGGATTCGGCCCCAAGATGCCGGTCGGTGTCGATCTTCACCTTGACCCCGCAATAAGAGAAGATCGCTTCGGTCACCACGGTGACAGTATCGACGCCTGCGACCTCCTGGCTGACAATGAAAGGGGCGGGTTTGTAATCGGGATAAGTCGTGCCCGAGCCGATGGCGGTCACTTGCATATCGCCCGAGACGCTTTCGCCATCCCACTCCGCCGCTAGGAAGGGCTTCACCGGATCGCCCGCCGCCACCCGATTGGCGAGAATGGTGAGAGGATCGCACCGCACGATCTGGCCTTGGTGATTGGCGTAGCGGTCGCAGGCGCCGGTCTGCCCCTCGGCGACATAGCACATCACCGGGCAGGCATCGCAGCGGATCTTCTCGAAAGGCGTCATAGCGCGAGCCTAGCAGTGGGCCGGGGGCGGCTCAATCGTACGGGGCAGTTAGCGGCGTCGTTTATCGGTCGTCCGCCTCATCGGCCAATTGCCGGATCGCATCGACATCGTCGATCAAGAGACGCCCCTCCTCGCGCCGAACCACTCCCATACGGGCGAGCTGGCCGAATTGGCGCGAGACCGCCTCGCGATGCGAGCTGATCCGGTCGGCGAGCGATTGATGCGTGGGGGCCGGGGCCAGAACCGCGCGGTTCTCTTCGATCCCGGCCAGCTCAGCCATGCGGAGCAATTCGCGATAGAGACGCAGCGCGCCAGGCAGGATCGAAAACTCCAGCACCCGCTCGGTCAGATCACGCACCAGCCTGGTGAGGCGCTGCAAAAGCGCGCGGTTGAGATCGGGCAGCGCATCGATCAGGTCCCAGACTTGATGCGGTTTCAAACGACCGATCTGCACCTCGGTCTCGGCCACGACGCTGGCCGACCGCTCACCCCCATCGAGCAGCGCGACCTCGCCAAACATATCCCCCGGCCCGAGGCTGCGAAAATCGACCACGCGGCCGGTTTCAGAATAGATCTTCACCCGTGCGCGGCCGTCGAGCAGGAAATAGAGATCGCGATCTGGCGCCTGATAGGCGACGATCTGCTCACCCGGGCCAAAGCGGCGCACCATGAGTGCGGCTTCAACCGCGCGCCGCGTATCGGGATCGAGCTGATCGAGAAACGGCGTCATGGCGTGAATGTCCTTGCAGAGCTCCCTGAGCCAATTTTCTCGCGCGGAAATCGGGTCAGGCCAAGGCCCGAAGGACCAGCCGCGCCCCGGCGTCGCAGGCTGGGTGGGCTTTCGGCAACAAAGGATCGGGCGGGCCGCCTCAGGAAACCGCTTCTCATTCGCGGCGCCGCGGGGAATACTCGCCTCATGACCCGCCTGCTCCTCACGATAATCCTCGCAGTATTCGCTCTCGCACCTTTGTCGGCAGCTGCGCAAATCCCACTAGGCGCGGGCGGCGGGGGCGAAACCGAGGAGCTCGAGATCCCGGCCGATCTGACCCCGGATCAAGTCGACGCGCTCCTCGCCCGTCTGACCGATGCCGAGATCCGGCAACTCCTGGCCGAGGAACTGCGCCAGCGCGCCGATGCAATGGCGGCTGAGGAGATGACGGGTGGCGAGGCGTTCGAATATGTCACGATGCGCCTGCAGGAGATGAGTGAGCGCATATCGGAACGTGTCCCCCGCTGGGCCCGCTCGATCGCCAATCTGCATGAGCGTTGGGAGGAGGTCGAAAGACGTCTCGCCACCGCCGAGCAGGGCGTCAGCGGGATGGTCCTCGCGGCCGGGCTGGTCATGGCCGGGGGTTTCGGCGCCGGAGTGCTAACGGGCTGGGCGATCGGCGGGTGGCGACGATGGCTCATGAACCCGCAGCGCGGGAATTACTGGGATAAGGTGATCCGCACCCTGGCACTCGGCATTCTAGACTGTGCACCGATTCTGGCCTTCTGGCTGGCGACCGCACCGGCGATCGGATTGTCCTCGAGCGCGCTCGGCCCGCTGATCAATCTGAATTGGATCTATACGGTAGGCGTGATCTACAGCTGGGCGGGTCTGGTGATCGCACGGCGGCTGTTCTCGCCAGATGCGCCCAAGATCCGGATTGTCTCAATCGACGATGAACTGGCTGGGCGGCTCTATCGCACGATCCGGCCGGCGGCGATGATCGCCGCGTTTTCGTGGATTTCGGGAGGGGTCTGGCTGCATCTCGGCTTCGGTTTCCCACCTGCTTTGACCTCAGTGGCGCTGGGAGGTACCGGGGTCGCAGTGATCCTGTTCTATGCCGTGCTCAGCAATATCGAACGGATCCGCGATGCGACACGGGCTGTTTTCGGCGCCGAGGACCGGGCCTTGTCGCGGATCGCCGTGGGGGCGGCGCCCTGGCTTTTGAGCATCTATGTCAGCATTGCCTATCTGTTTTGGCTGGCCCATTGGCTCGAGCGCGGGCAGCACGAGCTTTACGGACCGGCGGGCACGTTGATCGTCTATGTCACCTTGCCGGTCATCGACCGGCTCGGGCGCGAGGTCATCCGCTCCCTGCTCTCAGGCACCAGCCCGCTCGCCGAACGTTTCCGCGGGGTTTTCTTCCGTGCTTGGCGGGTGACGGTGGGGATCGGCGCTCTGGTCTTCGTGTTGGCGCTCTGGGGCCTCAACTTGACCGCGATCCTAGCCAGCCCGGTCGTGCCCGCCTGGGCCGGGACAGCCGTCGACGTGATCGCGACCCTGCTGATCACCTGGCTTCTTTGGGAGTTGATCAAGGCCGCGCTGCATTCCGACAAGACCTTCACAGCGGCCGGAGAGGATGTTGACCCGGCTTCGGCGCCAAAAGCGACCCGGCTCGACACATTGACACCCCTATTCCGCAATGTGCTTTTAGCCTTTGTCGCGGCCATCGGGGCGATGTTCGTGCTCAGCTCCGCCGGTCTGGATATCGGGCCGCTCCTCGCCTCGGCGGGGATCATCGGCATCGCCGTCGGCTTCGGCGCTCAGGCTCTGGTGCGCGATATCTTCTCGGGCGTGTTCTTCTTGATCGATGACGCGTTCCGGGTGGGAGAGTATATCGAACTCACCGAGGAGCTGCGCGGCGATGTTGAATCGATCTCGATCCGCTCGCTGCAACTGCGCCACCATCGCGGACCGGTGATCACGATCCCATTCGGTGAGATGAAGAACATCATCAACCACACCCGCGATTGGGTGCTTTACAAGATGTCCTTCCGGATGGAGCCCGACACCGACCCGAAACAGTTCAAGAAGCTGGTCAAGCGGGTCGGCTTCGAGTTCATGGAACATCCCGACCATGGCCATAAGTTCTTCGAACCGTTGAAGAGCCAGGGGGTCTACTACGTCGATGACGACAGCGCACTGGTCTTCCGGGTGAAGTTCAAGTGCAAGCCCCGGGCGCAGTTCGTGCTGCGTCGGGAGATCAATCACCGCCTGCGCGAGGTGTTCGAGGCGAACGGGCTGAAATTGGCAAGACGGAAGGTCGAAGTCGTCTCAAGCGGAGGCAGACCGGGCGAGGATGACCGAGCCATCGGCGTGCCGGAGGAGGCTCTGGAAGCAGGCGTTGGTGGACCTTGAGACCGAAAAGAAAAAGCGCCCCCGGATGGGGGCGCTTGATATTCGCTGAACCGGTGATGATCAGTCGCCGGTGAATTCCTGGTTGACCAGCTCGATGGTGATGATCGCCGTATCGGTCGCCCCGGTCGAGTCGATGATCTCGTACTCGAACTGCGTGGTGACCGTCTGACCGATCTCGACCGGCGGGAAGGCGCCGCTGAGCCCGACGAAATCGCCATCGATATCGCGGAATTCGATCGTTCCATCGACATTCAGGCGCAGCTCACCACCGCGGGTGCCATCGACAAAGCCGAAGAACCCATCCGAGTCGGGGGTGGTGTCGGTGCCCAGGCGGCTGACCTGGAAACTGTCTCCATCGGGATCGAAATCCGCCCCGAGACCGCTGATCGAGGCGCCTGTTCCGGTAAGCGCATTACCGAGATCGAAGACCACCGGATTGAACTCGTCATCGAACAGCGTCAGCACCTGGATCGGACCGCGCAGGTCATCCTCGGCAACCACAGTCGAGGGCGTCTCGACAGCCACGCCAGCATCGACATTGCCGACATCGCCACCGTTGACCACGATCACATCGGTGCGGCCTTGGCCTTCGTCCAACTCGATCACCACATCCGAGTCGATATCGTCGGCCGAGTTGATCCCACCCGGGCCCACATTCGGATCGACGAAATTCAAGCTGTCGCCCGGCGCACCGAACTCGACCACATAATTGCCGTCGGCGAGATCAGCGAACTCATAGGAGCCATCGGCATTGGTGGTCGCGGTGCCGATGACGGTGACCATATCGTCGCCATCGATCAGCGTGACCTCGATACCTGCGAGCCCCGGCTCAGCCTCGCCCACATCCAGATTGTCGCCATCGGTGTCCTGGAAGTAGCGCCCGGAGATCGAGAATGTCTCTTCTTCCTCGACCTTGTCGAACTTCACCTTGTCGATTCGCACGAATTCATTGTGTTCGCGGCGGCCTTTGAACGTGATATCAGCACCGGCCGGGATCTCGATATCGGTGAGAGTGACCTCGGTCAGGCCGGTGATGTGAATGCCGTCGCCATCAGTGTCAGCCGTGAGGTTGAAACAGCCGACAAACTTGCCGTTAACGAAGACATCAAGGAACCCCTGGCCGTCATCTTCGTCAACCAGTGTTATGGTGATGTCGTAGAGGCAAGTCTCGCCCGGGAAATCCTTGAAGGTCGCAAACCCTGTGCTTTTCGAGAGCTTGATCAGTTCACCACCCGAGGCGATATCCTGATGCTCGACTTTATAGCCTGAAAGATGCAGGTCCTCAGCCTCGACGCAGATCGAGGTCGGCGGTTCCTTGTCGCCGGCAGATATATCTTCGTATTTGATCTCGTTCTTCTTCGTGA
Organism: Pseudomonadota bacterium; assembly: GCA_038746695.1. Taxonomy (GTDB): domain Bacteria; phylum Pseudomonadota; class Alphaproteobacteria; order Rhodobacterales; family Rhodobacteraceae; genus Thermohalobaculum. Next base: position 6,778 of record JBCDKL010000003.1, on the reverse strand, counting down.
CGTTTTCGCAGCTCACGACTTTCAGCTCGGTCCCCGGCGGCGGAACATCACCGACGAAGGAGAAGTAGTCGGGACCATTGTCCTCGTCCTCGATCTCCACCATTGTATAGTGCTTGCCGTCGGAGCCTTCGACCAGGAACGTCCGCTCGGCATAGATGTCGGCATGAGTCTCGACCACCTGGCCGTCCTTGACGATCTCGGCGGTCTGTCCGCTCTTGTCGTTAGATTTCTCGTTCTTCTTGGAGTCGCCCGACAGTTTTTTGTCGTTGTCTTTCACTGTGAAGCACACGCCGGGGCTACCCGGCACGGTGAAGACTGATCCCACGCCAATGTTACCGACGCCGAAATCAGATTCTTCATAAGCAGTGAATTCGAAAGTTTTGTAAGATCCGGTCATTTCATTACCCCTACTCAACAGCAGGACGCCCCCGCCCGTCTGTCCACCACATCATGTCATCACGCCACCGCATGGCGCGAAATCGAAAGAGACTGTGGAAAGGTCGGCGTTTCTAACCGCCACCTCACCTCCAATGCCTCCTTGCAATACAAATTCTCACAAATTTCTATCAAAAACTAGACATTGCGGCAGTGCAGCGCGTCACTTTTCGACAACGTCTAGAAACTGTCTTGTTTCGACACATCCCACAGGGTTAGCCAGAAGCTGCGTGGCCCCGAATGAACCGCCAATTGCCCGAATTTCGGGCAAGGGGCCCGGGACATCAAATCGCGGCAACGAACTGGCTCGCGAATCACGCGGGTTTTATGTCGAATTCATGGCGCAAGCCGCGCCCGCACAGCATAAACTTGGCTATCGTGACCCCGGTAAGGCCAGCTCGCCGATCAGAAATTCACGGTCACATAACCGCCCACTGTCAACGGCTCTCCCGGCGTGCCGGCGATCCCATCGGTCGAAATCAGATAGTCATTGTCCAGCAGGTTGCGGGCGAAAAGATAAGCCGCCCAATTGTCATCCTGATAGCCGACCCGTGCATTCAGGACGAACCAGCCTTCGACATCATTGCTCAGCGGATCATTGTCCGGATCGCTGAATTGATCGCCGGTATAGGTCGCATCCGCCGCGATCAGGAACCCGTTGTCGAAGGAATAGTTCGCGCCGAAAGCGGCTGAGACCAGTGGAGCGGTGCGAAACTGATTGCCAGAGAAGTCGTTGTTGTTCTGGATGAACTCCACAAACTCGGTGTGAGCGATCCCGACCGACCCGAACAGGTCGAGACTGTCGGTCGCCCTCCATGTCAAATCCAACTCGCCCCCGATCAGCCGCGAGCGGCCCGCATTCACAACGATCTGATCGAGCGGAATGGTCGAGCCCGGGGTCGGCAGGATCACCTGCTGATCGGTCCAGCGTGTATAGTAGATGTTGGCGTTGGCGGTCAGATCTCCATCCAGCCATTCCGAGCGCAAGGCGAACTCGAAATTCCAGGTAAACTCGGGATCGAAATCGGTGAATGTGTTGTTCGCTCCATTGATCTGGGTGCCGCCCGCGCGATAGCCGCGCTGCGTGACGAAGGATGTCTGCAGATCCGGTGTCCATTGATATATGATGCCTGCCTTCGGCAAAAACGCGCTGAAGGTCGTGCTGTCATTGAAGGTGCCATTGTTCACCGCGATCGGAAACCCAGGAGGGACAATCGTTTCGAAGGTGATGTCGGAGTCGAACTTCTCGTAATCATAACGGCCCCCGGCGATGAACGAGAGACGGTCCAACAGTTCAGGAACATCGACCTCGACCTCTCCAAAAAGGGCGAAATTGGTGGTCTTGAACACTCCATCGGTGTTCCGGGGAATAAGGAACGGCCCTAATGGCAACAGGATGTCGTTTCTGGTCTCGTCTTTCAGTCTGGTGAAATAGCCGCCAACCACACCGCGCATACGGTCGCCGTCATAGCGCAGGCGCAATTCCTGCTCGACACTGTCGGCCGAGCCACTTCCGTCAATGCGGCCGCCGTTTCCGATATCCTGGAGTCGGACGTAATCCTGAATCAGAAAGCTTGTGTCCGACTCGATCGCCCAGCGATCGTCGAGCTGGTATTGCAATTCCAGTGAGCCGAAGCCGAACTCGTTGCCTTCCTCGGTCCGGAAGTCCGTTGTGATCACCCGGTCCTCGGGAAACGCCGAAACCAGAACAGCGTCGCGCCCGCCAAGATTGCGCGAATAGGTCAAGGAGAGAAGCGCCGAGAGATCGTCGCTGGGCTCGAACAAAAGCTTGCCGCGCAGGGTGGTCAGTTCCCGCTCATTGGCATCGTCGTCCTGGAGGGTCAGGTTCTCGATGAACCCCGGGCCATCGCTATGTTCGGCCGAGAAGCGTAGTGCCAGCGTGTCGTCGATGATCGGTATATTCACCGCACCCGCTCCTCCGAACGCCCCGAAGCGGGCCACATCGAAGCGACCTTTGACCTCGAAATCATAGTTCGGGTCGGCGGATTGTACGATTACCGATCCAGCGAGCGAATTTCGGCCCTGCTGGGTCGATTGCGGGCCCCGAAGCACTTCAACCTGCTCGAGATCCCAAGTGCTGAATGGGCTGAAAAACGTCGAGGTCAGGGACTGGAACGTGACCCCATCCACAACGGTCGAGATCAGCTGCCCCTGCCCCGCGCCCGCCGGACCGCGGGAATCGACGCCGCGGATCACGAAGGCACCGCCATCGTCGGTCGAGCTGACATTGGGGATCCGCTCGATCGTGTCGCGCAGACTGCTGTCGTCGCGGGCTTCCAGAACGGCGCCAGGAACCACGGCCACCGAAGTCTGCGTGTTTTGCAGCGTCCGTGCCTGCAACTCGCCCTGCACCACGATCTCGTCCAAGAGGACCGCGGTTTCGCCTTCCTCGTCGTTCTGCCCATTGATCCCGGCCGGTCCTAAGACGAAAATGGCTCCATCGGGCGAGGTCTCGGCGGTCAGACCCGAACCTTGCAGGAGCCGCGCCACCGCTTGCTCGGCGGTCAGAAAGCCGGAAACCGCTTCTGCCTGGCGGCCTGCGACGACGGAGTTGGCGGCAATGACCGGTACGCCGAATGCGGTCGAGACCCGGAGCAACGATTGCGAAAGCGGCCCTGCCTCGACCGAGAAATCAAGCTGCGCGCTCTCCTGCGCCATCGCCTGGCCGCCACCAATGGCCGATCCCATCTGACACCCCAGAATGACGGCCAGCGCAGCGCCGATGCATTGCGTTCTCGCTTTCATGTCAGATCCCCCAAAATCGCCACGCGCACGGCGCTCTCGGGACAAAGACCCTTCTGGGCAGCGAACGTTCCCCCTTCTTTGTGAAAAATTCTTGCGGCGGCCGATTATTGGGCAGGCGCGCGCCGGATAATGATCCCGCCTTCACCCGAGCTCTGCACCGCGCTGCGATCGATCTCGATAGGCAGGATGCGTTGCAGGACCGACAGCATGATCTCGATCTCGCCAGCCGCGAATCCCGCGGTGATGACCATCTCGCCGATCCCCGACCCTTCAGCGATACGTATGGGCGTGGCGTGATACCGGTTGGCGTCCGCGATCACCTCACGTAGCGGCGCTCCATCATAAACCAGACGGTTCTCGCGCCAGATCGCAATCTGATCCGGCGCCACCGGGCTAAGCCGTGTCGCGTCTCCATCACCAAGCGCGGCGATCCGGTCGCCAGGTGCCAACCGCTCGGTCTGATCGAAGGGCAGGCTCAGCCCGAGCACCTGGTAGGGGCGATGGACGGCCACCTGCCCCTCGGCAACCGAGACCCGCGCCACTCCGCCATTGTTGCGCATCTCATAGACCGTGCCGAGCGCCTCGGCGGTCAGGTCTTGCGCCTGCACCCGGAAAGGCCGGGCGGCGTCCGCGGCGATGTCGAAATAGGCTGCACCGCGGCGCAAAACCACCCAGCGCGCGTTTTCGGAAAAACCAATGCCGATCTCTGTCTGCGCCCCCAGCGTCGCCACTGTACCGTCGGCCAGCGTCAGCATCACGGTCTCGCCAATGCCGGTGGACTGCACGACCAAGTCGCCCGGACCTGGTATCGTTGGTCGGAGCGTGCCACCAAAGATCAGCACAGCCGAGATCAGCGCGCAGGCCGCAGCCAAGCCCCAAGCCAGGGGACGCATACCGGCACCAAAAAGCAGCCCTTCACGAATTCGCGTTGGTGCCCTGGCATCGTGGATCAGGTCCGGATCGATATCCCCGGGCTCTAGCCCATCGCAGGCATCCCAGAGGGTCTGTGCCCGCTCAAAAGCCTCCTCATGGCGGAGATCGGCGGCGAGCCAGGTCTCAAACGCGCGCCGATCTGCAGCGCTAACGCCGCCCGCCTTCAGGACACCGAGCCAGTCATAGGCCGCTTCGGTCACATCATCCGACAACGTCTGGGTCATGGGTCTCATACCTGGTTGTCTCTCTCGGCAGCCAGATGCAGATCGATATCCCGCGTGGCCCGGAGAATATGTTTATAGGCGGTCGTCTTGCCGATCTTCAGTTTCCGCGCCACTTCGGCGATCGAGAGCTTCTCGACCTTGTGAAGCAGGAAGGCGCGCCGGCGACTGTCCGGCATGCGACGCAGCACATCGTTGATCTCACGCAACTGGTCCCGTGCCAGTATAATGCTTTCAGTGGGGCAATCGTTCCCCTTCAAAGGGAAAAAATCTGCTCGACCTCGAAATCATAGCGCGCGCGGACCCGGTCCGAGCGCTTTTCCTTCAGCACCAGATTGCGTGCGGTGCGCCAGAGATACGCATCAAGACTTCGGATCGCCGAGATATCAGGCCGCTCGAGAATCTTTTGGAAAGCCTGCTGAGCGACATCCTCGGGATCTTGTGGACCGGCACCGAACGAGCGACGAAGCGAGGCGACCAGGAGCCCTAGCTTTCGGTGATAGACCGCCTCCAACCCGGGATCCGGTTCGCGGACAGGGTCACCGGGCGTGTCGGTTTCATCCCGCACCAAAAGCGCTCCCTAAGACGGAGGCCGATCACCAGGCCGCCACATGGGTTTCGGATTTGGCTGGGAAAGGCATCCCTGGCTGAGGAGCCCCGTTCTGGCCGGGCCTCACCTCTGCTTGGTGCGGGGTGACCCGGTCTCTGTCCACAGATTTCTGCCTGCCGGACCGTCCGATCACGCGCCGGTCGGGACGGATCTGCGCGCGCCGGCCTGCGGCTCGACCAGGTCCTGCGCATAGATCATCAGCAGGACCGGCAGCAGGATCAGGGTGATCAGCGTGGCCGAGATCAGGCCAAACGCAATCGAAACCGCCGCCGGGATCAGGATCTGCGCCTGTTCGGAGATCTCGGTCATCAAGGGAGCGAGCCCGATGACCGTGGTCGCGGTGGTCAGGAAAATCGCCTGGAACCGGGTCAGCGAGGCTTCTACGATGCTGTCGGCGATCTCAGCCCCTTGGGCACGCAATGCGTGATAGCGGCTGATCAGCACGAGACTGTCATTCACCATCACACCCGCCAGCGCCAACATGCCGAAAAACGAGAAAACCGAGACTGGCAGGCCGAGCAGAACATGGCCCAGCACCGCTCCGATTGCTCCAAATGGAAGCACCGCGAAGATCAGAAAGGGCTGGAAGTACGATTTCAGCGGGATCGCCAAAAGCGCATAGATCGCAAGGATCGAGAGAAGACCCGCACCGATCAGTTTGTCCTCGATGTTTTCCTGCTCCTCCAGCGCGCCGCCCGGAGCCAACGCCACGCCCGGATATTTCGCCAGGATGCCGGGCATCACCTCTTCCTTGATCACGCTGACGATCTCGCCACGCGTGACGATGTCAGAGTCGATCACGGCAGAGACGGTACTGACCAGATCGCCATTGAAGCGGGCGATTGCCGACGGGGTGTAGGTACCCTCGATTTCGGTCACAGCAGCGACGCGCAGCCACATGCCTTGATCGCTGCGAATGCGAGCGTCGAGAATGTCGCCGATCTCGTCGCGAGCGGCATCTTCGACATGCAGGCGGACCTCGATATCCTGGCCATCGCGGAGGATCCTCTGCACCTCCGCGCCGCCATAATTGGTGCCGATCTGCCGAGCGAGCTGTTCCGGCGTGATGCCGAGCCCGATCGCATCGGGCAGCAGGTTGATCGACAATTCGGACTGCCCGCCCTCTAGGCCCGAGCGCACGCCATATACGCCGGCATATTGCGAGATTGCAGCCATCAGCTCGGCCTCGGCGGCGCGCAGGGTCGGCCCATCCGGCCCCAGAAGGCGCAGCGAGAAACCGCCGGCGAACCCGTCTGCACCACCGTATTCGATATCGACCACCCCCTCCAAGGGCGCCATCCGCTCGTTCCAGTACCGCCCGACATCGCCAGAGCTCAGCCCCGGCCGCGCCGAGGTCGGGCTGAGTTCGACCGCGAGATAGCCTCTCCTCGCGCCGCTATAGAACAAAAAGGCCGATTGGATCAGTGGGCGCTTCAGCTCATACTTCTCTGTCAGCCTTGTACCAAGCTCTGAGATCGCGGATTCTAGCTCCTCCAGATTGGCTGCGGTCAGGCGCGAGGAGGCGCGGCTGTCCATGTCCATCTGAACCCAGAGCACCTGCTCGGGCACTTCGGGGAAAAAAGCGACTGGAATTTTGCCTTTGGCGATGAGGCCCGCACCCAGGACGGCGATCCCAACACAGCTGATCGCGACCGCATATCGATGCGAAAGCGCACCCCTCAGAACCCAGCGGAACGGTCCCTCGCGCACCCAGCGCAAGCCGCCTTGCGCAAAGCCCTGACAGCGCGACCAAATCCCGCGAGACGCCGCCTCTTGCTGGTGACGCAATCGGACCTGCGCCAGATGGGCGGGC
>JBCDKL010000002.1:0-72767 GCA_038746695.1 Pseudomonadota bacterium | reverse complement strand
CTCCCAAACCGACTGGATCGCCCGCGCCCGCGAGGTGCTGCCCGCCGCGGGCTTTGGCAATTTCGACCCCGGCATCGTCATCGCCCGGGGCGAAGGTGCCAAGGTCTGGGACGAGGATGGCCGTGACTATGTGGACTACCTGATCGGCTCCGGCCCGATGCTGCTCGGTCATGGCCACCCGGAGGTGATGGAGGCGGTGCTCGAACAGCTCCCCCAAGGCATGACGTTTTTCGCCAATAACGCGCGCGGCATCGAGCTGGCCGAGGCGATCTGCGAGGCGGTCCCCTGCTGCGAACAGGTCCGCTTTGTGACCTCCGGGGGCGAGGCGGATATGTACGCCCTGCGCCTTGCCCGCGCCTATACGGGCCGCAACAAGGTCCTGAAATTTGAGGGCGGCTATCACGGCATGTCCGCCGAGGCGCAGATGAGCCTCGCCCCCGCGCGCGAGGTCAATTTCCCCCAAGCCGTGCCCGATAGCGCCGGTATCCCTGCGTCGGTGGCCGAGCAGATGCTGATCGCGCCCTTCAACGATCTGGAGGCCGTGGCATCGCTGATGGCCGAGCATGACGATATCGCCGCGATCATCGTCGAGCCCTTGCAGCGCATCATTCCGCCGAAACCGGGCTTTCTGGAGGGGCTGCGCACGCTTTGCGATCGGCATGGGGTGCTCTTGATCTTCGACGAGATCGTCACCGGCTTCCGCCTCGCCTATGGCGGCGCGCAGGAACGCTATGGCGTGGTCCCGGATATCTGCACCCTGGGCAAGATCATCGGCGGGGGCTTCCCGCTCGCAGCCCTTGGTGCCTCGGCCGAGATCATGGCCCATTTCGACAAAGAGGTCGTGGGTGCCGACAAGTGGCTGATGCAGCTCGGCACGCTCTCGGGCAACCCGGTGGCCGCCGCGGCAGGGCTCAAGACGATGGAGGTCCTGAAACGACCCGGGCAGTATGACCGGCTGCGCGCGCTTGGCACCTGCCTGCAGGAGATGCAGAGCACCGCACTCGACGCTGTGGGCCTCAAACACCGGATCTGCGGCGACACGACCCTGTTCGATCTCTATTTCACAGAGGCCGACCCGGTGGATTACCGCAGCGCGCGCCATCAGGATCCGACCCTGAACGTGATCTATAACCGGGTCCTGCGCGAGAACGGGGTCTTCAAATCCCCGGGCAAGCTCTATCCCTGTCTCGCGCTGACGGATCTGGATCTGGCGCGGACAGTCACCGCCGTGACCCGCGCGGCCGAAGCCACTGCCCAAACGGCTGGAACCGCCTGACATCCCACGCGCCGCAACGCCCCCGCTGCACGGGGGTGCGGACCCGCTGGGAGCCTTTGCAACGCGCTCCATCCCGATGGCGGACACGCGCACATGCCCCGCCGTCCGCATCCGCGCGACGACAAAGCGCGTCGCCGGTCCCTCACGAAAACGTGGGCGCAGGGCGGCTGATCCCCCCTGCCCTGCCTTTGGCCTTTGTGTCGAAACAGGCTATCTTTGCGGCAACCACGGCCCCCGACCCGCAGACGCGACAGGAGACCCGCCATGATCCGCACGCCCTTCACCCGCCGCACCCTTATCGCCGCCGCTGGCGCCACCCTCGCCACGGGTGCGACCGGCCTCCGCGTCCCGGCCCGGGCCAGCGGCCTGGCCCCCACCCGCTCCATGCGCGGCGGCTCGAACAATTACCGCCCCGGCGCCCCCATCGTGGACCGGATCGGCGGCGGCGGCTTCTGGATGACCGGCACCGTGCGCCGCGCGGGCGATGGCGCCCCGCTTGAGGGCCAACGGATCCAGATCTGGGCCCATACCACCGAAGGGCATGAGCGCGACTGGCACAGCCATGGCGCGACCCTGACCGACGCCAACGGCGTCTTCCGGCTTGAGATGCCCCAGATCGTCCCTGCCTTCGGCCAGCCCCATGGCCATCTCGCCTATGACAGCGAGGCGTTCAAAACAGTCTTCCTCCGACCGGTCATGTCGAACCGTAAGGATACGACCCTCGAGGCGCATTTCGTCCTCACCCCTGCCTGACACCGCGTGCGCACGGCCCTGATCTGGGGCGGGCTGGTGCTCGCCCTTCTGGTTCCCCTTGGCGCGGCCGCCCTGAGCCCGCTTCTGGCCTGGCGCGACCCGATTTACATCGCGGCCGGGTTTGCCGGGGTCATGGGGCTGGGGCTGATGCTGTTGCAGCCCCTTCTCGCGCTGGGACTGCTGCCCGGCCTCTCGCCGGCCAGAGCGCGGCGGTTCCATGGCTGGGTCGGGGCCGCATTGCTTGGGGCGGTGCTGATCCATGTGGCCGGGCTCTGGATCACCTCGCCCCCGGATGTGATTGACGCGCTCACCTTCACCTCGCCCACGCCTTTTTCTCTCTGGGGGGTGCTGGCCATGTGGGGGATCTTCGCCACTGCCGCCCTCGCCGCCAGCTGGCGCCGCCTGCACCTGCATCCAAGGATCTGGCGGCGTGCCCATCTCGGCTTCGCAGCCCTGATCGCGGGCGGCACAATCGCCCATGCCCTGCTGATCGACGGCACGATGGAGCTTCTGAGCAAGCTGGCCCTGTGCCTCCTGGTGGGTCTCGCTGTTCTGCGCGCATTGGTCACCCGCTGGGGCCGGTCCCGCGAGAAATAAGGCTCTAACACGGGGTTTTTTCGGGACCGTGGGGGTGGAACCCGATCCTGAAGCTCATCCTGGATATTTTGGCCCTTGCAAAAAAAGGGCCTAGCAAAGGGAGTTATGCCTTGGCGTATAGGCTCTTTTACAGAGGCGCGACCGATCTAGAACCGCGCAATCTCCACTTTACGGATACTTCGATCAACGCTCTGCGCCGCCTGCAACAGGTGTTCCCCGTAATCCCGCGCCACCGTTGTGCCCACAAAGGCCGAGCCGGCCACAAGTGTCAGACATCCTTCGCGATGCTCCACCTCATCAAGCTTGCTGAACCATGCCGCAAAGAGCGCAGGCTGCGCGTCCCTGAGCACGCTTTGGATCGCAGGCCAGACCGACCCGCCTTGCGACACCTCCGGAAGGCCATGCAAAGGGACAACATTGCTCTGGGGTGCAGGTTGCGAGGCCTCTCCCTCGATCATGCGCGCTTTGAAATCCGGACCAATATGGGGCCAGGCGGGCCGCGTGTCTCGCAGGATCTGTGCAAGATCCAACCCGTGCACAGTCACCCGTCCCCGTGCGCCATGACGTTTGACCACCACCCAATCCCGAGCCCTCAGCTTGGCCATCTCGCGTTTCACGGTCCGTTCATCCACACACCAGAGCCGCGCAATCTCGCGTTGACCCACTGCGAGTTCGTCGCGCTGCCAGTTATAGCGCGTCGTGATCAGTGCCATCAGACGCATGACCAGCAGACGCTCATGCTTGCCCGCCGACAAACCGAACGCCATCATCGCCGACAGCAAGTCATATTTCCTGGCCGACGCGGCGCGCCCGACCGGAGCCTTCAGGGACATCGCACCCTCCTTCGGGGTGTCGTTGCTATGCTGAGACGAAGACTGCTCACGCCTCTCGAGGGCTGCGGTCCGCTTATCTCAACGCTTTTCCGTCAGCTTGGCTTATTTGCGTCCGCATCTTCGATTCTGTCAACCGATTTGTCCGAACCAGTCTCGAGCCAACCCCAATCTGAAAGATGAGAATGGTATTATTGGTATTAGGGGACATCTAAGCTGTCCCCTAATGACGCCCATCTGTCCCCCAATAGGTGGCGGGATACATCGCCATGTCCCCCCAAATCTGCCGCGCAGATCTAGAGCCGCGCCACGATCCGCCCTGCCCCCGATTCGCGACGAGTCCCCTGTTCTTCTTGATAAAAGCCCGTTCAGGCATTTGGGTTCAATCCAGCTTAGGAAGTGTTTTGCTCTTCTGCAAATTCAGCGTAAAAGGGGAAAAGGCAAAAATCTACGTCCGCGGAGTGTCGCATTATGTATACCCATGAGGATCTCGCCCGGCTGCAGGCCCAGTCGCTCAAGATGCAGAGCTGGATCCGGCGGCAGACCTTCTCGCCCGAGAACACCAAGACCCTGCGTCGCTTTTCCAGCTGGGAGGTCTCGGAGCTCATCTTCAAGGTCAACCAATCCACCTTCCGGGGCCGCCTCGCCGCGGATCCCAACCTTCCCTCCGGGGAAGTCGAGGAGGATGGCCGCCAGCGCTGGTTCAGTCTCGCCGAGATCAACGAGCTGCGCCGCCGGATGAAGATCAACCGCAAGACCCTCCTGCCCCCGCGCCCGGCGAACAAGCGTGCCATCCGCGTGGCCATCGCCAACTTCAAGGGCGGCGCGGGCAAGTCCACTGTGGCGCTCCACTTTGCGCATGCGGCCGCGCTCGATGGTTACCGGGTGCTCGCGGTGGATTTCGACCCCCAGGCGACCCTCAGCCACTCCATGGGCCTGAGCGACGTGGTCGAGGATCACACGGTCTGGGGCATCATGGCCCGCGACCTGATCCATGAGACCGACCGCATGAACGCCTCCGCCGCCGGGGCCGAGAGCGGCACCGCCCTGCCCCAGCGCCAGATCCCCGCCGCGATCCGCGATCTCGGCCTCGACGCCCTGCGCATGGGCGACTTCATCCAGCCCACCGCCTGGCCGACCATCGACATCATCCCCTCCTGCGCCAATGCCGCCTTCGTGGAGTTTGCCTCGGCCCAGTACCGCCACCTCAACCCGGAATGGTCCTTCTTCGCTGCCGTCTCGCGCTTCCTCGATCAGATCCCTGATGACAGCTACGACATAATCCTCTTCGACTGCCCGCCGGCCATCGGTTACCAGTCCATGAATGCGGTCTTCGCCGCCGACATGCTCTACATCCCCTCCGGCCCGGGCTATTGGGAGTATGACAGCACGACCTCCTTCATCGGCCAGCTCGCCGAGGCGCTCGAGGATCTCGCCCACGGCGCCGACAGCTTCGCGCACGGTCAGGTCACCCTTCCGAAAGTCTTTCAGGATATCCGCTTCCTCATGACCCGCTACGAGCCCGGGAACGAGCTGCACCGGGCCATGTTCGATGCCTTCCGCAAGGTGTTCGGGGACCGGGTCGCCGAGAGCCCGATCGAGATGACCCGCGCGGTGGAGCAATCCGGGCGCTTCCTCTCCTCGGTGTACGAGATCGACTATCGCGAGATGACCCGGGGCACCTGGCGTCGGGCCCGCGCCACCTTTGACGCCGCCTATGCGGAGTTTCGCGGCCATATGCTGGCAGCCTGGGAAAACCTGGAGGATAGGTCATGAGCAAGAAGCGCCGGATGTTCGACATCGACATGCCCGATGAGGGTCCCACAGCGGAACCGACCTTCCCCGCGGGGAAGGTTTCGGAACCCGCGACGCCTGCCCGGCGCGGCCCCATGGCCTCCGCGATCGCGGAATCTTCGGATAGCGCGAGGGATCGCGCGGCGCTTGAGGCGCAGATCCGGGCCGAGAATGACAGGCTGGCCCATGAGTTTGTGCGCCTCAAACAAGACGGTCTCGTGGTGGACCGAATCCCGCTGGATCAGATCGAGACCTACAAGTTGGTGCGCGATCGGTTGCCCGGCGCGGATGAGGCGCTGCCGGAACTTATTGCCTCGATCCGGGATCTGGGCTTGTCCAACCCGATCCGGGTCGAGCCGCGCGAGGATGGCCGCTATGAGCTGATCCAGGGCTTCCGCCGGATCCAGGCCTATCGCGCACTTCTGGAAGAGACCGGTGATGCGGACCGCTGGGGGTCGATCCCAGCGGGCATCGTGGCCACGGGCGACGCGCTGGAGGCGCTCTACCGCCGGATGGTGGATGAGAACATGGTGCGCAAGGACATTTCCTTTGCCGAGATGGCCCAGCTGGCCCTGAACTACGCCGCCGATCCCGAGACCAAGGAGCATGATCCGAACAAGGCCGTGGCCGAGCTCTTTCGGTCGGCCAGCTATTCCAAGCGCAGTTATATCCGCAGCTTCATCCGGGTGATGCGCGAGCTGGGCGAGGATCTGCAATTCGCCGCCGAGATCCCGCGCGCGCTGGGGGTCCGGCTGGCGGCGCGGTTCGACGAGATGGAAGGAGTGCCGGGGGCGATCCGGACCGAGCTCAAAACATGGGAGAACCGGTCCATCGTTGAGGAGCTGAACGTGCTGCGGCGCTTTGCGGGCGGGGAGGGGGACGAGCTGCCCCAACCCGCCGCCAATGCGCCTGTGAAGGCCGCCCCCCAGGGTTCCAAGGCCAAGACCACGTTCCAGATGACACGCCCCCATGGGCGCGCGAAATGCACCGCCGCTAACGGGCGCATCGAGATCCGGATGGAGCGGGATTTTTCCGCCGTAGATCGCCGGAAGCTGGAGCTGGCTGTGCAGCGCTTCCTGGATCAACTGGACTGAAAACCTTCCCCGCGGGGAAGGTTCGGGACCCGCGCGGTCGAATAAATGGGGCAGGGGGCGCTTGGACGCTCCGCGTTTTTTCTCCCTACGGTGCAAAAACCTTCCCAGCGGGGAAGGTTTTTCTTGGGGCCCGCGTCGACAATCCCCCCGGTGAAAGTGGGATCGGAGGCCTGATCCGACCGGTGCAGGGCCACCCATCGGGCAGCCCTGCGAGTGTGAACGGTGTGATGGATCAGGCGAAGTCGAAGGCGTCGCCCGTGATCAGGAGCGTGTCCACAGAGGAGCCGGAGGCTTCGATGGCGATGATCGCCGAGTCGTCATCCCCGCCCAGATAGCGCACATCCGGGTCGTCTCCGGAAAGGGCGAGGGCGACCAGTTCATCGGCTTCTCCCGCCTCGATCTTGGAGCCGCCAATGATCGCCTTTGCCGCGGCGCTGTCCACATTGCCGTCATCGCCGGAGAAGAAGCTGTTCTTCTCATCGAAGTCGAAGAGCCCGATCTGGGAGGCGCTGTTCTTGAGGTTGATACTGTCGTTGAAGGCGTCGAAATAGGCCTCACCCTTCAGGATCAACGTGTCCACGGTGGACCCGCTGGCTTCGATCTCCAGGATGACGCTGGAGCCGGTGAAGTCGATGGTGATACCAGAGTCCGCTTGTCCGGCCTCGCTCAGGGCGTATTCGGTCAGCTCTATCGCCTCGTCGAGCTCAAGCTTGCTGCCCCCAAGGATGGCTTTAACGGCGGCACTGTCCACATTGCCATCATCCCCGGAGAAGGTCTTGTTGTTCGGCGCGTCGTAGATGAAGACTCCGACATCGGACTTGCCGTCCTTGAGGTCCACGCCCTTGTCGAGCGCGTCACAGACCACTTGGAAATCCGCCAGATCGGCGAGTAGCTTGTTCAGTTGGGTCCCCTCAAAACGGAGGATGTCCGTGGACCAATCGCCCTCCACAGCGATGCTGACAAAGCCGTCACCGGCATCTACGAAGGTGACCGCCTGGCTTTCTCCGCTCGCGGCGAGCGTGATCAGGGCCACGAGTTCGGGGTCCAGTTCGCCGGTCTCGTTGTCGGTCAGGCCGAGCTGTTTTTTCTGGAAGTTCTTACCGTCCTGACCGGTCTGCATGATCGCGCCCATATCGGCGTTGTGCTTGTGGTCGAGGACCGAGAGCGCGTCGATCTCATCGAGATCGATATGGTACACCTTGCCCCGGTCACCAAGGTCGATGACACCGACATTCCCGCTCTTGCTACTGACCTTGTGGACGCCAACCTCTTTGATCTTCAATTCGCTAGACAATTTCATCCTCCACGCCCGCGCCATAGGCGCGGGGACTGACATGGGGGCGCCGCAAAATAGCCGCGCTCCGGAACACCGCGACCGACCCCGCAGGGGCGCGCCGGTCGGCTGTATGCCGACCGCACACAACGGTTAATATATATTTAACAAAATTTATGATGTATATAACAATGGATGACACGCGCATATGTGCCGATCTATTGAGCGGCTGGCTTGTCAATTGCGTTCTATGCCTAAACAGTAGGGGTAAAAAGCCTTTTATGTTTCCAAAACGGATCTTGGTTCTGTTGAGAGAGGTCGGGATTTGGGATGGAATCAGGCGCGCAGTTCGGCATAGGGTGCCTCATGCCCCGGAAGACCCCACAACCGCAGATCGGAACCCCTGCACAGGAACCCCGACGCTCTGCGGATCGCGAGATGATTGCCGAGAAGATCCGACTGGACATCACCCGGGGTGTCCTGGGGTTTGGCGAACGTATTTCAGAGAATGCCTATGCGGAGGCGTGCGGGGTGAGCCGCACGCCCGTGCGCGAAGCGCTGATGATGCTGATGTCGCTGGATCTCGTGACCGTCCGACCCAAGCATGGGACCTTTGTCACCTGCTTCACCAAAGCCAAGCTGCGCGAGATTTTCGCCGTTAGGCTCCTTCTGGAGACCGGGGGGGTAGAAATGGCCAATGCCTTTCAGCGCGCGACCCTGGTGCAGGATCTCGACCGGGAGCTGCTGCGCATGCGAGCCCCTGCGGATGCGCCTGAGGAGTTCGAAGCGCGCCATGATGGGGATACAGTGTTTCACCGGCTTCTGGTGCAGGCTGCGGGCAATGCACAGCTCATCAAGATGTATCAGCCGGTCGAGGTTTGCGCCATGGCGGCGCGGAGCCGGTTCCCAGAAGCCGAATGGGTCTGGGAGACCGCGGTCCAGCATCATGAGGCGATCGTCGAGGCACTGCGGCAGGATGATCTGCCGGGCTTCCGGGCCGCGCTGACAGAGCATATCAACTGGTCCCGCGACGCGTTGATGGAGACATCGGGCCTCTTTACCCCGTCCTAACGGGTGCCTTCCCATACCCCGCTGGCTGCGACGCGGGTCTGTGGGGGTCCGCGTATGGACCCACGCCTCGGACCTCTTGGGAAGGGCAGGGGGCGGTACCGCCCCCGCCAGACGCGTGCTTACTTGGCGAGGATCGTCCCGATCGCAACGCCGAGCAGGGCCGCGCCGATTTCACCGGCTCCGCTGGATTTGCTCTTGGAGCCGCCCCCTCCACCGGAGGAGCGCACAGGCGCGGTGTAGGGCGTGTAGCGGCCCTCTGTCTGAGACACGAGCAGCTGGTACTGTGGCACATTCAGATAGCCCGAGGGACTCAGGCCGTTGGCCAGTTGCCAATTGGAGATCCCGGCCCGGGTCTTGCGGCCCCATTGGCCATCCACGCCGCCCACATTGTGCCCGGCCGCATTGAGGCGGGATTGAATATTGCCCCGCCGGGTGCGATCCAGCTCAAGCTGAACCTCGCTCGCTTCGCTGGAGGGCATGCTGCGCAGGGTGGCTGTGACCGGCAGGACGAGCGGACCGACCTCGCTGATCTGGGCGCTGCGCGAATTGGCGGGCGGTGCGGGAAGGGCTGCGGTGGCCTGGGTCCGGGTATTCTGGACCGCGCCCCCCTCAAGCTTGCGGATCATCCGACGCGCGTTATTGGCATAGAGCCCTTGCGGAAAGCTCTCGAGATAGGCGCGGTAGTCATCCACATCGCCGGTCTCGCGGGCCAGATCAAACAGCAGTTTCTGTTCTTCGAGGCGCTGGGTTCCGGGACCGGTTGCCGGGGCTTGCGGCACGGCGGGCGCGAGCGCGGCCATCTGCTCGGTCGGAGCGGGTTCCTGCAGGCGGACCACCGGGTTCAGCATGACCGGACCGGTCAGCGAGACATTGAGCCAGGGGCGCTGCTGCTTGTCGGTGGAGTTATAGACATCCCCTGTCACCCGGGTGAAAACCTCGGCGATATCGGTGTTCTCGGCGTCCAGATGGCGCAGCAAGGCAGTGGTGAAGGGCGAGTTCACCCCTTCGCCGTCAAGAGCGACCTCACCGGGGCTGGTGGCGAAGGCGATCGCCATGCCCTTGCCGGAATTCGATACTTTCATCTCCGCCAGACCGTTATTCACGGCGGCCGACCGCGTTCCTCCGCCCATGGAGCGGGACAGGGTGTTGGCCAGCGGGTTGTCCCGGCAGGCATCGAGGAAGACCAGGTTCACCGCATCCGAGAGCGACATCTGGCGGGTGATAAAGTCCACCGCCACAGCTTCGAAATCGAGGGCGGTTTCATCCTGGAACGCTGCATCCACCGGCACGAGGTAGTTCACGCCGTTCACGGACATGCCATGCCCGGCATAGAAGAACACGTTCACGTCGCTCGCCCGTGACGCCCGGGAGAAGTCGCGCAGCAGGCGCTCCATCCCGAACTTGTCGAGATCGAAACCGGCATAGGTCTCGAACCCCAGGGACTCGAGCTTGTTGGACATGGCTTGCGCGTCATTGACAGGGTTGGCCAGCGGGCTGGCATGGATATAGGCGCCATTGCCGATCACGAGCGCGACCTTGCGCTCGACCGATGCGCTGGCGGTGTGGCTGACCACCACCATGGCCAGGCACACAAAGATGGATTTCAGGGTTCTCAGCATTCGAACGTCTCCTTTGCGTGTCGGTCAGGACAGGGGTTGCAGATTGATGATCTCGACCCGTCGGTTCAGCGGGTTGAGCAGGTTTGTCGGATCCATGGGGCGGGAAAACCCGTATCCGATCGGGATCAGGCGCCCGGGGGGCACCTCGAAATGGACTGTGAGGAACTCCACCACCACCTGTGCGCGGCGCTCCGAGAGGCGCTGGTTCATCAGCGCGTCGCCCCGGCCGTCCGTATGGCCGGCGACCTGGAAGGTCATGTTTTCGACACTGGGATGCAGGAGCGCCTTGGCCAGCGAGCGCAGGGCAAGCATCCCGTCATTGGTCAGCATGGCCGATCCCAGTTCGAAATTCACTGTAAGATCGACCTTGGGCAGGTCGACCATCGGGGGCAGGGGGCCCTGGATGTTGATCCCGCGCTTGGCCACCGAATTCATCGAGCGCACCATGGGGCCAGTGTTCTGGGGCATGAGCTGTTGCAGGATCGACTGGCTGTCCTTGAACCCCTGGGCCGCTACCGGCGGGGCCAGAACGGCGCATAGGATCACAACGAGCAGTCTTGAATATATCATCATCTCGGGCCTCCTCATGGGTGACAGGGTCAACCGGGCACAACGGTTAAGTGAAGGACTTCTGCGGAAATCTCGCGTTGACCTGCGCCGCGTTCATACTCCTCGTCGAGGCTGGAATTGAGCAGGTCGAGAAAGACGGTTTGGTCGAGCACGCGGCCTTGGGCGTCGCGGGGCGGATACTGGCCAGATGCGCCCTGTTCGAGGTCTTCGAGCACATCGATGGGGCTGCGGGAGGCGATACCGATGATCGCTTCGGTCCCGGCCGGAGCTGTGGCGGTATAGGTCTGACGTCCCTCCTGCCCGTCGCCGAAGCGCAGCACGGTGCGGGGCGGGTGTTGCTTGCGGATGAAGCTGCGGCGGGGCAGCAGGTTCACCACCGTGCCGTCGGCCTGCAGGTAGGCGAGGTAGACGAAGGCGTAAAAATCCGGGGTCACCACCTCGAAGGCGAGGCTGTCATTGAAGGGCACGCGGGACTTGCCGCTCAGCATGCGGATCGCGGGTTTTTTGTTCGAGGTCAGGGGCAGTTCGAGGGCCTCGAGCGCCGAGCAGACCGGGAAGGGCCGGGCGACCACGTCCTCGGTAAGGGCGGGCCCAAAGCGGGTCTGCAGCTCGGCCAGATCGCCGGGATCCTGCACATGGCCTGTCAGAGTAAGCCCGCCATCACCGCCGACGCGCCAGAACAGGCTGGCGCATTCGTAGGGCAGGTCGATGCGGACTCGGGGCGCGATGGTCTCGGCGCAGTCATTGAGCTGGGGCAGGCGGGCAAGGGCGCTGTCCAGCAGGTCGTCCTGGCCCACGGCGCGCAGGTCATCGCGGCATGTCCCCTCGGCGATTGATACGCTGGGGTGGCGCGCAACCTGGTCGGCCAGAGTGCTCAGCCCGTCAGAGGCATCGCGGCTCAACAGGGGGCGTACGCTCCCGGTGTTCGAGGCGCGGCGCATGGACGTCTCCCAGGCGGAGAGCTTGCATTCGATCTCCTCGATGGCGTCCTGCATGTCCAGCACCTGCCGGTTTGCCTCGTTCACCAGGGTCCAGACCTCGCGCAGGTCTTCACTTTCCTGTGCGACTGCGGGGGAAGTGTTGCAAAGGGCGAGCGCGGCGAGGGCGCAGAGGGTCATTCGCACCATGAGGACACCTCTTCGAAGCCGCGCTGACTGTTTCGGAAGGAGCGCAGCGCGGTGCGCGCCCGGGCGTAGCGTGTATCCATGTCGAGCTCGGATCCGTCTGCCTCCGTCAGGCCCTCATCGGGCCAACACACTTCGAGATGATAGACCAGATCGCTCAGATCGCCACGGGAGATCGAACCGATCTGCTGCTCAAGGTCCGGCAGCAGGGACTTGGCCACGGTTGGGCAAGCGCTTTGGCTGTCCACGGATCTCAGCTGCCCGAGAAAGGTGATTGTGGTATCCACGGTCTCGACCACAACCTCGACGGACGAGAAATACGCATCCAGCGCTTCGGGGGAGAAATGCCCGGTATCCGAGCCGCGAAAGCAGGGGCCGTTGCTTTCCGAGCGATCCGTGCGCAGCACCGCGACCTCGGTCGGTGGCGTTTCGGTCACCGGAGCCGGGCTGGGTACAGGGGCGGCCCCGACGCCCTTGAGGCGTTCCACGCTCAGGGAAATCTCGCGAATTGTGCGGTCAATCGCCGTCAGGTCGAGGGATTGTATCTCGCCGTCGCTGACACGTTGCTGGGCCATGGCGGTGCCGGGAAGGATCCACAGGATCGCGACGGCAAGGACGGGGACAACGCGCATTACTGGAATAGGCTCATTTACAGTTGCGATCAAAGGCGAATCGAATGAAACTTCAAAGTAAGTTGATGATAGATTGACCTTTGTAATGCCGCAACAATCGGAGAGGAGGTTCGTGAATTTGATCCTTCCACGATATTGGTTAATTGGTTTCGCGGCGCTTTTGGCAGTCGTTTTTTCGTCGTTTTCTGCACGCGCCTCTGAAGCGTCCGACTCGCTGCTGGCAGAATTTCAGAACCCGTTTGAAGATGTCGACTGCGATACGGTGCCGATTTTCGAATGGGTGAAATTCCCCCGTTGCGGGTTTCGCTATTTGCGAGAGATGCCCGAATTTCTTGCAGAACGCGAAGCGCAGCGCCTCGCTCGGCTGGAAATCGAGAAAGAGCGAGCGTGGCTGTGGTTCACGGGGACCGGTCCTCCGACGGTTGAGAACTGCGCCGATGTTCCCGAGCTGGAGAAGGCGAAATTCGCCTATCAATGCGCGCCGCGCCAGAACAATGCCGATGTGGTTGCCCTGTTCGAGGGCGAGCTGGCCCGAATCCGCGATCAGCGCGACAGGCTTTCGGCCCGGGTCGAAATCGTCCGCAAGGATTACGAGCGCCTGACCGCGCGCGAGGCGTCGCTGGGCCGGAGCTCGCCGGATATGAGTGCGCAGATTGCGGGGCTTGAGGGCTTGCTCGACAAGCTGGACGCGGTGACCTTGCGCGGCGATGTCATGCGCCGGTTCGTCATGGAACTGGAGCGCAATCGCGATCTGGATCTGGGACAGGTTGCGCGGATCGCGTTTGACGAGGCGCCTCCGGCGTTGCCGCTTAGTTCGGGCCCGGAGCCCACATCGGACCCTGTCGGGCAGACCAATGGCGGGGGCGATATCGTGATCGTCATCGACACACTCGAGGCGACGCAAGACACCATCATGTTGGTCCATGAGGGCTTTGGTCTCGTTTATGCCAACAAAACAGACTTCTACGCGCGGTAAGGGGATGCTTATGTCACGTGGCCCAATTTTTTCTTCATTCGGACGACACGCGCGCGTGATCTTTGGAGGGGTCGCCCTTGCAGCCGGGATCTCCCTGTCCGGAGGAGTGGCCCAGGCGCAGGATGAGGATCTGTTTCTGACGATCACCACCGGATCGGAGAAGGGGACCTACACGCGGTTTGCCCGCGAGATTGCCGAGATGCTGCCCTCGTCCATGCGGATGGAAATCGTGCCCAGCGGCGGGTCGGTGCAGAACCTCAAGCGCCTGATCGGCTATGAGGGGCATGACACGCAGCAATACTTTCAACTCGCCCTCGTACAAGCGGATGTGCTCGACCAGCTTCGGGCACGGGCCGAGGGGAACGAGGTGCTGCAGAGCGTGGTGGACCGGATCAAGGTAGTCATTCCGCTCTACGGTGAGGAAATCCATGTCTATTCCGGCAAGGATCTCGGGCTTGAAACTGTGAACGACATCCTCGGCGATGGTGTCGTGGTCAATGCCGGGGGCGAGACCAGCGGCACGAACCTGACCTCGCGCTGGTTGTTCGAACAGCTGGGCCAGTCTGATGAAACCGTGAATTGGGAGAATTTCTCGGTTGATTTGGGTCTGCCCAATATTGGGCTTGGCTATGACGTGGTATTCGACGTCTCAGGTGCGCCAAGCAATCTGGGCAAGTCGATCACGCGCGATCAGGAATTGGAGTTGCTGCCGATTGAGGAATTCGGCGATCTGCTGGACAGTGCGGAATCGCCTTATCGCGAGGCGCTTTTGACCCAGGATCAGTATCCCTGGCTCGAAGAGGATGTGCGCACGCTTGCGGTGACAGCCTTGCTGGTCACATTCGACTATGACGAGGACAATCCCTATTGCGATTTGATTGCCCGGATGACCCGCGCGATCAAGGACGGGCTGGAGGATCGTCAGAACCCGATCTCGGGCAGCCATCCGAAATGGCGCGAGGTCAATCTTGACATCGCGGGCAACCGCAAAGACATCTACAAGTGTGCGGCCCGGGTCCTGAACGGACGCTGAGCTTGTGACCGGGGCCCGTCATATCGCTCTTGGGGCGTTGGTGGCGCTGGCTGCACTGGCATGGGCATGGCCCGGTCTGGCGCAGGTGGCCCCCGACCGTCTGGCCTTTGTGATCGGCAATCAGGCCTATGAAAGCAGCAGCGACAATGTGGCGATCACCGGCTCGCCCCTGAACCTTCTGTCGCCGCGCAATGATGCCCTTGGCTATGTGGACGCGCTGGAGGCGGTGGGCTGGACGATCATCAACCAGTCCTTCTCGGACCGCTCGCGGCGCTCATTGGAAAACGACCTAGATGAGGCCTCGACCAAGGTGACCGAAGGGTCCGAGGTGCTGTTCATCTTCAACGGGCACGGTTTCACCGAGGGCGGCGAGAACTATCTGGTGGGCGTGCCGGAGACCGGGGAGCGGTATCGCTCGCTGGGGGATATGCGGGCGGGTTCGATCACCCTGGAGGATGTGATCAGCAAGCTGAATATCGGGCGGCCGGCGCGGATCATCCTGATCATCAATGCCTGCGGGGACGAGCCACTGGTGTCGGAGGCGTCGCGCGCCCCGGCCCGGCCACGGTTTGACGAGGCGGGTAACGAGATCCTTGTGCTTTACAGTTCGTCCCCCCGGGGGATTGCCTATGACTTCAAGGATCCCGGGGATCTGGAGGGTGGGGGTCTGACCCTCGGGCTGGAGCTTGAGCCGGAGCCGCCGCTGTTGTCGCTGTTCTCGCGGCATTTCATTCCAAAGATTGCCGAGGAGCGTCCGCTTCTGAGCCTGTTCACCGAGACCCGGCTGGCGGTGGAGCAGGACAGTGTCTTTGCCGCGCTGGACCGGGGCCTGCCGACGCTTGGATGGCGGCAGATCCCCCATGTGCTCTATGACACGATCAATGGCGGGTTCAGCCTGTTCCAGCCCGAGACCCCTGGCGATCTGCCCGGCGGCGGCGCGGATTGGCGCGCGGATCCGGCCCTGTGCCGCGTGGACCCGGACAAGCGGGACGAGGCGCTGGCCCTGCGCTCGGACGGTCGTCTCGGAGCAGGACCCGAGGCCGATGCCATGCGGGCCTGTATTCTGGAGGCGGCGCTTGGTGATCTCGGCATTCTCAAGCTGGGTTTTGACGCGGATGCCCGGAGCGTCATCGTCTCCGAGACCAACACGGCCTCCTCTTTTCGGCCCCAGGACCGTATCCCCATGGCCAACGTGGTGCTGGAAGGGCAGTCCCGGCAGCGCTTTTCCTTTCAGTCGCTCGATATCTTTCAGGACATGCTTGCCCGTCATTACTTCTCCGATGGCAGCAAGTTCGTCTTTGGCTGGCGCCGGGCCGACGGGACCCTGCCAGCGTCCGGATTTGAACCCAGAAATTTCTGAGGAGACTGCATCATGCTTATACGTCTCATTTTCGGCTTTTGCGTCGCCGGCTCGGTGGCCGTCGCGCAAGAGAGCGCCTTTGCCTCCTGGGGTACCGCGGATGACCTGGAGCTTGCGGAAAGCGTGAGTGCATCCAGCGGCACGATGTCGGGCAATGCACGGCTTTCGGTGCGGACCAACACGCTGTTCTCGGCCTTTCAGCTGATCCATTCGGATCCCGAGCTTGCGGAAGCCAAGGTGGATGTAAGCTCGGTGGATTTCGCTCCGGTGCGCTTGCCGAGGGCGATCCCCGAAACGACTCCGCTCCGGCTTTGTGCCGAGGTGCGCACGATCAACGGCTTTTACGAGGCCTTCGGCAGCAGCACCAAGCTCACCCATGGCATGGATCTCGCCAAACTCAAGGTGAAGACCGAGATCAGCAAGCTGCATATCGACGGGAAGTATGGCGAAGACCTGATGCTGATGCGGGGGTTCATAGCTGCGGATTGCGCAGCGCGACGGTCGAGCTATTACGTGCCAATGTTCTTCTCCAGCAAGGCCGATATCCTGCTTGCCGTATTTGAGATCGGCAATGCCAGTATCGAGGCAGGGTTGTATGGCGTTGCCAAGAACGGCGGTGTGTCCGCAGAGGCGCTTGGCACATTTGAGTGCACGGAAACGCGGCGGGTGGATCGCGGGTATGACTGCACCTTGCCGGTTCGCGCACTGGCGCAACCTGAGACCTTCGATCTCTATGAGGTGCAATTGACCGTGGTCCAACCGCATGTGCCCGAGCCCCGCGTATTCCGGTCGCGCCTAACTCTGCCTGAATTCAATGGCGAGTGACCCTCGGTCCACAGAGAGTTCCGGGTCAGCAGAGTCATCATCGAAAGACAACGCCTCGGAAAAGGGTCGTTTTGGACGGGCACTCCAGAGCTGCAAGAACGCGACGACGACCCATAAGGGGCTGAAATCTTTCTTCTGTCGCACCGTGCCGGCCCTGAGTTGGTTGATGTTCCTGTCGCTGATCTGCCTCGTGGCCTCCAGCCTGCTCTTCTGGATGCTTTATCCGTCTGGCGGACTGTTCGTGGTCAATGTCGAGACCAGCCGGATGGACTACGACGTGACAGGTGTTTCGCGCAACGAGATCGCTGTGGAAGGCGCGATCGTACAGGTGGGGCAGAGCTGGGTCGTGGACCGGATCGCGTCGCAGGAGGATCCGCAGGGCCCGTTCTCGGCGCTCACCCACCCGGCTGCTTATTGTTACACGGGCATTCTGACCCCGCGGCCGGGGACACGTGTGGAACTCGCCGTCGAGGAGGGGATGCAGGTTCTGCGCATCTCACCATCTGATTTTGTGCCTGATCCTCCGCCCAGCCTGCGGGAGACCCGCCCGGGCCCCAATCGCAGCCCCGATGGGCCACAAATGCCCAGCTTCGACGCTGATGGCGAAGAAGGTGCCCGCTTTGCCACACTGAGCTACAACGGCCGAGATCTGTTTGTGTTTGATGGGCAGGGGCGACCGCCGCCCTATCCTGATCCGGACGCCAAGGCGGAAGAGGAAGCCGAAGATCCCCTGAACCTTTTACTGCTGCCCCCGGAGACAGAGAGCACCGGCAGCACGGCGCGGGCGTCTGTCGACCAGACACTTTTTGTCGGTGATTTTCCCCTGAACAATGCCGTGACGGTGACCGCCGATCCGATCTGCGCCGCGCATAAGGCCGCACTGGATGGCCGAACCGACGTGCAGGACGGGGATTTCGTCACCTTTGCCACCCGGGCCAAACCGATCACCGTGGCCGGTCCTGCCGTGGTCGGGCGCAAATTGCGGACTAAAAACGAAACAACCATTGTGGATGATGATTTCCCCCATCTTGGCGGGGATGTGGAAGTGTTGATCCGCGAGGTCCTGTGTTTGAACCTCCTGTCTTCTCAGTGGTTCAACGGGATCGATGCCGAGAATCGCGGGTGCCGTCGGATCTACCGTGTGGCCACTGAGCCCGTTTCCTTGCCCCCGGGTTCCGCTTTGACGGCGACGCTGAACACGCAGCGCGAGGAACGGCCTTCCTTCTTCTTTGGTCAGGTCAGCTATGAGGACGGGCGCTATGAGGTGGGTGTTTCGACCGAGGCGGATATCTTCAAGATCCTGCGTCCCGGATCAGGGGGGCAACTCGATAACAGCAATATCGTTTCGGTGCCGCTGATCGACCGGATCCTGCTGGAGCCAGCCCTGATCCTTTTCGCCTCCCTGTTCTTCACCTTCTCAGGGCTCGTTCTGGGCATTCTGCAGATCGAGGATGACGATAACCCCAGCAAGGACTGAGCCGGGTGTTTGGGTGGCGACGGGGCGCGTCCGCGTGGGTCCGCTTGCGGCACCACGCCATCGACGCCGGGGGCTTGATTCATCGGATCCGTCGGACTAAGTTTATCGGGCTAACCTCAAAGGTGATCCGATGAAAACCGTAAACATGCACGATGCCAAGTCGAACCTTTCGCGTCTTGTTGAGGGCGCGCGGGGCGGGGAGCCCTTTGTTATCGCGCGCGCAGGCACGCCGCTCGTCAAGGTCACGGCGCTGGACGGGGAGGGCCCCCGTCGCACGGGATTCATGGCGGGACATGCGGAGATCCCGGAGGATTTCGACACCATGGGCGCGGAGGAGATCCGCAAGATGTTCGAAGGGTGAACTACCTGCTCGACACACATCTGTTGATCTGGGCGGCCCTGCGTGAGGACATGATGTCCGCCAAAGCCGACCGGATCATCAAAGACCCCGCCAACACCCTTTGGTTCAGTGCCGTCTCGATCTGGGAGGTCGCGATCAAGCGCGGCTTGGGGCGTCCGGATTTCACTCTTGATCCTGGCCCGCTGCGGGCTGGGCTGCTGGCCAATGGCTATCAGGAGATGCCGATGGATGGCCGTCACTGCCTTGGACTGGGGACGCTGCCGCCGCTCCACGGGGATCCGTTTGACCGGATGCTTGTGCTGCAGGCTACGGCGGAGGGGATGATCTTGCTCACGGCGGACAAGCAGGTTGCGGCCTATGGGGGGCCAGCAGTGTTGGTTTGAACGCCGGGATATGTACGCAGCGGCCCCGATGACGTTCGAATTCCCTCTGGAGACCCTGTGCCATTTGAACCAGACCCCGGACGGGTTGCGGCCGGGCGCGCAGATCCTGCCCACCCTGCTCTGTGACGTCCGTTGGTGCCTCGCCGACGTGGCCCAGCCGCGGGTCTTGCGCCTGACCAAAGGTGTGCGGCTGATCCAGATCGGCGACGCGGCAACCCGGTGAGGGACATTTGACACTCTTTGGCATCCGGTCCGGATTGTGCGGGTCCGCGCAATCCGAGATCACGGACCGCGCCACCGAAAATCACCTATGCACCGTCGGCCGCGCGGTGCCCGGCAGGGAATGGGATCACCTCATCGCGCTGCGTAAACCGGAGCTGCACATGTGGCTCGGTGCTTGCACGCAGGAGGCCAGAGGGATCTTTATGCCCGGACACGGGCTCATCGCGCGCTGCCATAGGGGCGATCCCTAGGCAAACCGGGGGGCGAACCCTGCCTGCTCGCCGTCTGAAAGGTCGGGCAGAGGCGCGGCAGGGTCCGCGGGGGCAGGGTGGAGATCTGTGAGTGACCCTGCCCGACCGGGTGAGGCATGGGGGGCGCGAGGGCACGCCGCCCCGACCCAATGCATCAGCTGCGGGGCGCGCGGCGGCGGCGATAGGCGGCCAATGCCCCCAGCCCCCCAATGAGCAGCGGCAGGCTCGCCGGGAGCGGCACCGGAGCCACATCCATCTCGACCGGGATCAGACGCACGCCTTCCCCCATGAAGCTGAGCGTGGCATTGGAGATCGCGGACACGTCAAAAAACGCGCTTTGGGGAAAACGGGTCACTTCATCGAGCGGGAACTCCCCTGCATCGGCCAGACCGAAGGCGGAGATCGTCAGCATCTCGCCATCGATCACCGCGATTTCACCCATCAGGGTTCCGGCCAGCGCTGCGTTGCCCTGATCGAAGAGGAAGCTGTCCGGGTCCCGGTTGGAGACGCGCATGTAGACCTCCTCGCTCAAGGTCTCGGCCTCGAACCCGGCGATGACATGGGAGAGATTTGTGCCGTCATTGCGATCGGTCAAAGTGGTCATCCCAACGGAGAAATCCATCTCGAAGACCACCTTGCCGGTGCCGACCACTTCATAGCTCTGGGTCATCTCGGTGCGGGCGCGCGCCCAGTCCTCGCTGGGATCTCCGCCGGCGGGTTTTTCCACATCCGAGCGCAGGGCGTAGTTCCAGTTTTCCACATCGGTGGTGGCCTGGGCCTTGGCGCGATCCGGGTCCGGCGTGGCCGCCATCAGGGATTGCGGCGTGTCCGTGGCGGTCTCGTTGACGACCTCACCTTGGGTCGCGCCGTTCTCGGTGCTGCGGACCTCCACAAGGCTGGTGACCGTGGCCGCCTGGGCCAGGTTGGGCAACAGGATGGCGGCGCAGATGGCCAGAAGGGGTGTCGAGTTCATGGGTCTTTCCTTTGTAATCATGGGCCCTGCCGAAGGGAGGGGGCAGGGCCGAACTGGTGGGGTGCGCTTGGGCGCCCCTTCCTCTAGGCGGTGGGGCGCCCCGGTTCTTGAGGATGGCATGGGGGTTTCGTGATCTTCGCCGCAGATCCCGCCGCGCCCGGATCCAACGGGTCGGGGATTGGGGCCTTAGGCCCCGGGCGCGCGGGCGCGGATCACCCAGGAGGAGCTGTCCATCCAGATCCCCTCTGCCGTGGTTTCGGCGGTCTGGAAGAGGGCCGTGAGGGCGGCTTCGATGGCGGGGCGTTGGATCTCGGCCAGGGGGCCCGCCTCGCGGATGGTTTCCCCCGCCGGTCCCAAGGCGAACTGAAAGCCAATCGCCTCAGCGATATTGCGGCCCACGAGGACCTTCTCGTCGACCCGCTCGAAGGTGATGTCGGTGAAGCCTGCGGCCGCCATCTGCGCCCGGGTCGTGGAGGCATCGGCCATGGAGAACGGCCCGGGCCCGCAGCTGGCCGCATCGGGGCCCGGAGCGGGCAGGAATTGCCGCACCACGCGGGCAGGTGCGTCGAGCCACGGGTTGTCGGCCCGGTCACGCCAGACGATATGCACGACCCGGCCTCCGGGCTTGAGCGCCTTGCGCATGGCGGTCAGCCCGCGCACGGGGTTGGCGAAGAACATCGTCCCGAAGCGGGCAAAGACCAGATCATAGAGCCCGTCGCCGAGACCCAGTTCCGCATCGCGCCGGGCGAAGCGGACATTGCCGGTCCAGCTCTGCTCGGCCGCGTGCCAGGCTTCGGCAATGAAGGCCTCGCAGCAATCGACGCCGAGAACCGAACCGCCGGGCAGGGCCCGCTGGGCCAGGTCCATGGCGGTATCGCCAAAGCCGCAACCCACATCGAGGATCCGGTCTCCGGGGCTCACGCCGAGACCGGGCATCACGGCGGCGCTGTGCCGCGAGAGCCCGCCCACGAGGATATGGCGGTAGCGTTCGAATTTCGGAGCTAGTGTATCGTTCCAGAACTGGACGAGGGGGCTGTCTGCGTGTGGGCGGTCTAGGGTGATCTGCTGGGTCATGGGTGGCTCCTTTGCCGGTTGTCGGGCCCCGGTCCGGGGATGGCCGATCTTTGCCCGGTCTGGGGCCCTGGTGCTTGAGCGTGGCATGTGGATTGCCTGAGGATGCGATGCGGCTTTCCTCGCGGGCCCTGAGGGACTAGCCTGACCGGGGCGCGCGGCGGAGCGGGCCCTCAAGGACAGGAGCCCCCATGGCCGAGCATTATCTGTTCGACGGTTTTCGCCTCGATCTGCAGACCTATCGCCTGACACAGGCGGGGGCGCCCATCACGATGGAGCCGCTGGTCTTTGACCTTCTGTTGCATTTCGTGCGCAATCCCGGGCGGGTTCTGTCCCGCGATGACCTGATCAATGCGGTCTGGGAGGGGCGGTTCGTCTCCGACAGCACGGTTTCGACGGCAATCAAGATGGTGCGCCGGGCGCTTGGCGATACGGGCGAGGCGCAGCGCTATATTCAGACCCTGCGCGGGCGGGGCTTCCAGTTTGCCGCCGAGGTCACCCATCAGGCCACGCCCGCCCAGCCTGTGAAGATCCCGGTGCAGCCGGCGCTGGCCATCCTCGTCACCTCGCCCGATGACAGCTGGCCCGAGGCCCAGTCCCGCATTCTGGCGAGCCGATTGCGGACGGTGCTGGCGCGGGTGCCGCTTTTGCGGATCTCGACCCGGGCGGAGGCCGATCTGGAAGCGTTGGCCGGGCAGGGGGTCTCTCACCTGGTGGAGGTCTCGGTGACCGAAAGCGCAGGCGAGATCCTCGCCGATGCACGGCTCGTGGACACCGGGAGCGGCTATCAGCAATGGGCGCGCAGCTTTGATCTGGCCAGCACGCAAGGGGTGCGGGAGGTGCTGCTCTTTCGGATCGTGGCGCAGCTGGAACCGGCGCTCATGCGGGCCTTGATCGACACGTTCTCGGGCACGGGGCCAGATCGCGCCCCCCAGGCCATGGTGATCGAGGCGATCGGCACCCTGGCGACCTGGGGCTGGAACCGGGCGAGCTTCAAACAGGCGCGTGGCTTGCTGGATCAGGCGCTGGCCCAGGACGGGCAGAACGCTGTGGCCCATGCCTATTCGGCCCTGTTGCGGGCGCTGGCTCACCGGGTGGGCACGAACCGTGATCCGGCCATGCTGGAGCTGGCCAAGACCCATGCGGAGGCCGCGCTGGAGATCGAGACGCAGGATTCCTTTGTCCTCGGGATCGCGGGCTGCGCGCTATGCGATGCGGGGCAGCTCGACCGGGGGCTGCCGATCCTCTACCGCTCGGCCCAGCTCAATGACAGCAATGGCCATGCGCTCACGGCGATCGGCGCGGCGCTGTTGATGCGGGGGGCGTTCGAGGAGGCTTCGGAGAAGCTGCGCGAGGGGATCGCGATCAGCCCGGCGGACAGTCGTCTGGCCGTGTGGGAGGCTCTGCTGGCCATGACCGAGATGGCCTGTGGGCGGATCGAGGCCGCGGTGCAGACCGCCGAAAGCGCCATGTCCCGGGATGACCGGAATTACCTGTCGCGGCTGGCGGCCGCGGCGATCCGGGCGGCTATGCAGGATGCGGAGGGGCTATCGCGGATGATCGCGGAGCTCTTGCGCGTGCATCCCGAGCTCACCGAGGAAGAGGTGGGCTATTTCGTGGGGCCGGATCTGCGCGTGCCGCTCTGGGCGGGGGTGGAGGCGGCCCGGGCCGCCATGGATCCGGTCGAGGTCTGATCCCGGACCGCGCCGCGTGCGCTCGGGACGGGCAGGGTTGGGACGGGCAGGGAGGGTGCCCGCCCCAAACCAAGGGAGACGGATCAGGCCGCGGCCTGTTGCAGCGCCTTGACGTCCTTGGCGGCCAGGGCCTGACCCCCGATCCCCCATTGCCCGCCGGGCACATCGATGACCCGCACCCAGGTCACGCCGCGCAGGGCTTCGCCTTCGATCGCGACCAGCGTGTCGGTCACCTTCTCGATCATTTCTTTCTTTTCGTCCGCGCTGAAGACACCTTCGATCACTTGGATATCAACAAGAGGCATGTGTTTGGTCCTTTTTGGCTTGGTGGCCGGAACACCGCGTCCCGGCCGGTAAGCTGGGTCTAAAGGACCGCGCGCCCCCCTGCTTGAGGAGGGCGTGGAGAAAACATGTGGAGGGCGCGGAGACCGGAATCTCCGGGGTCACCGCGACCCTCGGGCGTGCTCAGCTGGCCTGTTTGCGGCGCAGACGGGAGGCCCCGGCCCCACCGGCCAGCGCGCTCAGCAGGAGCACGAAGGAGGCGGGCAGCGGCACGGGCGGGATCGGCGGCACGTCACGCGGGACGGTAAAGAGCACATTGTCGAAGCCGTAGAGGTCGGTCACGTCCTGTGCGGGGTCCGTGGCCCGGAAGACGAGACTCATGGCCGAGGCATCGCCCAGGGCCGCGCCAAAGAAGAAGGCCTGGCCCTCGCCCTTGTTGGTGAACTCGAAGCTCGCGACCACCGCCTCATCGCTGTCGAGGAAATCCACCGTGGTGGTGCGATTGCCATCGCCGATATCGCGGAAATCCGCGCCCCAGGCGGTGACGGGGGCGGCGAAATCGACCCGCATGCTGGAATTGATATCCGCATAGGCGCAGACATAATTGCTGCCATTGGGGTCGGAATTGTCCGAGCAGGAGCCGCCGGGCGCGATGATATTGGCCTCGCCCTGATCCGGAAAGATCGGGATCGGCCCGCCGGTGAAGGTCATGAACCCGGTATTGAGGGGCATGTTCTCGAAGCTGGTGCCCGGGGTCTCGGTCTCGAAATTTTCGCTGCCATTGGGGGCTTCGGCATCGCTGAACTCGGTGCGGTTGTCATAGAAAACCGGCGCGGCTGCGGCGGCCATCGGCAAAAGCGCGAGCAGTGCGGCGCCGAGCAGGGAAAAACGGGTCATGGGATCTCCTTGTGGCGGTCCTTGGGCCGCCCGATATGCAAAAGGGAAAAGGGTGCCCTGGCCCCTGGGGGCCGCGGGCGTGGGTCAAGGCGGCTTGGGTCAGAACAGGGCGTCTTCCATGGGCCCGGGCTCGAAGAAGGTGCCCCGGAACTCGGCGATGATCGGCTCACCGAAGATGGCGGGCGGCTCAGGCTCGAGAGGCTCGGAGGCGAGCAGGTTATGTTCGATTGCAGGCACCGGGTCGCTGTCGACGCAGTAGGGGTGGCCTGCGGTCTCGTTGAACTCGAAATGGTCCAGGGCAAGCTGTTGCACCGCGGGCAGCAGGAGCGCTGCGGTCATCGGGCCCGGGGCCTCCTGCGCGTCGAAATCGGTGGTGGGGGCGGTGGGGGCTTTGCCCTCGCCCTTGAGGTCTCCAAGTTTGATATATCCGGTCACTGGCGTGTCACTCTTTCTCTACTACAATGGGGTGCGCAGAGGCCGGGGCCCGATGGGCGGTGATCCGGGCGCTCTGTGCAGATAATCTGGCCAACTGGGCCGTGCCCCGGGTCTAGGCGTGTCGCTTTTCTCTTCGATGTTCCGGGCGGTAACTGTTGTGTCCCGGGCGCGTCAAAGCCGCTACACTTGACACAAATGATACAAATCAGGCCCTCTCGCGCAGGGGGGCTTTTGTGGTTCACTTAAGGGGTGAGACGGGGCTGATCCCCTAGTCTGCCCATTGGCGGGCTGCAACGCGAGTGTGACGAGGATGATGGTGCAGAGACGCGAAACCTCCGGTCTGGTTGGCCCCGCTTTGGCGGGCCGAAAGCGGTGGTCATGAGCGAGGCGCCGTCGAAGATCCTGCTCTGTGATGACGAGCCGCGCCTGCGCGAGATGGTGGCGGAGTATCTGACCGAGCGCGGGTTCGAGATCCTTGAGGCGGCCAATGCCAATGAGATGTCCGCGAGCCTGAAGCGGGACGCGCCGGATCTGGTGCTGCTGGATATCAACATGCCGGGGCAGGACGGGCTTTCGGCCTTGCGCGAGATGCGCGTTTATTCCTCGGTACCGGTGATCATGCTGACGGCGGCCCGGGATGTGGTGGACCGGATTGTCGGGCTCGAGATGGGGGCCGATGATTATTTGGGCAAGCCCGTGGACCTGCGCGAGCTCGAAGCGCGGATCAAGGCGGCCCTGCGGCGCCAGCAGGCCCCCGCCAGCCCGGCCACCCGCCCGGAGGGCACCGTGCCATTCGGGCAATGCCGGGTGGATCTCAGCTCGGCGCGGCTCTTTGGTCCGGAAGGGGACGAGATCCCGATCACGGCGATGGAGTTCGACCTGCTGCAGCTTTTCCTTGAGAACAAGGGCCGGGCGCTCAGCCGGGATCAGATCCTCGAAGGGGCGCATAAGCGCGGCTGGGAGCCGTTTGACCGCTCGATCGACCTGCGAGTGTCGCGGTTGCGGCGCAAGATCGAGGTCAACCCGGCCAAGCCCCAAACGATCCGCACGGTGCGGGGCATCGGGTATATTTTCGACTGACCAAGGGTTGGGCGGTAGACCTGCCCGGCGCGGTGGGGCTAGATCCCGGCCATGACCCTTCCTGTTCTGGACAATCGCCGCGCGCGGCATCTCTTTCTCGACCGCCATCTTCTGCTGCGCCCGGGCTCGGGGCCGGGGCGGGGTGCGGATCTCGACACTGTGCTCACGGATCTGGGCTTTGTGCAGGTAGACAGCGTCAACACGTTGGCCCGGGCCCATGACCTGATCCTGTGGTCGCGCCGGGGGAAGTACCGGCCCCGGGCGCTGGAGCAGCTGGTCGCGCGTCACCGGACGGGGTTCGAGCATTGGACCCATGACGCCTCGGTGATCCCGATGGAGTTCTACCCCATGTGGCGGCTGAAATTCGAACGGGACGCGGCCCGGATGCGCAGCCGCTGGAGCGAGGTGCGCCGGGAGGGCTGGGCCGAAGAGCTCGACAAGATCCTGCGCCATGTGGCGGATCGCGGCGCGCTCTGCTCGCGGGATGTGGGCGAGGGGGAGGCGCGGGGCTCCACCGGATGGTGGGACTGGCACCCGTCCAAGACCGCGCTGGAGTTCCTGTGGCGTTCGGGGGATCTGGCGATCTGCCACCGGCAGGGGTTTCGCAAATACTATGATCTGACGGAACGGGTGATCCCATCGCAGTTGCGCGGGGTGAAGCTCTCAGATGCGGAGATCGTGGATTGGGCCATGTCCGCCGCGCTCGCCCGGCTCGGCTTTGCCACCAGCGGGGAGCTCGCGGCGTTTTTCGAGATCGTGACCCGGGACGAGGCGAAGGCCTGGTGCGCCGAAGCGCTGGCTGCCGGGCGGGTTTGTGAGGCAGAGATCGAGATGGCCGATGGCAGCCGTCGGCGCAGCTTCACCACCGAGGCGGCGCTGGATGCGGCGGCGGATCTGCCGGAGCCTTCGGGGCGGGTGCGCCTCCTGTCGCCCTTTGATCCGGCCCTGCGGGACCGGGCGCGGGCGGAGCGGCTCTTCGGGTTTCACTACCGGATCGAGATTTTCGTGCCCGAGGCCAAGCGGCGCTATGGCTATTACGTGTTCCCTGTGATGCAGGGGGATCGCCTGATCGGGCGGCTCGATGCCAAGCGGGTGGGTCCGGCGCTGGAGCTGCGGGCGTTTTGGCCGGAAGAGGGGGTGCGCATGGGGCAGGGGCGGTGCAAGGCGCTGATGGCGGAGCTCGGGCGCGTCCGGCATCTGGCCGGGGTCGAGGAAGTGATCTGCGCCGAAAACTGGCTGCGCGCGCCGGGTTGAGTCGCGGCGCAGGCCCGCGCGCCGAAAACGCCCGTCTGACACAACTGATACAAAAACCCTTTTCCCTGTCGGAGGGTTCCATGCTTGGCTTGGGATTGGGGCATCCGGCCCAGAGAACGCGAGGCACAGCATGGACGACGGTGGTATCCCGATGACCGACCCGATTGCCGAGGCCCTGGACTGCCTCGATCACGGTTTTGCGTTGTTTGACCCTGCGGGTCGGCGGCGCACGGCGAACGCGCAGTTCCACGCGGTCCTGCCGGAGGGGACGGCGTCCGACACACTGTCGGGGACCTTGGGCGCGCTGCTCGGCACGGTGCAGGCGGATCGGCTGATCGCAACTCTGGCGGCGGCCACCGCGGCGGGGGAGACCGGGCTGATCGCGGAGCGTCCTTTGGCGGATCCGAGAGATCTGGTGCTCAGGCTCTATGCCCAGAGCGATGGCGGCGCGACGCTTCTGGCCCCACCGATCCCGGACCTGTCCCAGGACGAGCGGGATGCGCGGGCGCTCTTTGCCGATGCGATCGACAATGTGAATTTCGGTGTGGCCCTGATCGACGAGGGGCAGCGGCTGGTCTTTGCCAACAAGAAGTTCCGCGCCCATGGCGACCCCAAGGACGAGCTGCTGATTGCTGGGCGGAGCATGCGGCAGATCCACCGGGATGCGATCCGCACGGGGCTGTTCCCGCTGCCCGAGGGTTGCCCGGAGGAGCATCTGCTGGATGCGATGGACCAGCTGATCGACACCAATGCGCAGGATTTTCCGGTCCCGAACAACCATGGCTCGGCCCTGGTCGGCAATGTCTATAACACGGCGCTCGGCGGGCGGGTCCTGACCATGCAGGACATGACGCAGGATCGCCAGGCCGAGCAGCTGATCGTGGGCGCCATGAGCCGCCTGCCTGTGGGGGTCGCTATCGAGGATGCGAGCGGGCAGTTCACCCATTGCAACGATGCCTTTGCCGCGCCTTACGGGCTGACGGCGGCGGATCTCATTGCCATGCCCGCAGAGGCGCGGATGGCCTATCTGACGCCGCAGCTGGTCTCGGTGGATAATGACCCGCGGGCCGAGGATCTGGGCGCTGCGTTCCGGGCCGCGATCATCGCGCAGCGCGAGAGCCTGAAACCTTTTGAGGTGCGGTTCAAATCCGGGCAGCAGTTTCTGGTGGAGCGGGGCCGGGTGGAGCATGGCGGCTGCGTTGTCGTGGTGACCGATGTCACCGCGCTCAAGGATGCGGAGACGCGCAATCTGGCGGCTGTGACCGATGCGGTGCAATCGCTCGATATCGGGGTGGTTCTGTTCGACAAGGATTTGCGCATCACCTTTGGCAATGAGAAATGGGCCGAGATCTTTTCGACCCGGGCGCCGCGTATCCATGTGGGCGATCATGTGCTGGAGGCCACGCGCAAGCAGGTCGCGGCGGGGCTTTTCGTGCTGCCCGAGGGGCGGAGCGAGGAGGAGTTCATCGCCTATTGGCGCGAGACCGTGCTGAGCTATCAAAAGGACGTGCATGTGGCCTTCAGCGATGGGCGCCATGTGGTGGCCTCCTGCCACAAGACGCGGCTCGACGGGTTTCTGGTCTCGTTCATCGACATCACCGAGCAGCGCGCCATCGAGGCGGAGCTTGCCCGCCAGCGGGAGATCACCCATCAGAAGGAGCGGCTCTCGGCCCTGGGGGAGCTGCTGGCCGGGGTGGCCCATGAGCTGAACAACCCGCTGTCGATCATCGTGGGCTATGCCCAGATGCTGGAGGATCAGATTGCCGATCCAGTGCTGCAGCGGCGGGTGGACCGGATCGCCGAGGCCGCGAACCGCAGCGCCAAGATCGTGGAGATGTTCCTCGACATGGCCCAGGAACGGGATTTCGAGCGGACCCCATGTGCCCTGAACGAGATTGTGGCCAGCGCATTGGATGTCTTCGAGAGCGGGCTGACAGCGCCCTTGGATGTCGAGCTCCTCTTTGACGAGGATCTCGCGCCCATTGCCGGGGATGCGGATCGGCTGATCCAGGTGATCTACAACATCATCGTCAATGCCCAGCACGCCATGCAGGCGGCGGGCTCGGACGGGGTTCTGCGTCTGCGGAGCTATGGCGAGGAGGGGATGGCGGTGGTCGAGATCTCGGACAATGGGCCGGGCATCCCGGCAGCCCTGCGCAACCGGGTCTTCGAGCCGCTCTTTTCCACCAAGGAGGTGGGGGAGGGGACCGGGATGGGCCTTGCGCTCTGTCACCGGATTATCACCAGCCATGACGGCACGATCACCATCGATGACAGTGATCTGGGTGGGGCGCGCTTCGAGATCCGCTTGCCCATGGCCGAGTAGGCGCGCGGGCCGGATCCTGCTTGCATCGCGCGAAGGGGGCCGTGTATCTGCGGGCCGTCAGCGATGGAGAGCCAAGTGGAAACGATTTACAGCGACCTGACCCAGTTGGGCGGTGAGACGAAGCTGCCGACCTCCCCCGAGGAGGCCGAGCTGGAGCGGGTCGCGAACCCGCAGGCCGATATCGAGTATTGCGTGCGCTTCACGGCGCCGGAATTTACCTCGCTCTGCCCGATGACGGGCCAGCCGGATTTCGCCCATCTGGTGATCGATTATGTGCCGGGGCCCTATCTGGTGGAATCGAAATCCCTCAAGCTTTTCCTCGGGGCGTTTCGCAATCACGGGGCGTTTCACGAGGATTGTACGATCTCGATCGCGCGCCGCCTCGTCGCGTTCCTCGACCCGAAATGGCTGCGGATCGGGGGCTATTGGTATCCGCGTGGGGGCATCCCCATCGATGTCTTCTGGCAGACCGGTGCCATGCCGCAGGATGTCTGGATCCCCGATCAGGGCGTGCCGCCCTATCGTGGGCGGGGCTAGAGGGTCAGCACCAGCGGGCAGTGATCCGAGACCTCCGGGTCGGTCACCACCTCGAAGCTTCGCACGGCCTCGGTCGCAGAGATCGCCATGTAATCGGCAAATCGGCCCGGTTTGGTGTAATGGCTGCTGCGGGTGCCGGGATGTCCACGGCGTGTGACCAGCTCGGTATAGCCTGCGGCGGCGATCTGGCGGAGCGTGTCGCTCTCGGGCTCTACATTGAAATCGCCGCAGATCACCGAAAGGTCCCCGGGCCGGGCGAGCTGGCTCGCGAGGTCCAGTAGGCGCCGGGCCTGAGCCGCGCGCTCCGGCGTGTCCATCTTGCCCCGCAGATCGCGCAGCCCATGCATATGGGTGACGCTGAGCGGGCGCCCCAGGGCGGTGTCATAGACGCGGACCCCATGGGCGCTGCGCGAGCGCGGATGCGCGCCATAGCCGTCCGGCCCGTAGTCTTTATGCACAAAACCCTGCACCTGCCCGATCACCGGCAGGTCGCGATGGATGAAGGTGGCCAGCCCCCATTGGGACGGGATCGCCGTCTCACCATCCCAGAGCACGCCTTGAGCGGCCGGGCAGAAGGTCGCCTGATGCCCAGGTAGGGCCTGGCAAATATCGCGGAAGAAATTCGCGCGCTGGGGCAGGATGTGGTCGCCATCGCGATAGGTCAGCCAGTCCTTGTCGGTGGCGGGGCTGTGCACAACCTCCTGCAGGCAGAGGATCTCGGGCGCTGTGCTGGCGAGATAGGGCAGGAGCGCTTCGTGGAGCGTCCCGCCCCAACCGTTCAGACACATAATCCGCATCGCTTCCTCCCGGGCAGAGTTCCCAGCCGACCCTCGCGGGTCTTGGGGCGGGCTGCAAGGGGAAGGCTACGCAGGTGCACCGGCGTGGCCCGGTGCGTTTGCGCGTAAGCCCTTGCCCCGGTTTTCGTTGTCTATCCCGGTTGTGCAGGGCGCGCGGCGAGCGCCCGCAAGGCACGCCGCCATTCGGTAGGGGTCTGGCCGGTAATCCGCTTGAAATTCGCGTTGAAGGTGGATTTCGAATTATAGCCCACCGCCTCGCTGATCTCGAGCACGGCCAGATCGCTCTCCCCCAGAAGGGTGCAGGCCGCCTCAATCCGGTGTCCGTTGATATAGTCGAAAAAGCTCTGCCCGATTTCGGTGTTCAGCACCTCGGACAGATGCATGGGCGGGATCGCTGTCGCCTCCGACAGGGATTTGAGGTTCAGCATCGGATCCTCCCAGAGCTTGCCGGCCCCCATACGGTCCTGCAGCCGGGTGGCGAGCCGGGCGAGATCCTCTGGCCCGAGGCCAGACCGCGCATAGCGGCTCGGGGCGCTCGACTCCTCCGCCGAAGCCTTGGCCGGCGGGGCGGTTTCCTCGGCCACGACCTCGGCGGACCAGTCGGGCAGGGGCGGCTTCGCCTGGATCCCGAAAAGGCCGATGATGAGGCCAAGCAGGATCTCATGCACGCCCTCGGCCGCGCCTTCGAGAAAGCCCGCATCGAAGGCGAGGATCAGCACCTCATCGGCGATCACCACCCAGGCGAGGGCAAGGATCATCGCCACCAGCGCGTCCAGCCACCAGAGGGACTTGCCGCTCAGATCGGAGAAGAGCGCCCGGATCGTGCGTTTGTGCCGGGTTAGCCGGCGGGCGCAGGCAAAGCCATAGCCGATCAAGAGCCCGATCCAACCAACCCAGAAGGCCAGCACACCAAGCTCTGCCCAGAGCGCGCGGGAGCCCGACAGATCCGTGTCCACATAGAGCCCGAAGCGCACCGGTCCGGGGAGCAACAGGAAGGGCAGCATGAAGACCAGCCCGAGCCCCAAAGGCAGCAGGTGCCAAGCATCGCGGGGGCGCAGGCGCAGCGCGGGCTCGGTCAGCCCGCGCACGAAAAACCACAGGGAAATCATGAAGAGCGGCAGCAGAACATCCTGCCAGCCATAGGCCCAGAGCGGCGCATGGATCGGCGGGCCAAAGACCAGATCATCGGCCATATCCGTGACCTGCACGGCGAGAAACACCACCACCGCATCGAGATAGAGCGCCGGGCCGGGCGTCCGGATCCGCCGGGCCACCACCGCGCAGAACGCGCAGAGCGCCACCCCAAGGGCGGCGCTGCTCCACATCAGATCGGCGATGTCGCTCTCGGTCACGGGTGGGTCATCCGGTGCTGGGGCTCGTCAGGGTTCGTCACGTCTCATCTGGGCGCGGCAGGATCCATTCCAGGCCCGCCCAGCCACACCATAGGATAGCCCCGAGACCAAAGACCATCCCACCGCCTTGCGACAGGGAGGGCAGATAGGTCGCCAGCCCCGCGAGCGCGACCCCGGCCCCGAGCAGGCTGGCCACGCCCGAAAGCGCGCCGATCCGTCCGGCTGCGAGACTTGCAAGTCCGATCCAGAGCCCGCCAAGCGTCTCGGTTCGGCCCGAGAGCGCGGTCTCGAGCAGATGCAGAATCCGCCATGTCTCCAGCGCGCGGGTCAGATCGCCGGGGGCAAGGGCGGCGAGTTCCGCCAGCCCGGCCCGGGCAACCATGCCGCTGGCCAGGGTCATACCGGTCCAAAGGAGTGCCACCGCGCCCGAGGCGATGGCGAGCGGGGGCAGGTCCCGGGCGAGAAGGCGCGCGAGGGCGAGGCCCATCAGGGCGGTGCCAAGCGCGCTCAGGTCATAGATCACGCTCATCCAAAGGGGCAGGAGCCAGGGCGTTTGCCGCATAAGCTGCAGCACGGCCAGCCCATCCATGGTCCCGGTGCCAAGCCCAAGCGGGGCGAGCGGGCCTAGCACGAAGCCGATCCCCGCGAGATACGCAAAGGCCACGATCAGCGCACCGAGCCCGGCGGTCCGACGGGGGCTCATCGGGGAGCCTCTTGAGCGTTGGCGATCAGGGGCCACGGGTCATGCTCGGCCTGTCCGGTGGCAGCGATGCAGGCCCAGCCCCCCGCGATATCCATCTTGAGGCCCAGCCCCCAGAACCCGCCATGAAGCGCGGCGCGCGGCGCGCCGCCCTGCCAGGCGACCAGGGGGCCGAGCGCCTGGTGCAGCCCGTCCGGCCGCGGGGTCTCGGCCTCGATCATCTGCGCCCAGGTGCCGGGATCGGCAAAGGGCACGCCCCGGGCCAGCAACCGGGCAAACCGGGTGAGATCCGCGGCCGTGGAGACAAAGCCACCATCGGCAAATTCGAAGCTCGGGTGATGCCCGGTCAGGTCCATCACGCCCGCATAGTGGTGCAGCACCGGGAGTTGCGCTCCCCGCGCGGTGGGCCATTCGGCGGCGCTGTGCCAGGTGCGGCTGAGCCCGAGAGGGGCAAGGATTTCCTGGCGGATCAACCGGGCATAGGCGGTGCCCGTGACCTTCTCCAGCACCAGCCCGAGCAGGTGGTAATTGGTTGAGCTATAGGCGCTCTGCGTGCCGGGCCGGCCCGAGGGGGGCAGACCGCGCGCGGCCCCCAGCAGGTCCTGCGGCGTCCAGATCCGCGTCGGAGCATCCAGAACGGCGCTTTGAAAATGCGGATTGCTGTCGAGCACGGGCAGGCCGCTCCGGTGCCCGAGCAGATCGCGCAGGGTGATCGCTGGCGCATCGGCTCCGGCCAGCCCGCGCAAAGTGGCGGCGCCCAAATGGGCGATCACCGGATCATCGAGGCTCAGCATGCCGCGCTCGGCCTGTTGCAACACCGCCGTGGCGGTGAAGAGCTTGCCGAGGCTCGCGCTGTGAAACGGGGTGCCCGGGCGCAGGGCGGGTCCGCCGTCGCGCCGCAAGCGTCCGGCGGTCCAGCTCTGCCCGCCCCGGGCTGTCTCAAGGCGCAGGATCACCCCCGGCAGGGCGGGGTCCGCAGCGACCTTGGAGACGGCCCGCTGAACCTGGTCGATCCCGGCGGAGGGGCGACCGGGCCAGAGCCCGGCCAGCCATGCAAGACCGACCGCGCTGACCATGCGCCGGTCAACCGACGACCGCATGGCCGCGCCCTTTCATGCAGGCGGTGACGATGTCGGCCCGGTCGTCATGGCGCTCCAATGCGTCGGCGGTGCCGCCCACGGCCCCGCCCACGAGCGCGCCGCCGAGGCCCGAGCCGTCCTCATCCGCGAGCCCTGCCAGTGCTCCGATCGTGGCGCCGATCAGTGCGTCTTCACGGGTTTCGCCATCGACCAGCGGTTTCTGCCGCGCGACCTCCTGGCAGGCGGCGAGATCAGCGTTGAACCCGGGCGAGGGGGCACCATCGGTAAGCGGAACATAGTCGGATCCGGTGCCGCCACAGGCGGAAAGCAGACCAAGCAGCGGGAGCGCGCAGAGAGAGGAGAAGAGAGGTTTCATGGGGGTTTCCTTGGGAAGGTATATAGAAATGAGAGGGTTAGAGCAGGGTGATGGCCTCGGCGTCGCTGACGCCCTGCACGATCAGCAGGTCGCCTTCGCCCTCGAAGGTGACGAGGACGTGGTTCTGCCGCTCCTGGATGTCGGCGATCTCGACCCCGCCGAGAAACAGCGCGTCTTCGGCCGCGTTGAAATCCCGGATGCGGTCGGTCTCGACCACCCCATTGCCGGTGCTGTCGCCGAAGACGAAGACATCCGCGCCGGCGCCGCCGACCATCCGATCATCGCCCGCGCCCCCGATCAGGACATCCGCGCCGGCCCCGGCCTTGAGCCGGTCGTCGCCATCCCCGCCATGGAGCCGGTCATCGCCGTCGAGACCCTTGAGCCGGTCCTGCCCGGTGCCGCCTGAGAGCGTGTCATCGCCGGAGCCTGCGCGCAGGCGGTCATCGCCCTCCAGCCCGATGAGCTGGTTGTCGGCGGTGTAGGCCGCGTCGCTCTTGCGCAGGGCGATCCGGTCATGGCTGTCGCTACCGGTGAGCAGGATCGAACCATCCTCGAAGACAAAGTCCACGCGCGTCAGATCTGCCAAGCTCGCGTCGATCTGCAGGTTGGCGCCTTCGGCGGCGATCTCGGCCCCGTCCTCCGTCTCGGTCACCTCCAGATCAGCGGCGGAGACCCCTTCGATCTGCAACGGGTCCGCACCATCGGCGGGGGTCCAGGCCGGATCCTCGGCCACCAGCTCCAGCGCCGCGACGATCCCGGCCACCGCGTCCGCATCGAGATCTGTGGTGGTCACCGCGGCGGAGAGGATGCGTCCGCTCTCCAGATGGAGGAAGGTCGCGCTATCTGTGCCGAGCGTGCCACCGGGAAAGCCCAGAAGCGTGCCATAGCTCGCATCCTGCAGCACCACGAGGCCAAGTCCGAAGCCCATGCCGTCCGTGTCGGTGTCTCCAAAGGCAAGCATCTGGCTCAGCGCTTCGGGGGAGAGCAGGGTCTGGTCGATCAGCAGCGCCTGCAGGAAGGTGGTCATATCGGCGGTGGTCGAGATCACGCCGCCCTCGGCGAACTGCTCCTGCAAGGCGTAGGTCACGTCGAGCAGACCCTCGTCCACCGTCAGATAGCTCGACAGCCGGGCCGGATCCGTGCCGTGATCGTCGAGCTTCGTGTCGCTCATGCCGAGGGGGGCGAAGACCAGCGCCTCCATCGCGTCGCCGAGGCTCTCGCCCGTCACGCTCTCGATCACCTTGCCGAGCAGGGCGTAGGCGGTGTTGGAATACTCATACCCGTCACCCGGGGCGAAGGCGGCGGGCACCCCGCGCACCAGATCGAGCGCGACCTCGGTCCCGATCAGGATGTCGGGGTTCTCATAGGTGATGATGTCGAAGAGCTCGTTGCCATCCGCGTCCTCCTGATCGGTGTAGCTCGGGATGCCGCTGCGCATGGCGAGCGCTTCGCGCAGGGTGGCCTCGGACGCATTGGCGATGCCGTCGAGCATCTCGGCGGGCAGGTAGTCCCCGATCGGGGCGTCGAGATCCACGAGCCCGTCCTCGGCGAGCTTCAGGAGCACGACGGAGGTGATCATCTTGGTCTGGGAGCCGACCTCGAAGGTCTGGCCC
Source organism: Pseudomonadota bacterium (assembly GCA_038746695.1). Classification (GTDB taxonomy): domain Bacteria; phylum Pseudomonadota; class Alphaproteobacteria; order Rhodobacterales; family Rhodobacteraceae; genus Thermohalobaculum. Next base: position 36,780 of record JBCDKL010000002.1, on the reverse strand, counting down.
GCTTGCGCCGTGACCCCGGTGGTGAGGTCCGAGGCGCCGCTCGCCCCATGGGCGCTGCGCGCACCATCGGTGATGCTGAGCAGGGCGGCGGGTGCGCCGTTGAGTGTGAGCGCCTGCGCCACCGCGTCGGGGGTGGCGGTCAGCGCGGCAGGGTTGAAAACAGTCATGTGGGAGCCTTTCCAGAAAACATCTGGAGCGGCATATGACTGTGTTTTCAGAGGGGTGCGACGGATCCAGCGCGTCCGGACGTCCGCGCCAATGGGTTCGGACGTCTGGCGCGGTGGGCCCGTTCAGTCGATGGGGCGCGTGGGGGTTTCCGTGGCGCAGAAGCGCGCGAGACGCTTCCAGGCTTCTTTGGCCATCTTGGCGGAGCGCTCTTCGAGGAAGGGGAATTCGGCGCGGATCTTCTCGAACGAGCTCAGGGGCGGGCCGTCGCCCCGGTTGCGCGTGAAGGTCCGGCGGATGCTCTTGCGGGTGCCCACGAGGTTGAACGTGTCGCCCACCACCACCGGGGTGATCACATCCCCGTAGAGGTCGAACTCGTAGACGATCTGGTTGGTGTTGTTGCGCCCGACCACCCCCCCGGCCAGCCGGGTTGTGCGCGATTGCGGCACGCGGGTGATGTCGATCCCGACCCGGCAGGCCGCCGCGAAGGACGGATCCGCGCGATCGCGGGGCAGAAGCACCACCCGGTGGTCAAAGGCATAGGTGCCGCGCAGCACCTCCCCCTCCCGCGCAAGCCTGAGCGCCCCCTGGCGCGTGCCGCTCAGCACCGCTTCGAGCGCGCGAAAAGCCTCGCTCCGCTGCCGGTCGATCCGGACCTGGCGCAGGTCCTGCAGCACGACCGGACAGGCCGCCCCGTCAGCTGTGGGCGTCGCGGTTTGCTTGGTCCGGGCGCGCAGACCCTTCATGTCGAGCTTGTAGGTATAGACGCATCCCGCGCTTTCGATCTTGTAGCCGATCACCGCCTCGCCGAGGCGCAGGGCGAGCGGAGAGCTGCGATCCGCGTCGAGCAGGGTGATATGGGCCGGATGCTGGCCGGCCGCCTCGAAGGAGCGGCAGATCGTGCTCATCAGCTCCCCCCAGGACATCACCTCCTCGCCCACGGTCAGCACGGAGGTCGCGCTGTTGAGATGGCCGCCTTCCTCGGCCCGGGCGCTGGCAAAGCTACAGCCGTCACGGAAGTCATAGACCGGATAGGCCGGATCCATGCCCGGCGGCGTGCCGAACCGGTCCAGGTTGCGGGCCTGTCCCCGATGCGGTTTGGCGAGGGTCGCGCCGGGATAGTCCAGAGGGCGAAACTTGAATGCGTCGCGAAACGCCGGATCGCTCAGGAGCTGCTGCGCCTCGACGGGGCTGAGCGGGCCGTAGACGAGGTTGCCATCTTCCAGCTTGATCAGGTCGAGCGCGCCGATCTCGTCGCCATTCGGGGCCCCGTCGAGGGCGGCGGTCAGCGCCTCTTCGATCTCGAACCGGGTCACTTGTCTGTTGCTTTTGCTGTGCAACGCGCCGAGCCAGACCTGATCCCCGGTATTGAGCAGATCCCGGCGGGGTTTCATCACGGTCGCGCCGCGCAGGGTGAAGCGCGTCGAGTCGAGCGCGAATTTTGCGTGCTTCTTGGGCAACCAGCCCACCACACCGTCTTCCGCCCGCACGAGGCTCCAGGACTGGTAAATGGCGAGGACCTGAAACACCGCTTTTCCCGGGACCGACATGCCTGTAACCGGCAATGCAGTGTTGCTGGGCGCGTCGCGCAGAAAGACCGCGCGCGCCTCGGGATTGGTGAAATCGGCCACGGGCGCCGGGCCGGGCCGCGTCCGCGTCAGCCGGTCGTTTTGCACAAAGCCCAGCTGGCCATCGCCGGTCTCCACCTGGGTCCAGGCATTGCTGCGCTCCATCGCCCAGAGTTCCTGATGCTCCCAAAGCTTGGCGAGCACCCGTCCCTCGGTGGTCGGCTCGGAACGCAAGGGGATCGAGGGGCCCGCCGCGAGATAGCCTGCGGCGGAGGGCTCGGCGATCTGGACAAAGACCGGCTCGGCCCGCAGAGCAGAGCTCACGGCACACATCAGAAGAAGAACGAGGCAAGGAAGCGTTCGAGGCACGGGAGGGGGATCCAATCTGCAAGGACGCGGGGCCGCGCCGGGTCTGTCATGGGTAAGGAGCCTAGACCGGAAAAGATAGAGAAATGCTTTCCGGGGTCCGGAGCGGCTTTCGAAATGGCTGCGATCCGAATAAGGTCTTCCGGGAAAGGCTGTCCTTGCACCAAGAGGCTTCGGCACTTTTGCTGGTGGTCGGGTGGGTCACAAAGAGCGCCTTTGACATTGCTCCATTGATGACCACCGGGTATTTTCTATGCAGAAGGGCAGCTCGTTTGAACTCAATACCATCGCTTCCAGTCTCGGCCCAACAAGCTCGTAACGAGATCGTTTGATGACAGGTTCTGTCACCGATACCTTGGTAAATCTCGACCGGCAAATCAGAGAGAGGTTCGATCCTCTTGGCTTTGTTGAGGGTGAGCAGAACGCATACCAAACCGGTCATGTGCCCCACATTGCTCCATTTGCCTATCTATGCTGGCGCTACGCTGGATTGGATGAAAACGGACTGCGCGAGGCAGAACATGAAGCTGGGCGATACATTCCCGAGCCTTATAGAGAAATGCTTCGGCACATGAACGGCGCAAGACTGTTGGGCGTTTCACTTTCTGGCGGGACCTTCGGATCAATAGACAGATCAGGTGTCGGGATCGGGCAGCCAATCAGCATCTCGTATCAAAATGTTGTTGAGCGCCCGAGCTACATTCCGAATGGGCATCTCGGGATTGGAGGCATTAACGGCGCTTGGTCATCTCAGGGGCATCTTTACCTGACTTCGACCGGAGAAGTGGAGATGTACAACGCACAGTTCGACATCGTTGGAGCGCGTTGGCCTTCGCTTGCGGAGTTTCTCTCCGAAGAGTTTCTTCGGCGAATTTCGCTTTACAACGATGAAGGCCACGAACTGGACAAGTCAAAACGTCTGCCTGGAGATACCGGTGACTGGGAGCGCCTTGCTCAAGAGGCGAAGAAAAACAAGAATGCAGGTCTCTTCAAACGCTTTCTCCGCAGGTTGCAATAAGAAGTAGGTCCGGGGTCTACTCGGAAGAAGCATTCGCCATCGTCCCGGATCCCAGTAGTGCTGGAGTTTTCACCAGCATTCACACGGCACGAAGAGCTTCGCAAAACTTGTGAAGATCACGACATGTAAGCAAGATTATGTAATTTCTTGGCGTGGTCTGTCCCGGCTGATCGGTACTTCGCGTTCTATGGAACTTCTTTGTCTTTGCGAGGATACATGCGCATGCCTGTTCTGGCCTCACCCAGCATTGGCTTGAGCCACAGGCTTGGCACGCACCGATGAGCAGCGCCGGCGCTGTAAACTGCGGACGCCTGTGGGCTCTCTACGCGCAGAACCTTGTTTTCGTCGGTTGAAATCCGCCATGATGCACCGCAGGACGGCAAACCAACGAGGTCCGGATGCTGGATGACAGACCCATGGAGACGGAGGCGCCCTATGCGCTCGTGGTCATCGGGGCGGGGATTTCCGGGCTCAACGCGCTGGCGGCGGCCACGGAATACCTGCCCAAGGGGGCGCGGGTGCTTCTCGTGGATGAAAAGCCCAAAGCCGGGGGCATGTGGAATACGGCGTATGACTATGTCCGCCTGCACCAGCCCCATCCGATGTTCACCGTGGGGAATATGCGCTGGGACTGGCGCAAACCGCCGAGCTATCTGGCCAAACGGGACGAGGTGCAGCACCATCTGGGCCGCGCCTTGGGTCCCATTGCGGAGACAGTGACGCTGGAAACCGCTTTTGGCAGCGTGGCCACCGATTGTGCGGAGGTCGATACGGATCAGGGACCGCGAGCCCAGGTGACGTATCATCCGATCGGGCACCCGGAGCGCAGCAAAACCGTGCGTGCGGAGCGGGCAATCCATGCGGCGGGCCTCAACTATGCGCTGGCGCCGCCTTTGGCCCTTCGCTCGGATCAGGTTCTGTCGATCATCCCGCAAGAGCTCAGCGCCACGCTCGCCGCCCATTCCGGCGCGCCGGTCTATGTTGTGGGCGGAGGTAAGACCGGGATGGATACGGTGCTGGCCACGCTCGCAGCGGATCCTGAGCGGTCGGTTACGCTGATCAAGGGTCGCGGCACAAGCTTTCTCAACCGCACGAAATATCTGCCCACGGGGATCAAACGCTGGACCTCGGGTGAACTTGTCTCACGGCTCTTTCGCGAGGTGGTGCTGGAATATAACGGGGAGAATGACGCCGCCCTGCTCGACCATATTCGCCGCAACCATTCCACGGATCCGGAGGGGGAGAATGGTGTCTTTCTCTATGGTCTGCAGTCGGAGGTGGAGTTCGAGCGTATTCGATCGGGCCTCTCCGAAACCCTGGCAGATTACCTCGAAGACGTGCGCAACGGAGCCTCGGGGCCAGAAATCGTCTTGCGGAGCGGCGCGTGTCACCCGGTCCCGCCCGGCAGCGTCTTTGTCAATTGCGGGGGCAGTTTCTTTCGCAGTGCCGAAATGGCGTCCCCAATGCCCGTCCTGTCACCGCAGTCCCGGGTTCTGGCAATCAATCCGCGCAGCGCGTTTCACTTCCTGACCAGCGTGGCCGGGTTTTTCGGCGCGCATCTGCTCTACCGCGATCAGCTGCGGGGTCAGGGGTTTTACAAGATGGATTTGGAGGCGCTCTTTCGCACAGATCGCAATGCCTGGGTCGGGGCCTCGGCAGCGCAGGCCTATCTCAACCAGGTGGTAGCGGTGCAGACCCTGCCGATGATGCTTCTGGATCGCTGTGGACTGGATATGGACCGCTGGTATCCCCTGCCGCGCCGCCTCTTGGGGCTGGGCCGGATGAAGGCCACCGCGCGTGCGGATATCGCCCATTGCCGCAAGGTGCTGGACCGGGTCGCGTCACGCTTCGGGATCGAGGCTGCGCCGATCTAGCTCGCCGAGCTGTCTGACTTGCTCTGGGGCGGGTCATCATAGACGGACCAGCCAAACTCCCCGGTGCTGTCGGGCAGCTCCTTCTTGGCCATGTTACGGGCCATATAAGTCTTGGCGATGAAGTTCGCGGTGATCGGCGCGGTCAGGAACAAAAACAGCGTGATCAGCAGCTCATGCACCGAGACATAGCCGGTCTTGGCGTAGAAATAGATCATCGAGGCCACGAGCACGCCCCCCACCCCGAGGGTGGTCGCCTTGGTCGGCGCGTGCAGGCGTTGCACCGTGTCCTTGAGCTTGATCAGCCCGTAGGAGCCGACAAAGCCGAAGACGCCGCTGATCACGAGGGCCAGTGCGATGAGGAGGTCTGCGAGAAAATCCATCTGTCTACCTCACTCGATAATGTCGCCGCGCAGCAGGAACCGGCAATAGGCCACGGTCGACACGAAGCCCACCATGGCGATGAGCATGGCGGCCTCGAAATAGATCGCCGTGCCGCGCCAGATCCCGTAAAGCACCAGCAGAGCGATGATGTTGATCACCATCGTATCAAGCGCGAGGATCCGGTCTGCCGAGGCTGGGCCGACCACGATCCGCCACAGATCCAGAATGAGCGCTGCGCCATAGCACAGGGCGGCAAAGAGCAGAGCGTATTCGATCATGCGAAAATCTCCTTGAGGCGGGCCTCGTAGCGAGCCTTGATCTCGTCCCGAACCGCGTCGGGGTCATCAGAATGCAGGCAATGCACGAGGATGCAGCCGCCATCGGCCGAGAGCGTGGCCGAAACCGTTCCCGGGGTCATGGTGATGGTGCCGGCGAGGACGGTGATCGCCTCGGCGGAGGTCAGTTCCAGCGGGACCGGGATCCAGTGGGAGCGGATATCGGCCTCGCGCTTGAACAGGATGATCATGGCCACCTGCACATTCGCCACGACGATATCCCAGAGCACGATGGCCAGGTATTCGGCGATCTTCAGGGGCTTGCCGATGGTCGGACGGTCAGGCCAATAGGCGGCTGTCATCATCGGGATGATGATGCCAAATGCCACGCCGAGGATCAGGTTGCCCAGGGTGAAGGTGTTCACCAGCGCGAGCCAGACCAGCACAAGCGTGACGCTCAGCAGGGGATGGGGGATGAGGCGTGCGAGCATGGTTTAACCCTCCTCCCCGGTGCCGAGCACCGCACCAATATAGCCCGCCCGATCAAAGAGCTGGGTCGTCGTGTCCTCAAGATAGGCCGAGACCGGCCCGGCAAAGATCGCCAGCCCGGCCAGGGCGGCGAGCGCCATCATCGTCGGCGCAACCTGGCCTGCGGTCGCTTTCGGCGGGGGCGCCTCGCCCTCGGCCGGTTCGGGCATGGCGATGGCTGTTGATTTCCAGAAGATCACACTGCCCGCCCGGGCAAACCCGATGATCGTCAGGAGAGAGCCCGCGAGGATCGCGGTCCAGGCCCAGCCGATCATCCCCGGATCACGCAGGGCATCGAGCACCAGCAGCTTGCCGAGAAACCCGCTCAGAGGCGGCATCCCGGCCATGCCGATGGCCGCTGCAAAGAAGAGCGCCGCAAAGAGACCGTTCTGGACAATGGGCGCGCTGGCGCTCAGCCCGTCTTGCTGACGCCGGGTGATCACCAGATCCGCGATCAGGAAAAGGCAGGCCGCGGCAAAGGTCGAATGCACCATGTAGTAGAGCGCCGCGAAGGTCGCCCCGGGCTCAAACGCCGCCACAGCCACCAGCATCGTGCCCATGGACCCCACCACGGAAAACGCGATCAGCGGCATCAGCCGCTTGGCCCCGAGCACTCCAAACGCCCCGATGGCGATGGTCACGATTGCCCCGGGAAAGAGCCATGTGCCCGCCAAATCCTCGGTTCCTGGACTGCCCGGGCCAAAGGCGGTCGTGTGCACCCGAAGGATTGCATAGGCGCCGACCTTGGTCATGATCGCAAAAAGCGCGGCCACGGGCGCGGGCGCATTGGCGTAGGTCGCAGGCAGCCAGAACTGCACCGGAAAGAGCGCTGCTTTCACCGCAAAGACAAGCATCAGAAGGATCGCGGCCACGCGGACCAGCGCGGCCTCTTCGGCCGGGATCTCGGGGATGCGCGCGGCCAGATCGGCGATGTTCAGGGTCCCGGTCGAGGCATAGAGCGTGCCGAGCGCAAAGAGAAACAGGGTCGAGCCCGCAAGGTTCATCACCACATATTGCAGGCCCGCGCGGATCCTCTCCTTGCCGCCGGAATGGATCATCAGCCCGTAGGAGGCGATCAGCAGAACCTCGAAGAACACGAAGAGGTTGAAGACGTCCCCCGTCAGGAAGGCACCGCAAATCCCCATAAGCTGAAACTGGAACAGGGCGTGGAAATGCCGCCCCCGCGCGTCCCAGCCCGTGGTGATAGCGTGGATCAGTACGATCAGCGCCAGCGCCGACGTCAGCAGCACCATCAGCGCCGAGAGACGGTCGAGCACTAGCACGATGCCAAAGGGTGCGGGCCAGTCGCCCAGCCGGTAGACATGGGTCGTGCCATCGGCGGCCATGCCAGCCAGCCCCAAAGCCACGGCCAGAAGCGTTACGGTCCCCGCGAGCGAGGCCGTGCGCGCCAGCGGCATGTCGTGGCGCATCACGAAGGCGATCAGCGGCGCAAGCATCGCCGGCAGGATGACGGGCAGGATAATCCAGTGCATCAGAGCCGACCCTCCGCTTCGAAGGTTTCCGGCGTCTCGCCCGGACCCGGAGTTTCCGCGGTGTCGGCCTCTTCATGGATGTCGATCCGGTCCGAATCCGCCTCCAGATAGGCGGCGAGACCGATCATCACGAGGACCGCCGTCATCCCGAAGGAGATCACGATGGCCGTCAGGACCAGCGCCTGAGGCAGCGGATCCGTATAAGTGGCCTCGCCATATTTCGACAGGATCGGCGATTGGTCGATGGCCAGCCGTCCGCTGGCGAACAGGAACACGTTCACCGCATAGGACAACATCGCGAGGCCCAGAATGACCGGAAAGGTGCGCAACCGCAGCAGCAGGTAGACCCCACCTGCCGTCAGTACCGCAACCGTGCTGGCGACAATGACTTCCATCTCAGCGTTCCACCTCGCTCTCGGCGGCATTCTCCGCCGGGTCGTAATCCATGGGCTCAACATTCACCGTCTCGCCCGCGAAACGCGCGATCCGGCTGAGGCTGTAGAGCATCAACATCACCGCCCCGAGCACCGTCAGGAACACGCCGAGGTCAAAGAGCATGGCAGTGGCCAGCTCGAACTCCTCGATGGGCGGCAGGTGGACATATGTGTAGGCGCTGGTCAGGAAGGGCCGACCCACCAGCCACGCCCCTGCCCCGGTCAGACCGGCAATCACCACGCCGAGACCGATCATCGTGTGATACTCGATCCGCTTGCGCTCCTGCGTCCAGGCAAAGCCCGAGGCCATGTATTGCATCAAGAGCGCGATGGCGATCACCAGACCGGCGACAAACCCGCCGCCCGGCTCGTTATGGCCGCGCAGGAAGATATAGAGCCCCACGACCACCGCGATCGGCATCAACACGCGGGTCACGACAACCATCATCATCGGGTGACGGTCGCGGGAGCGGTCCTGATCGTAATCGGTGTTCTTCAACCGCCGCGCCGCAGGCCCGCTCAGCAGCGCATGCATCAGCGCATAGATCACAAGACCCGCAATCCCCAGAACGATGATTTCGCCATAGGTGTCATAGCCCCGGAAATCCACGAGGATCACGTTCACCACATTGGTGCCGCCGCCGCCCTCATAGCTGTTGGCGACATGGTAATCCGAGATCGTCGAGATATCCCGCCGCAGGAAGGCAAAGGCCAGCCCGCCGACGCCCAGCCCCGCCGCCACCGCGATGATGCCATCGCGGATCTTCAGGCCTTTGGGGCTCTCCTTCGGGGTGACCTTCGGCAGGAAATGCAGCGCGAGCAGCAGAAGCATGATCGTCACTGTCTCCACCGAGATCTGGGTGAGCGCGAGGTCAGGGGCCGAGAGATAGACAAAGCCCGCCGAGATCGACAGCCCGATGATCCCGATCAGGACCAGCGCGCGGAACCGGTAATGGTGCATGCTGACCACGCAGGCCGTGGCCACCACCAGCATCAGCCAGCCCACGGCGATGACCGGCGGCACGGGCAAAAGCTCCCGCGTGGGGGCCGAGAGGCCGCTGCCAGAGTAAGCGACCCAGCCAATGGTGACCGAAGCGAGCGTGAAGATCGCCAGATACCGGCTGATCGCGCCGTTATGGCTGATCTCGGTGACGCGGGCCGAGGCGCCCTGCACCGCGGCCATGAGCTTGTCAAAGATCTCCTTGGCTTCGGGGCGGCGCGCGGCCTGCCAGATCGGGTCGAGCTTGCCATGCTGGCTGAGCAGGGCGAGACCGCCGAGGGTCGCGGCAAAGGACATCCAGAGCGCCGGGGTAAACCCGTGCCAGATCTTCAGATGCGGGTGCAGATCCGCGCCGGTCACGGCACTGGCCGCCGCCGTCACGATCCCCTCGGCCACAAAGGGCGCCATGCCGATCACGAGGACCAGCACCACCAGCAGCGCGGGCGAGGCCCACATCCCAAAGGGCGGATCATGGGGCTTGTGCGGGTAGTCGTCCCGCACCGGCCCAAGGAAGACATGAGCGATGAAGCGGAACGAGTAGGCCACCGACAGGAGCGCGCCCAGAGTCGCCAGCACCGGCACCGCGTAGTGGCTCCCGGCCCAGCCCGTATGGGCGGCCTCTTCGAGCATCATTTCCTTCGACAGGAACCCGTTGAACAGCGGGATTCCCGCCATGGAGAGCGCCGCAACCGTCCCGATGGCAAAGGTGATGGGCATGAGATGCCTGAGCCCGCCGAGCCGCTTGATGTCGCGGGTATGGGTTTCGTGATCCACGATCCCGGCGGTCATAAACAGAGCCGCCTTGAAGGTCAGGTGGTTGATGATGTGAAACACCGCCGCCACTGCCGCCGCCTGCGTGCCGAAGCCCAGAAGCATCGTCAGCAGACCCAGATGGCTCACGGTGGAGAAGGCCAGCAGCGCTTTCAGGTCGTCCTTGAAGAGCGCGATCGCCGCGCCCAGCACCATGGTGATCAAACCCGTGGTCGCGACGATATAGAACCACGCATCGGTCCCCGCCAGGGCAGGCCACATGCGCGCCATCAGGAAGACGCCCGCCTTCACCATGGTCGCCGAGTGCAGATAGGCCGAAACCGGCGTCGGCGCGGCCATGGCGTGGGGCAACCAGAAATGGAACGGGAATTGCGCGGATTTCGTGAACGCCCCCAGCAGGATCAGGATCAGCGCGGGCAGATACCATTCCGAGGCGCGGATCTGGTCTCCGGCCACGAGGATATCCGTCAGGTTGAAGCTGCCCACGATATTGCCGAGGATCAGCATCCCCCCGATCATCGCGAGACCCCCGGCCCCGGTCACGGTCAGCGCCATGCGCGCGCCTTGCCGACCCTCGGGCAGGTGCTTCCAATAGCCGATCAGCAGGAAGGAGCTGAGCGAGGTCAGCTCCCAGAAGATCAGCAGAAGCAGGATGTTATCCGACAGAACAATCCCCAGCATCGCGCCCTGAAAGAGCAGCAGATAAGTGTAGAACTGCCCCATCGGGTCGTCGCCCGACAGGTAAAACCGCGCATAGAGCGTGATCAACAGACCCACGCCCGTAATCATCAACGCAAAGAGCAGCCCCAACCCGTCCAGGAAGAACGAAGCCGAGAGACCCAGCTGCGGCAACCATGGCAGTTCGGCCTGGATCACCTCCCCCGACAGCACCTGAGGCGCGAGTGTCAGCAGCATGATGAAGGCAAGTGCCGTGGGAACGGCCGTGAAAGAGGCGCATGCGGTTCGCCCGGCCCGGATCATCACTCCGGGAATGAGCGCACCAATGAATGGCAGCAATGCGATGATGAAAAGGAGAGGGCCCCCGTGGCTCATAATATGCCCTTACGGATCTTATAGGTCGCGCCTTGGGTAGCGCCGTTCCGACCAGCAATACAACAAACTGACGGGCTTAGCGAGACATCTTCCGGCCGCAATTCGCACGCGATGCAGAGGAGTTCACCCACCCTCCGTAGCCGGATGATCAAAGCCTGAGCCGGCTGCCCAAGGGCTGAGCCCCGGGCGATCTTGCCCGATGCGCCCGGGCCCGGGGCAGCGAAGACCCGTTGCCAGAGGATCCGGCTAACGGCAGGCTGACGGCACAGGGCCCTTATTCTCGGCCAGACCCACACGCCCTTTTGACACGCCCTTATTTCACAGGTGATCCGATATGCGTTTGATCGATTCCGATATTACCGGCTTCTCCAAAAAAGAGGCCCATGACCGCAGTCCCAACCGTCTCTCGCGGCAGGGGCAGACCCATCTGATCCGGCTGCCGGTGCTGACTTATCTGTATTCCGACGGGATGGGCGGTCTGCCCGCGCTCCGCACGCTGGTCCAGTCGACCCGCGCCTCCATGGACCGCGCCCGGGCCTTTTATCGCGAGAACAGCTTTGACCGCTTCGACTTCGAATACCGGGTGCGCTCGGCCATCCTGCCTAACCCGCGGGACTGGCGCGGCAATCTCGAAGGGATTGAGCCGCGCTACAATCCGACGACCCATGTGCTCGAGAACCTGCCCGACTTCATGGATCCTGAGGATTATACCGGCTACGCCGCGATCCAGATCTACGCAAAAGATCCCGTCCACGAGCCTCCCGGCCGCACCAACCCGGTGCTCCGCCAGTATGGAAACATCCATCGGCGCAACATCATCGCCGATCTGATCGCCGAGATCGAGGCACAGCCGGACCGGGATTGGGATGATGGGGAAAGCCTGAGCGAGATCGCCGACTGGGCCTTTCCAGCCGGTGGCGGAGGGGCGGTTTATGTCTGTTCCAGCCAGATCAACCGCGCGGTGAAACGGACCCTGCCCGTGGCCACGAACCTGGCCCCCGGCATGCCGTTCCAGGAGATCGTGTTGAGCTCGCAACGGGCGGGGGATGCGTCAGCGCCGCTCCACGCCCATGAACTCGGGCATCTCTTTTTCGGAATCGGTGACTACTATAACCGACGGGTGGACGGCACCCGCGTCACGCTCGAGGACGCGCTCGGCTATCTCGGCGAAGCCAGCATCATGGCCCTGCACTTCGACAGCCCCCATTTCGACGGGTTCCTCAAGTTCTTCCTCAACTGGACCGACCCGCAATTGGTGGAGCCGGATTTCGCCGTGCGGGAGTTCACACTGGCGCCGACCTATGGCGCGCCGGGCAATGCCCTGGTGATCCGCCCAGAGAAACACCGCCGCCCGGGCGAGTTCTTCATCGTCGAATACCGCACCCGGAATGGCCGCAATCCAGATGGCTCATCGGTCCAGTTCGACCGCCTCTTGGGCAATCCGCTGGAGAACGGGGTCTTTGTCTATCACGTCAATGGCACGGATATCAAAGGCGGCGTGCCCGGCGCGGCGGAACCACAGGTCACCCTTGTGTCCGGCCAGCCGCGCACGGCAACGGAGCTACGATCCTTGCGGACGGGCCAGAAGCTGGATGCGGATGATACGGCCTTTTACGGAGGTCACGAGAACGGGCTGGAGATCGAGGTGATCGACATCACCGGGCAGGAGGCCAAGGTCCGCGTCAGCTGGAACCGCGCGCCCCGGCTCGATGCGGCACGGGTGACCGGAGGCGATCTGCATGTCTTTGCGCGCAAGGCAAATGGCGCGCCCATACACAAGCGCCGCACCGGGAACAGCTGGCGTCCCGCCCGGACCGATTGGTGGGATATGGGCGGCCAGATCACCGACCGCCCCACGGTCACCCAGTCGGGCGAGGAGCTTCGGGTCTGGGTCCGCGGCATCAGCGGCGCCCCGTTTCACAAGCGCATGGCCGCCGACGGCACTTGGTCGCCGGCCGGATGGCAGAATATGGGCGGCGAGATCCTCGGCGAGGTCGCGCCCAGCAAATCCGGCGCCCATAGCGAAGCGCTGGTGCGCGGCATCTCCGGGGACATCTTTGTCAAGCAACATCGCAGCGCAGGCTGGGCCCCCTCCCTCTTTGGCTGGCACCGGCTCGGGGGCCCGTTCGAGGGGCGGCCCCATGGCATCGCGGGGCCGGACGGGCTCCATCTGGTGACGCGCCGCGCGGCGGGCACGCCTGTTCACGCCGTCATCCCAAAGGACAGCCTCACCCAGAGCCAGCCGGTCTGGACCGAGCTCAGCGGACAGCTCAGCGCCGATCCCCATGGCTGCGCCCATGACGGCGAGATCCTCGTCTGCGGACGCGGGATCAGCGGCAAGCTCTTCGCCAAGACCCTCGGCAGCGGCGGCTCGAGGCCCTCAGCCACCGGCTGGACCGATCTCGGTGGTCAGATCATGGGCCCGCCCTGCGCCGTCAGCACCGGAAGCCATGTGGTGATCTTTGCCACCGGAATCTCCGGCGGGGTTTTCGCCATCCGGGGCACGGGCAGCAGCTGGAGCAGCTGGGAACCCCTGGGCGGGCAAGTTATCGACAGCCCCACCGCCGTGATGAATGGTGACGGGATCGAGGTGCTCTGCACCGGGATCAGCGGCAACGCCTTTCAGATGCGCATGGAGGCGGGCGCATGGCCGCCGCCCAAAGACGCCTGGAGCAACCTCGGCGGACCTCTGCTCTGAAACGGCCGGTTTTGGGCTGTGTATATATAGTGTGGCGCCCGAGCCCAACCGGGGACGGATCAGGTCCCCGCCGCTGGCGCGGTGGTAGCACCATAGCGGCCCACGGTCTCCGCCGCCGCGCGTATGGCGGCTTGCGCGGCCTCCAGCGGGCGTTGCCCGGCAACCAGCCCCGCGAGGAAAGTGCCGGCAAGGCAGTCCCCGGCCCCGGTGCTGTCCACGGCCTCCACCGGGATCGCCGGGATCTCTGACCGCCTGCCGCCCGAGAGCAGGATCGCCCCCGCCGTTCCGCGCTTGAAGATCACATGCCGGGCGGGCAGCGCCTCGAAATAACGCAGACTGGCCTCCAGATCGTCATGGCCGAGAAACACCGCCACCTCATCCTCCGAGGGCAGCAGGATATCGGCCAGGGGCAGAAAGGCCGCGATGCAGGCCCGCGCCTCCTCCAGTGACCACAGGCTGAGCCGCAGATTCAGGTCATAGGAGACAAGCCCGCGCTGATCCCGCACGGTTTCTGCGGCGCGCCACACGGCCTCGCGCATAGGGAGGCTGATCGCCTGGCTCACCGAGGACACGTGCAGCACCCGGGCCGCCGCAAGGGCGGCGGCAGGCAGATCCCCGGGACCGTACAGGCTCGCGGCCGATCCCCGCCGCGCATAGGCAAAACGCCGGGCCGCCGGGTCCGGGTCGATCACATTGATCCCCGTCGGATCCCCTTCCCGGCACAGCAGATACGTGGTCGCCACCCCCGCGCGCGCGCAGAAATCCGCCACGGCCTCGCCCAGAATGTCGCCGCCCACAGCCCCCAGCAGGCCGACCCGTGCCCCGGCCCGCGCCGCGGCGACGGCTGCGTTCAACGTGTCCCCCCCGACCCCTTGCTGATAGAGCGCGGGCGCGCCGTCCTGTCCGGGCAACCGCACCATTTCGATCAGGGGCTCGCCCAGGGTCAGGATATCCAGCTCTGCCATCCCCGCATTTGACGCCCCCGTTCCAACCGAGTCCAGAGCCGCTGGTCTCCGCGCGCCGCTTGCGCCACACTCCTTGCGACGCCACGCCCCTTGCGGCGGCGCAAAAACACCGACCACGACCTACTGCCCAGAAAGGCCCGCCCCCATGGAGATGCCGAAAAACCGCTTCAAAGCCGCCCTGAAGTCCGGCGCGCATCAGCTCGGCATCTGGAACACGGTCGGCGGCAACACCGTGCCCGAGATGCTGGCCGGGGCCGGGTTCGACTGGGTGCTTGTGGATTGCGAACATGCAGCGGTGGAAACGGTCGAGGTCCTCCCCGCTCTGCAGGCCATCGGTCAGCTGCCCGAGACCTCTGCCATCGTGCGTCCGGCGGCCAATGACCCGGTGCTCTTTAAACGTCTGCTCGACATGGGGGCGCAGACCTTGCTGGTGCCCTACATCGAGAGCGCAGCCGATGCCCGCGCCGCTGTGGCCGCCATGCGCTATGGCCCGCACGGGATCCGGGGCATGGCCGGCATGACCCGCGCCACGCGCTATGGCCAGGTCGCGAACTACTTCACCGAGGCCGAGACCGAACTCTGCCTCGTCCTGCAGGTCGAGACCGTCGCAGGCCTCGCCGCATTGGAGGAGATCGCGACGACCTCAGGCGTAGATGCGGTCTTTATCGGCCCGGCAGATCTGAGCGCGAGCCTGGGCTATCCGGGGCAGTTCGACCATCCGGAGGTTCTCTCAGCGATTGAGGAGGCCTTCGCCCGGCTTCAGGCCCTCGGCGTGCCCAAGGGGATCATGGCGCTCGATCCCGCGGCCGCGCAGGGCTATATCACCCGCGGTTCCCAGTTCACCGCTGTGGGCGTAGATCTGGTCCTTCTGGCGGAGGCCACGGCCGCGCTGCGCGCGAAATTCCCGGGATAGACCCTGCAAAAGACCCGCATCAGAGCGCGGGCATCCCCTTGACGCGCCCGGCCCGTTTCTGCGCCGCGATCCGGAAGGGTGCGTTCGGAGCCCCGTAGCCCGGATAGCCCGGCTGCCGCTGCACGATCTCGAAAAATAGCCCGCCCGGGGTCTCGCGCCCATAGAGCTGGAAGAACCCTGCGCCGTTCTCCTCATCATAGAGGATCTGCGCTGCCTCCATCCGCTGCAGCAGATCTTCCGGCAACTCGAACCGCGTCGCCAGATCCGCGTAGTAATTGGTCGGGATCGGCAAAGCCTCGAACCCCGCCAACCCCAGCGCTTCGGCCGTGGCAAAGATGTCGTCAGTCGCCAGCGCGATATGCTGCAAGGCAGAGCCGAAATGGCGCGCGGCAAAAGCCCCGGCGAGGGTTCGGTGGGTCTCGGCCCCGTTCAGGATGATCCGCGCGCGGCCATCGGGGCTCGCCACCGCCTGACTGCGCACCAACCCATCCGGGTCGATCACATCGACCAGTGGGGATTTCTGCATCGCGAAGAGCGAAGTGAAAAAGCCGGTCCAGCTCAGCATATCCTCGTAGCGCATGGTCTGGGCCAGATGATCGATCCGGGTGAGCCCGCGCGTCGCCTCAGGCCCCTCCGGCCCGGTGAATTCCACGTCCCAGACCGCGCTCAGCCCGCTCGCCCCGTCAAGGAAATGCAGCACCGCGCCCCCCGGCCCCCGGATCGCCGGGATCTCCAGCTCGCCGGGCCCGGTGGGCTGGACAAAAGGCGCCGCCCCCAGCGCCTCTGCCCGGGCCAACGTGTCCCGCGCGGAGGCGACCTGCAGCCCGATATCGCAGACCGACAAGCCCCGTGCGTTCCAGCTATGCCCGGCATGGCCGGTGGTTTCGGCATTGATCACGATGCGGATCTCGCCCTGACTCCAGAGGGTCAGCGCCTTGTTGCGATGGGTCCCGGTCTGGCGGAATCCGAGCTGGGTCAGCAGCCGGATCAGGGCCTCTCGCTCCGTGTTCTGGGCCGCGAACTCAAGAAAGGCCACATCCTCCACCGCCACCCGGGCCGGGAAGGTAGGCAGGCTCGGTGCCAGCCCGGGCGCGGCCCGCCGCGTGTCATCCAGCAGCGCCACGAGCGACCGGTAGCCATCCGCCGCCACCATCGAGGGGCTGCCGCTGCGGAACTGATCGTTGAAGATCTCGAGACTGACCGGACCGCCATAGCCCGTGCTGAGCACTGCCTGCAGAAAGCCCGTGACGTCGAGATCCCCCTCCCCCGGCATGTTCCGAAAATGGCGCGACCAGTAGAGCAGATCCATCTCGATCCCGGGCGCATCGGCCACCTGCACAAAGAAGATCCGGTCCCCCGGGATCGCCCGGATCGTCTCCGGGCTGAGCTTGCGCCCCAGGGTGTGGAAACTGTCGAGGATCAGCCCAAGCGCGGGATGATCGGCCCGGCGCACGATCTCCCAGGCGTCGCGGTGATCATCCACATGGCGACCCCAGGCGAGGGCCTCATAGCCGAGGCGCAGCCCCCGTCGCGCAGCCCGTGCGCCCAACTCCGCCAGATCCGCCGCCGCCCGGTCGATCCCGCCAAGCGCCTGCGGATGCACCGAGGAGCAGATCAGCATCAGATCCGTGCCCAGCTCCTGCATCAGGTCGAATTTCCGTTCCGCCCGGTCGAACGCTCTGCTGCGCAGGGGTTCGGGCAGGCATTCAAAATCGCGGAACGGCTGGAACAGCGTGATGTCGAGCCCATGGTCGCGGATCATCTGACCAACCTCGGCGGGGCTGCCGTCATGGGCGATGAAGTCCTGCTCAAAGATCTCCACCCCGTCGAACCCTGCCCCGGCAATCGCGGCGAGCTTCTCGCGCAGGCTGCCGGGCACCGAAACCGTGGCGATCGAGGTCTGCATGCCGTCCCCTCGCCTAGCCCTGATAGCCGAAGACGCGCGGCAGCCAGAGCACCACATCCGGCGACAGGATCAGGAAGATCAGCGCCGCGACCAGCACCGCGAGAAAGGCCCAGACCTCGGCGATGATCTCCTTCAGGGGAATGCCCGTCACCGCGTTGATCACAAACAGAAGGATCCCATAAGGCGGGGTGATCAGCCCGATCATCGAATTGACCACCACCAGCACGCCGAAATGCACCAGATCGATCCCCAGCGCCTGACAGGTGGGGATGAAGAGCGGCACGATCACGAGAATGATCGTCGTCGCATCCAGCACGCAGCCCAGAAGCAGCACCAGCACATTGACCATGAGGAGGAACATCAGTGGATGGATCTCCAGCCCGGTCAGGGCCGCCGAGAGCATGGCCGGGATGTTCTCCGAGATCACGATGAAGTTCAGGATCAGCGCCCCGCCGATCACGATCCCCACTGCTGCCGAGGACCGCGCGCTGTCCACGAAAATCTCGTAGAGCGTCTTGAGCGACAGGGCCCGGTAGAAGAACGCCGCGAGGATCAGCGCATAGAACGCGGCAACCGCCGCCGCCTCCGTGGGCGTCGTCACCCCGCCATAGACCCGTAGAGCAGGATGACCGGCATCAGGAGCGCGGGGAAGGCCTTGCCCGTCACCCGGGGCAGCTCGCGCAGGGGCACAGGCTCCTCCATGGCGAAACCGCGCCGAGTCGAGATGAGAAAATTCATCCCCATCAGCACCGCACCCATCACAAGCCCCGGGACAATGCCCGCCAGAAACAGCGCGCCGATGGAGCTGTTGGAGACCAGCGCATAGAGCACCATGGGGATCGAGGGCGGGATGATCGGCCCGATCGTCGCCGTGGCGGCGGTGATCGCGGCAGCATAGCCGCGGCTGTAGCGGCCCTCCTTGGTCATCATGCCGATGATGATCTTGCCGAGCCCTGCCGCATCGGCCACTGCCGAGCCGGACATGCCCGAGAAGATCAGCGAGGCCATGACATTCACATGGCCCAACCCGCCCCGGAACCGCCCGACAATCGCGATGCAGAAATTCAGCAGCCGGTCGCTGATCGAGCCCGCATTCATGATATTGGCGGCCACGATAAAGAGCGGCACCGCCAGCAGGATGAAACTGCCATAAAGCCCTTGCAGGATCTTTTCGCCTGTCAGGGCCAGATCCTTGCCTGTCATGCCGAGATAAACGAGCGAAGCCAGCATGATGGAATAGCCGATGGGCGTCCCGATCCCGGCAAGGCCGAACAGCGCGATCAGGCAGAAGGCCAATTCGATGCTCATACCGCCTCATCCCCCTGCTGGATGGCCGGGGCGCCATGATCATGACCTTTCCCGGGGCCGGGGATCTCGTGGTCGTTATCGGGCGGACCCTTGCGCCAGACCTCGACGAAGCGCCACGCATAGCGCAGGCCCACGGCGGCCATGAAGACGATATATATAGAGAAGATCGTGCGCATGGGGATCTTGTCGCCCGTGAAGGGGTTCCGCACCGTGGTCGTCTTGCGGATCTTCATCCAGTCCACATAGTCCCAGGTCGGATAGGCAGACCAGATCATCCCCGCCACGATCGCGCCTGCCGCGATCAGCGCCAGCACCCGGCGGATCCGGCGCGGGGCGGCGAGATATAGAATGTCGAAGGTGACCTGATCGCGCTCGCGCACCAGAAAGGCGTTGCCGAAAAACACGATCCAGACCCAGAGGATCAAGCAAAGCTCCAACGTCCAGCCAAAGGGCTGCACCAGCACATAGCGCGAGAAGATCTGCAGCAGGAAGGTGATGAACATCGCCGCCAAGAGGGCGGCGGCGATCAGCTCCGTGCCGCGGGTGAACCATCGGGTGATGAAACGCATGGGGGTCCTCCCGCGGCGGGGTCGTCAGGCGCGCTTAGTTGCCAAGCGCGTTGATCTTCTCGAGCACGCCCTCGGGCCAGCTCGACGCCACTTCGCTGCCCACATACTGGGCCTGCACATGGGTGCGGAACGCGTCCAGATCCGGGGTATAGATCTCAACCCCTTTGCTGCGGATGAAGTCAGCAAGGTTGTTTTCCTTGTCGAGTTGCTTCAGCCGTCCCCAGGCGGCGGCGGCATCGGCGGCGCGCTGAACCTGCAATTGCTGATCCGCCGAGAGCCCGTCCCAGACCTCTTTCGAGAAGGCGATGTAGTTCAGGTCCACCAGATGCGAGGTCAGGGCGATCTGCTTGGTGACCTCATAGAACTTGGCGTCGACCACGGTCGGCAGGGGGTTGTCCTGACCATCCACGGCCCCGGTCGAAAGCCCGGTATAAACCTCAGTAAAGGCCATGGGCGTAGGGGCTGCCCCAAGCGCCTTGCCGAGGAACTGCCACGCATCCGTTCCCGGCATCCGCAGGTTCACCCCAGCCAGATCCGCAGGCGTCTGCACGTCGAGCTCGTCCCGGGTCTGGCGCAGGTTCACATGGCGCTTGCCAAGATACATCACCGACAGAAGCTTCACGCCGAGATCATCCTCGACGGTCTTCTTGAACGGATCCATCAGCGGGTCGTTAAAGACGCGGACCTGATGGGCGGCATCCTGATGGACATAGCCCGTGGCGAAGATCGAGAATTCGGGGAAGAACTGCGCCAGCTCCTGCGCCGAGGCGATGGACATGGTCAGGTTGCCCCGGCTGATCGCCTCAAGCTCGGTGCCCTGGGCAAAAAGCGTAGCGTTATAGCCCGGCTGGAAATCGGCGAACTCGGCGACCATGGGCGCGAAGACCTGTGCCATGGCCTGCGAGCGCTGGTCGGTCTCGGACCCTGCCGTGGCAAGGGTGAAGGTCATCTTGTGACCATCGGCAAAGCTGCCTCCGGTCGTCGCGGCCGCAACCCCCGCCGCCAAGGCCACGCTCAGCGCCGCCCGTCTCGTCATCCCTGAAAACATGGTGTCCTCCCTTTTGTTTTCTCTGTTCTCTCGGAGGGTCGATCATGGGCGACCGCCCCTCTGTCTCAAATTCTTTCCTCGCGCCGTGCCTCAACCCGCCTGCGCCACCTCCCGCGGATGCGCCGGATCCAGCGAAATGTCCCGACCCTGTGCCGCCGAGAGCTGCATCGCCTCGATCACCTCAAGGGTCCGCAACCCTTCTTGCCCCGAAACAAGCGGGGTCGCGCCATGGGCGATCACATCGGTGAAATGGGCGATCTGGTTGGCCAGCGGGTCCGTGGCCGCGCGCATCAGGCTCGTCGCCGAGATCGGGGCCCACCAGTCGGGCTCCCCCGCGCCGTGATGCCAAAGCCGCAGATCCGGCAGCGACAGCGCCCCGCGCGTGCCCCCGATCATGTAACAGCTCTCGGCCGTGGGCGGATAAATCGGGTGCTCCCGGGCGGTCATCTCCCAGCTCCAGGGGGCGGTGATGCTGTCGGACACGCTGACCGTGCCGATCACTCCGTTGGCAAAGCTCAAAAGCGCGCTCGCCAGATCTTCGTTGTCGTAGCCCCGCCGGGCCGGGGACGCGAGAGCACGGACCGAGACCACCTCGCCGCAGAGATGCCGCATCAGGTCGATGTCATGGACGAGGTTGACCGCCACCGGCCCCGCCCCGGGACGCTTGCGCCACTCGGCCGCATCGAAATAGGCATCCGGTTTATAGAACCAGCAGGTCGCCTGCACCGCACGCAGCTCTCCGAGATCGCCCCGGGTGATGGTCTCCTGCGCGGCCTGGATGATCGGGTTATAGCGCCGGTGATGGCCGACCAGCAGGGGCACGCCCGCCTGCTCAGCCGCCGCGATGAGTTGCACCGCATCGACGGACCGGGTCGCAATCGGTTTTTCCACCAGCACCGGGCAGCCCGCCGCCACCGCCTGCATCCCCTGCGCCACATGGAGCGGGTTGGGCGTGGCCAGGATCATCCCCGCCGCCCCGCCAGCGGCAAAGAACGCGTCGAGATCGGGATAAACTGCACAGCCAAGGGCACCCGCAGCCGCCCGACCGGGCTCGGTCGGCTCGATCACCGCCGCAAGGTCAGCCGTCTCGCACTGAGCAATCGCCGCCGCATGGCGACGCCCCACAAGGCCAAAGCCCGCAATGGCAAGCGGCACGGCTTGCGGCATCGGTTGCAGTCCTCCCTGTTCCGCCCGGCCTTTTGCGGCTCTGTGCTGGCGGCTCCGGAACGGAGGCTAGCGGGATTCCCACCCCATGGCAATAATATATGATATTTTACTTTTCGGCCTAGTTTTGACAAAGTTGTATATGATTTCTATTTTGCCTAAGGTTCTCACGAGGCTCACAAGCAAAGGTGACACGGCATGGGCGCCCCCTCCGCCACCGTCGGCGCAACGACCTATCAGCGGCTCAAGCATGACATCATTTTTGGCGTCCTCAAACCGGGCACCAAGCTGAAGCTCGACGCCCTGCGACGGGACTATGCCGCCAGCCTCTCCACCCTGCGCGAGACCCTGAACCGGCTGGCGAGCGAGGGGTTTGTCGACGCCCCGGCCCAGCGGGGGTTTCTGGTCACACCGGTCAGCCCCGAAGACCTGGAGGAGATCGCCCATCTCCGTGTTCTGCTGGAATGCGACGCGCTGGAGCTGTCCCTCGCCAATGGTGACACGGAATGGGAGGGGCGCCTCGTGGCGGCCCATCACAAGCTGCACAGGATCGAGACCCAGATCGGCGCGGGTGATCTGTCCAAGACCGAGCTCTGGAAACGCTATGATTGGGAGTTCCACCTGGCCCTGATCCAAGCCTGCCATTCGCGCAATCTCCTGAGCCTCCACGCGATCCTCTATGACAAGTACCTGCGCTACCAGATGCTGGTGCTGACCAATCGCGGGGCCGCCGCCGTGGCCGAGCATCAAGCAATGCTCGAAGCGGCACTCACCCGGGACGCGGAAACCGCCAAAACCGTGTTGAAGGCCCATATCATGAACGGTCTCGACCATACTCTACGCGCCATGGCGGGGACCGACTCCAAACCCTAGCGTCCTGCGCAGAGGCCAACAGGGGCACGGCTCAGGGTGGCACGAGATTATCGAGCACGTAGCGACCCAATTCATGGGTGCGATGGGTCGACAGCACCACGTCCAGCGGGATCCGCCCATAGGCCGCCGAGATCGGCACGACCTCGCCCCGGCGCATGTCGTCCTGAACCAGCGATTGCGGCACCCAGCCGACCCCAGCCCCGAGCTTGATCAGCGACCGAATACTCGCGGCAAAGGAGGTCTCGACCGCCACCGCATTGTCGCGCAGTAAACGCTCTGAGCTGGGATGTGCAGCGATGATCTGTCCGAACTCGCTATCCTCGGGATAGCGCAACACCGGTGTCGCCTCGCTCAGGGTCTGGTCTTCGGCGAGGGCAAACCGCAAGGGCCCGCCGACCACCGGCACCAGCGAGTCCCGGCGCCAGATCCGCTGCAGGATCGTGTCATCAAAGGGTGGACGTGGCGCGCCCCGGTACTGATAGCTGAGCATCAGATCCACTTCGAACTTCAGAAAGAGCGCCATGATCTCATCCTGATTGCGGGTCCGCAGACGCACCGTGCGGATTCGGTCCAGCGCGTTGACCTTGGGATAGAGCTCGGGGAAGACCGAGGCCGCCAGAGAGTGCTGCGAGGCCACGATGAAGCTCCGCGACCCCGGCGCGGGACTGCTGCGAAAGCGCCGGACCGTTTCCAGAAGCACCCGGATATCGGCCTCGCGGGCGAGCAATTGCTCGGTCAGCTCGACCTTGTTCACATGGCGTTCGACCAGGGTCGCACCCAGCCAGTGCTCCAGCGCTTTGATCCGCCGCGAGAAGGCCGGTTGCGTGACATTGCGGCGGGCCGCGGCGGCGCTCATCGTGCCCTCTTCGATCAGGGCGAGCGCATCTTCGAGAAGGCGCGTATCCATGGCCACCCATACCAACAGTACGACTACTATGCCAAGACGGCACTTTTTCGCGGGCGATGCTTTGGCCTAGCCTTCTTTTAAGTACGGCTTGGGAACACAGTTTGACCGTCACCGAGAAGACCAGATCCCCGGATATCCGCGCGCAGATCGCCATGCTGGAGCGATCGCTGGCGGCGTCTCCGCAGATCCCCTCACGCCACCTGCCGACCCCGCCGACCCCGTTCGACCACCTGCCCAAGGCCATGGGTGGGCCGCGCATCCGGATCAAGCGCGGCGGTCCTGACGGCGCGCAAGGGCAGGTATCGCGCAGCCTCGCCTTTCTTCTGGCCGAGGCCCTGCGGCTCGGGGCCGCTTGCATGAACACCCAAGCGCGGCAGTTTGCGGCGGCCTGTGACCGGATCGTGCTCACCTGTCACCTTCTGCGCCCCAAGCTGTCCAAAACGAACCGCGCGGCGGAGGATCCGTTTGAAGACCCGCAAAGCGCGTGCAATCCGACACAGCGCGCGGACAAAATGGTGGCACTGGCGGATCAGCGCACGGCCCAAGGCGCCCGCCCCATTGTCTTCCCGGATGACGCTGCCCGCCCGCTTGGCGCGCTCGGACATATCAGATGTGCGACGGAACTCAGCAGACAAGCCCAGGAATCGGGCACGCAGCGCTGCGCGGTGATCCGCGCCGTCGATGGTCCGGAGCGGCAGGCTGGTCTGCTCGCCGGGCTGTGCTCCATTGGCAGCAAGATGCAGCTGTGGGGGATCGGCATGCACGCGACACGGGACATTCAGCCTCAAAGAAAGCACGGCCTCGCCACCGCGATCGCCGGTCTGCTGGGCAAGAATGTTGTGATCTCACGCCATGCGTTGCACCCGCACCCGAGCCTGCGTCCGGCAGACCAGACCCAAACCGCCCCGCGCTACGGGCTGCAACTGGACCCGCGCCGCGACGTTCCCGCCAGAGCCGGGCGCATCGACATTTTCCGTTCGGGCCAATTCGACGGCCTGAACAATAGCGTCTTCCTCCACTCCGGAGGCAGTGCGGCCCCTGTTCGGCGCCCCCGAACCCTTCGATCAGCCTGGACATCAGGCATGACCCTTCTCTCATCCAACAAGGAGATCCACCCATGAAACTGAAACAACTCGCTCTGGCCGGGGCCCTCAGCCTCGCCGCCAGTGTCCCTGCCGCCGCCGAGGATTTCACCGGCACCCTCGCCAAGGTCGCCGAGAGCGGCGTGATCACCATCGGCCATCGCGAAAGCTCGGTGCCCTTTGCCTATCTCGACGAGAACCAGCAGCCGATCGGCTATTCCATCGATCTGTGCATGAAGATCGTCGAGAAGGTCTCCGAGACCGTCGGCAAGGAGCTGGAGATCCGCTACGTCCCCGTGAACCCCAAGACGCGACTGGCGCTCATGGCGAACGGGACCATCGATCTGGAATGCGGCTCGACCACCAACAAGCTCTCGCGCCAGCAGCAGGTCGAGTATCTTGCCACCACCTTCGTGACCGGCACCAAGCTGATGGTCCGCAAGGACAGCGGCATCGCCTCGGTTGCCGATCTTGACGGCAAGGCCGTGGCTCTGGCCCAGGGCACCACGAATGAGCTCGCGGTGAAGGCCGCGATCGAAGAGCTCGGCCTCGACGTCAAGGTCCTGCCCGTGCGCGACCATGCCGAGGGGATGCTCTCGCTGGAGACCGACCGGGTCGATGTCTATGCCACCGACCACATCCTGCTCTATGGTCTGATGTCCAAGTCCAAGACCCCCGAAGAGTTCGAGGTCGTGGGCGATTTCCTCTCCTATGACCCTTACGGTCTGATGGTGCGCCGCAATGACAGCGCCTTTGAGCTCGTGGGCAAGGCCGCCCTGGCCGAAGTGTTCCGCACCGGCGAGATCATGGAGATCTATTCCAAGTGGTTCGACCCGCTCGGCGTGCCCGCGACCCCGCTGCTGCAGGCCTCTTTCGCGCTGAACGCGCTGCCCGAATAACCGGCTGGACATAGACCCCAAGGCGGGGCGCCCTGCGCGCCCTGCCCTCCTCTCCTCGCTCCGGACGCTTATCCATGGAATACAATTGGAACTGGTCGGTCCTTTGGGCTGATCCCTATCTCGGCTGGCTGATCTCCGGGGTGCAATGGACCTTTGCGGTCGCGCTCGCCGCCTGGGTCATTGCCTTTGCGCTCGGCATTCTGATTGGCGTGGGCCGGACCCTGCCGAACAAGCCCATCGCCTTCATTTGCACCTGCTATGTAGAGCTGTTCCGCAATGTGCCCCTGCTGGTGCAGATGTTCATCTGGTATTTCGCCGTGCCTGAAATCATGCCCGATGATGTGGGCCGCTGGATGAAGCGCGACATGCCGAACCCGGAATACGTGACCGCCGTCGTGGCGCTGGGGCTTTATACCGCCAGCCGCGTGGCCGAGCAGGTCCGCGCCGGGATCCAGGCCGTGGGCAAGGGGCTGACCTCGGCGGCCTATGCCAACGGGTTCTCGACCGCCCAGACCTATCGCTATGTGCTGTTGCCGATCTCCTTCCGGCTGATCGTGCCGCCCATGACCTCGGAATTCCTGACGATCTTCAAGAACTCCTCTCTCGCGCTGACCATTGGCCTTCTGGAGCTGACGGCCCAGTCGCAGCAGATCGCCGAGTTCACCTTTCAGGGGTTCGAGGCCTTCACGGCGGCAACCGTGATCTATGTCTGCATCGCCCTGATGGCGACGGTGATCGCCCAGTCGCTGGAGAAGTTCACAAAAATCCCCGGCTTTGTAGGGAAGGGCTGATCCATGGGTGATTTTGATTATGCCGTCATCTGGAACAACCTCCCCTTCCTGTGGGAGGGGTTGAAGCTTTCGCTCTGGTTGACCTTCCTCGCGATCATCGGGGGCATCGTGCTCGGCACGGGGCTGGCGCTGATGCGGCTCTCGGGCTTTCTACCCCTGTCGCTCTTTGCCGCGACATATGTGAACCTGATCCGCTCGGTGCCGCTGATCCTGGTGATCTTCTGGTTCTACTTCCTCGTGCCGCTGGCGATCGGGCGCCCTATCGGTGGGTTCTACTCGGCGCTGATCGCCTTCGTGATGTTCGAGGCGGCCTATTACTCCGAGATCATCCGCGCGGGCATCCAATCCGTGCGCCAGGGTCAGGTCCATGCGGGTCAGGCCACCGGGCTCAGCTATTGGCAGATCCAGCGCTATGTGGTCCTGCCCCAGGCCTTCCGGAACATGATCCCGATCCTGGTCACCCAAGGCATCATCCTGTTTCAGGACACCAGCCTCGTCTTCGTCGTCTCGCTGCGCGACTTCATGACCGTCTCCTCCATCGTCGCCCGCACCGAGGGCCGGTTGGTCGAGATGTATGTCTTCGCCGCCATCATCTATTTCATCATCTGCTTCGCCGGGTCCATGTTCGTCCGGCGGCTTCAAAAGGCCAAGACCGCATGATTACCATTGATAATGTCTCGAAATGGTATGGGGATTTCCGGGTCCTGACGGATTGCACCACCAAGGTCGATACGGGCGAGGTCGTGGTGGTCTGCGGCCCCTCGGGCTCGGGCAAGTCCACCCTGATCAAATGCGTCAACGGGCTGGAGCCGGTCCAGCAGGGCACGATCCGGGTTGAGGAGACCGAGGTTACGGCGCGCCGCACCAACCTGACCAAGCTGCGCGCGCGGATCGGCATGGTGTTCCAGCATTTCGAGCTCTACCCCCATATGTCCGTCCGCGCGAATCTCTGTCTCGGACAGGAAAAGGTGCTCGGCCGCTCCTCGGATGAGGCCAATGCCAAGGCCGAGGCCCTGATCGACCGGGTCGGGCTGAAAGAGCATATCGAGAAGTTCCCCGGACAGCTTTCGGGCGGTCAGCAGCAGCGTGTCGCCATCAGCCGGGCGCTCGCCATGGACCCGATTGCCATGCTCTTTGACGAGCCGACCTCAGCCCTCGACCCTGAGATGATCAACGAGGTGCTCGACGTGATGGTCGAGCTGGCGCAAGACGGCATGACCATGATGGTCGTCACCCACGAGATGGGCTTTGCCCGCAAAGTGGCGGATCGGGTGGTTTTCATGGACGAAGGCGCGATTGTCGAGGACCGCGCTACGGAGGCGTTCTTCGGCAATCCCGAAAGCGCCCGGGCCCAGGACTTCCTGTCCAAGATCCTCAACCACTAGGTGGGCAAGGCCGGCCGCGGGATCAGTAAGAGATCTTTCGCGGCTCCGTGCAGCGCGCGGGATCGTTGATGCAGGTGAGCGGCTGGTCGATGAACTGAAGCTGGGTGATCGTAATCTGGACCAGGCAATCCATCTGGTCATTGATCGCCCCGGACCCGCCGGGCTGACCCCGCGCGGCAAAGGTGCAGGCCGCGTCCCGCAGCGGGATCCAGGCCCGTTGCATGTCGCGCAGGGCGTCCTGGTATGTCGTGCCCCCCGCATCCGCGTCATAGGCTTTCTGCTCCGACATCCGCTCCTGATAGACGGCGTTCAGCTTGGCGTCCCACCAACCATAAATGGCGTCCTGACACATGGCCCAGGCGTTGGGCGACCCACCCGCGCTGATCGCCTCGCCACAGAGGTTGAGCGCGCCCGCATCCGCACAGCTCTCATCCTGCCAACAGGCTTCGAGCTTCTCGCCCATCTGTGCCACCACCTCCGACGGCACCTCGGTGATATCCGCCAAAGCCGGCGCCCCAAGACAGGCCAAAACCGCGATCACATATTTCATGCTGCACCCCTTACATTCCGCGTGCGCATAGTCTCGCGACGGATCGGGGCGGCGGCAAGCCCCTAGCCTGCCTCTTCTTCGAGCACTTTGCGCGCCACGCGGAAGCATTCGAGCGCCTGGGGCACGCCGCAATAGATCCCGATCACATGGATGATCGCGCGGATCTCGTCCTGGCTGACCCCGTTGGTGCGCGCGCCCCGGCAATGGGTCTCCCATTCGGTCATCTTGCCGAGCGCCCCGATCATCGACAGGTTCATCATCGAGCGGGTCTTGGCGTCGATCACATCATCGCCCCAGCCAAAGCCCCAGCACCAGGCGGTCATCGCCTCCTGAAACGGGCGGGTGAAGTCATCGGCGGCGGCGAGGTTTTTCTCGACATAGGCCGCGCCGAGCGTGGCCTTGCGCTGCTCAAGGCCCTTGAGGAAGAGGTCTTCGTCCATGCTGTCTCCGGGATTTGGCGTGAAAGGGCCGTCTCAGCCCCGCTTGATCGCGATATTCTTGGTCTGGACGTAGTTCCACAAGGCCTCGCGCCCCTTCTCGCGGCCATAGCCGGATTTCCCGACCCCGCCAAAGGGGGTCTCGACCCCGCCCGCATACCATTCATTCACGAAAACCTGCCCGGCGCGGAGCTGCCGTGCCGCGCGCGTCGCGCGGTCGAGGTCGCGGGTAAAGACCCCCGCCACCAGCCCGTAGTCGGTGCCATTGGCGATCTCCAGCGCCTCCGCCTCGTCGCGGAAGGACAGGATCGACAGGACCGGACCAAAGACCTCCGATTGCGCGACCTCCATCTCCGGACGCACATCCGCCAGAACCGTGGGCGCCATGAAGGCGCCGGGCCGGTTCAGGGGGCGGCCACCGGTCACGACCCGCGCGCCCTCCGCTTGCGCGGTCTCGACCATGCGCACGGCGCGGTCCCGCTGGGCCTCGGAGACCATGGCGCCCATGCTCGGCCCCGCCTCGGCCCGGTCGATCCCCGGGCCGGTGGAAAGCGATTGCGCCACCGCCTCGGCCCGCGCGATCAGCTCCTCGGCGCGGCTTTCATGGACAATCACCCGGCTCATGGCCGAACAGACCTGCCCGGCATTGAAATAGATGCCCCAGCGCAGATCCGTCTCGAACGCCGCGAGGTCGTGATCCTCATAGACGATGGCCGCGGATTTCCCGCCGAGCTCCAGCACGCAGGGCACCACATTCTCTGCTGCCGCCTTGGCAATCGCGACACCCGTGGGGACGGAGCCCGTGAACACGATCTGGTTCACCTGAGGATGGGAAGACAGCGCCGCCCCCGCCTCTGCCCCGAGCCCGCAGAGGATGTTCACCGCCCCCGCCGGCAGGCCCGCCGCCTCCGCCGCATGGGCGAGATAGGCGGTGCAAAGCGGGGTCAGCTCCGGCGTCTTGATCACGCAGGCATTGCCCGTGGCCAGCGCCGCCGCCATGGAGCGCGCGGTCATCTCCAGCGGATAGTTCCACGGGATGATCTGGGCGGAGACGCCGTAAGGCTCCATCTCTGTCCAGTCATAATAGCCCGCGCCGAGAGGGACGGACCGCCCCTCCACCGTACTGGCCTGATTGCCGTAATATTCGAAATAGAGCGCCGCGCTTTCGACCTCAATCCGAGCCTCCCAAAGGGGTTTGCCCTGCTCGAGGGTCAGAACCCGGGCGATCTCACCCAGATGCTCCAGCAGGTAGCGGCCCATGGCCTGCACCATCCGCCCGCGCTCAATCGGGCGCAGATCGCTCAGCGCGCGGGACAGATGCACCCGTCGCGCCGCCTGCACCGCCCGGTCCACATCCCCCGCATCGGCCAGCGCCTGCTCGGTCAGGGTCTCGCCCGTGCAGGGATCGGTGATCGCAAGTCGGCCCGCGCCGCCCAGCACCCACTCCCCGTCGATGTAATTGTACCAAAGCGGCGCGATCTGGGGCTCAGCCATCGACCGCCTCCCGCATCCAGCGCTGCAAATGCAGGATCGAATGCTCGGAATTCACGCCCGAGGCCGGATCCACCACCAAGGGGCCCGGCACATAGCCCCGGGATTTCAGCCCGCGCTGCACGCTCTCGACCAGATGGATATCCTCTTCGACCGTGGTCGCGCGGTCCTGCTGGGCCATCCGGCGCACCGTCTCGTCATCGCGCCCGCCGATGGAGTACCAGCCGCGCCAGACCACCACCTTATCCGGCCCCACGGCCCGCCAGTGATAGGTGTTCAGCAGGTTCCCCGGATAGACCTGAAACGAGAACATGGGCCAGAGGAACCAGCTCGAATACTTGTCATGGTTGGGAAAACCGCTCTCGATATCGTAGCTCAGCTGATCGAGCGCGGTGCATTCCGTGGTGTGGCGCAGGCAGCGGCCCTGGGGCTGGATGTCATAGGTCTCGGGCTTGATGACCCCGGTGGCAAAGGTCGGGTGGTTCAGGGTGCAATGGTAGCATTCCGAGTAGTTCTCGACCGAGACCTTCCAGTTGCAATTCTCCGGTATCTCCACCCATTCGAGCGGCGCAAGCTCGGCCCAATGGGGGATGAACGCCTCCAACTCGTCCCGCGCACCGGGGAACCAGTCTTCCATCGGGGCGGCGGCCGGGTCGAGATTGACGAAAATGAAGCCAAGAAAGACCTCTGTCCGGACTTCCGTGAGACAGATCTCGCTGGCGTCAAAACCCGGCACGGATTTCGAGTTCGGCGCCGCGCGCAGCCGCCCGTTCAGCTCATAGGTCCAGGCGTGATAGGGGCAGACGACCACCCGCGTGCGGCCCTCGCCCTGCACCAGCTGGTGGGCGCGGTGCTGGCAGACGTTGTAAAAGGTGCGGATCTCGCCATCCCGGCCCTTGATGCAAAACAGGCTCTCATCGGCCATCTCGAAAGTGAAGTAATCCCCCGGCGCGGCAAGCTGGCTCGCATGACCAGCAAACTGCCATGTCCGCGCCAAGAGCCCCGATTTCTCCACCTCGAACACCGCCGGATCCGTGTAATAGCGCGCATCCAGCGACCGCAGCGGCATCGTCATTTCGCTCATTCAGGTGCCTCCCCGTCATAGATCCCCAATTCGTGGCGGCGGCGGTGGAACCGGTCGACCCGGTCCACGATCTCGTCGCTGGCCACGGCAATCACAAAGCTCAGCAAGGTCTCGAGCAAAGCGATGGTCGAGACCGAAGAGGGAAAGAATTGCGGCGTATCGGCCGCGAGGACAAAGCCATGATCGGCGGCCAGGATGATCGGGCTCGCCGGACTGTCCGACAGGGCCACGACCCGCACCCCCTGATCCTTGGCGATCCGCACCGCCTCGATCACCTCGCTGCGATAGGGGCGGCAGGTCATGGCGATCAGCACGTCCTGCTCATTGGCCCAGGCCAGATCATCCACCGCCGTGGAGCCCGGGCGCGGGATCGCGTGGAAATCGGTCATGCCCGTGGAGGCGAGATAGGTGAAGTTCCGCGCGTTGGAATTGTTCACACCGACCCCAAGGACAAAGACCTGGCGCGAGTTCCAGATCTCCTCGGCGGCACGCTTCAGAGCCTCCGCCTCGATGCCCGCGAAGGTCTCTTCGAGGTTGCGAATCGCCGCCTCGACCATATCCGCATAGAGCCCGCCGAGATCGCCGGATTTGCGGATATCCTGCAGCCAGCGCGCCCGATCCGGAAAGCTCACCGCGCCCTGGCGGATCGCCTCGCGAAACGGCGCGCGAAACTCCTCATAGCCCTCGAACCCCACCTGCCGCGCCATGCGCACCACGGTATTGGGTTTCACCTTCGCCGCCTCGGCAATCTCGCGCACGGTCGACACCCCGACATCGGCGGGGTTTTCCAGCACATAGCGCGCCGCCTTCTGCGCCTCGGGCGTCAGGGCGTCCCATTCGGCAGAAAGGCGGTCGAGCACGCTTGATGATACATCTGTCCCATTCATGATTGACTCTGGTACAGATGTTCTCTAGCCCTGTCGAGGAAATTCGCACGGCTTTGGAAAAGGAAAAGAGCCATGGCTGAGACGGCATTCCCCACACAGGCCCGCGTGGTCATTGTCGGAGGCGGCGTGATGGGCGTCGGCCTCGCCTACCATCTCGGCCATGAGGGCTGGGGGCCGGACACGGTGCTGCTGGAGAAGGCCGAGCTAACCTCCGGCTCGACCTGGCACGCGGCGGGTCAGATCACCCATTCCACCAGCTCCTACGGGCTGGGGCGCTGCGTCGATTACAATATCGACCTCTATTCCGGCGCGCTGGAGGCCGAGACCGGCCAGCCCGTGACCTGGCATGGCTGCGGCTCCTTCCGGCTGGCCTATACCGAAGACGAGATGGACTGGCTGCGCCACACCCTCTCGGTCGGGCGCGCGCTGGGGTTCAATATCGAGCTGGTGAACCCGGACCGGGTGGCCGCGCTGCACCCGTTCTACAATCTCGACGGGGTGCTGGGGGCGCTCCACACCCCCGATGACGGCCATGTGGACCCCACCAATGTCACCATGTCCATGGCCGCAGGGGCCCGGGCCAAGGGCGTGCGCATCATCCGCCAATGCCAGGCCACGAACATCACCCAGGACCGCGACGGTTCCTGGCTGGTCGAGACCCCGCGCGGCACGATCCGCTGCGAGCATGTGGTGAATGCCGGCGGCACCTATGCCCGCCAGATGGGCGAATGGTCTGGACTGCAACTGCCCATGACCTCCATGACCCACCACTATTTCGTCACCGACGAGGTGCCCCAATTCCGCGATCTCGACCGCGAACTGCCCGTGATCCGCGATGACAAGAAGGTCTCCGGCTATATCCGGATGGAGCAGAACAAGGGCCTGATCGGGATCTACGAAAAGGAGAACCCGAACTCCGTCTGGCACGATCACTGCCCCTGGGAATATGAAAACTGGCTTTTCGAGGCCGATTACGACCGGGTCATGCCCTATCTCGAAGAAAGCCTGAACCGCATGCCGATCTTTGCCGAGCTCGGCATCACCCGCGATGTCCATGGCGCGATCAGCCACCCGCCCGATGGCAACCCGCTGATCGGCCCCGCACCCGGCGTGCGGAATTACTGGTGCTGCTGCGGCACCCAGATCGGCATCGGCTGGGGCCCGGGCCTGACCCGCGAGCTCGCCCGCTGGATGGTCCACGGGGCCGCCGGGATCTCCATGCGGGAGTTCGACCCCCGCCGCTTCGGCCCCTATGCCACCAAAGACTGGCAGGTTACCAAGGCGCATGAGGATTACTGCCTGCGCCACGAGATCCCCTTCCCCCATTTCAACCGCCTCGCCGGACGCCCGGTGAAACCCTCCCCCCTGCACGAGACCCTCGCCGCCAAGGGCGCCGTCCATGAGGAGGTGTTCGGCTTCGAACGCCCCCGCTGGTTCGCGCGCGGCGACGTGCCCGCCGTGGATCAGTACAGCTTCCGCCGCAACGAGGTGGATGAGATCATCGCGAAGGAGGTCCGCGCCGTCCGCGAGCGCGTCGGCATCATGGATGTCACCGCCTTCACCAAGGTCGAGGTCGCAGGCCCCGATGCGGAGGCCCTGCTGGACCGGCTGACCGCCAACCGGATGCCCCAGAAAACCGGCTCGATCACCCTCACCCATATGCTCAACCGCGCCGGAACCATCGAGTTGGAAACGACCATTGTCCGCCTCGGGCCAGACCGGTTCTATCTCGTCTGCGCGGCCTTCTTCGAGCAGCGCTTGATGGACCATCTGACCCAGCATCGCGACGGGGCGGAGGTCACGATCACCTCCCTGTCGGAGGATTGGGGCGCGCTCTCGCTCAATGGCCCCCGCGCCCGCGAAGTGCTCGGCGCCTGCACTCCGGCACCCCTCGACAATGCCTCCTTCCGCTGGCTCTCGGGGCAGGAGATCGAGGTCGCAGGCCACAAGCTCTGGGCCCTGCGCATGTCCTATGCCGGGGAGCTCGGATGGGAGCTCCACATGCCAAAAGCGGCTCTTTTGCAGGTCTATGAGGCTCTTTGGCAGGCCGGGACGCCCCATGGCATCGCCGATTATGGCAGCTTTGCCATGAACGCCATGCGGATGGAAAAGGGGTTCAAAGGTGCAGGCGAGCTGACCAATGAGGTGACCCTCGCCGAGGCCGATGTCCTGCGCTTTGCCCGCACGGATAAGGACTATCTGGGGCGCGACAAGACCCTGGATCGCGACGGGGCGCGCTGGCTCTGCACCTATCTTGAGATCGACCCCGATGGCGAGATCGACGGCCATGGGGGCGAAGCGGTGATGCTGGAGGGGCGCGTGGTGGGCGCCACCGCCTCCGTCGCCTATGGACCGACCGTGGGCAAGATCCTCGCCTTTGCCTATCTCGCGCCCGAGGCCGCCACGCCAGGTACCGCGCTCGAAGTGGTGATCCACGGCACGCCCCGCCCGGCCCGGGTGCTCGACGCGCCCGCCTATGACCCCGAAAGCCGCCTGCCCCGCACGGATGCGGCCCTCGAGGCTGCGGAATGAACGCGCCCGCCCCCCTCCCTGACACCATGGCGGCCATGGTCACCATGGGCCATGGCGGGCTGGACCAGTTGGTCTGGCACCGGGATTGGCCGCGCCCCGATCCCGGCCCCGGCGAGGTGCTGATCCGGGTGCGCGCCTGCGGGCTGAACAACACTGATATCAACACGCGCGTGGGCTGGTATTCCAAGGCAGTCTCCGAGGCGACCCAAGGGGACGCCTATGCCACCGTGGACGATACCGACCCCACCTGGGGCGCAGCACCAATCGCCTTCCCGCGCATTCAGGGCGCCGATATCTGCGGGGAGGTTGTGGCCGTCGGCGCGGATGTGTCCCCGGATCGGGTCGGCGAGCGGGTCATCTCCGACAACTGGCTCCGGGACCCCGAAGCGCCCTGGGACCTGACGAAGACAGGGTATTTCGGCTCTGAACGCGACGGTGGCTTCGCCGAATACACCACCCTGCCCGCCCAGAATGCGATCCCCGTGCGCTCGGATCTCAGCGATGCGGAGCTGGCGACCTTCTCCTGCTCCTATTCCACCGCCGAGGGGATGCTGACCCGCGCCAAGGTAACCGCAAGCGATACGGTGCTGGTCCCCGGCGCCTCGGGCGGGGTCGGGACGGGGCTGGTCCAGCTCGCCAAGCGGCGCGGCGCCCGGGTCGTGGCCCTGGCCTCCGAAAGCAAGCATGCCGCCGTGCGCGCGCTTGGGGCCGACCGGGTCCTGCCCCGTGCGCCTGAGGATCTGCACGCTTTGCTGGCCGATGAGACGATCACCGTGCTCGCGGATGTGGTGGGCGGGCCGTTCTGGCCGACCCTTCTGGACGTGATCGCGCGGGGCGGGCGGCTCACCTGCTCCGGCGCCATTGCCGGGCCCATGGTCGAGTTCGACCTGCGCACCTTCTACCTGCGGGACCTGACCTTCACCGGCTCCACCGTGATCGACCCCGAGGTGACCCGCAACCTTGTCCGCTACATCGAAGGCGGGGAGATCCGCCCCGCCCTCGCCGCCACCTACCCGCTCTCCGACCTGCATGCCGCCCAGACCGCCTTTCTTGAGAAACGGCACATGGGCAGCCTCGTGGTCCTGCCCTGACGAGCCCCGCGATGAAGATCACCCGCATCCGCCTCTGGCATGTGCCGCTCACCTCCCACGCGACCTACTACATGGCCGCAGGCAAGAGCTGTGCGACCGTCGAAACCGTGGTGCTGGCGATCGACACGGATACGGGCCGCACGGGCTGGGGCGAGGTCTGCCCGATCCCGCACTACCTGCCCGCCTATGCCCGCGGGGTGGCGCCTGCCCTCACGGATCTCGCACCGGTGCTGATCGGCGGCGACCCTCTGGGGGCCGAGACCCTGACCGCGCGGGTCGCCAAGCACCTGCCCGGCCATCTCTATGCCCGCTCTGCGCTCGACATCGCCTTCTGGGACCTGACCGGGCAGGAGGCCGACCTGCCGCTTTACGCCCTGCTCGGCGGGCGGCAGCAGGCGGATCTGCCGCTCTATCACTCGATCACCTGCACCGACCCGGACGAGATGGCCCGCATCGCAACCGACGCCCAGGCTCAGGGTATGACCCAGTTTCAGGCCAAGCTCGGTGCGGGCGGCGACTGGGCCACGGATGTGGAGCGTCTGCGGGCCGTGCGGGCGGCCATCGGGCCGGGCCCGATCCTCTATGGCGACTGGAATTGCGGAACAACGAGCCTCACGGCCTCCCGCGTCGGGCGGGCTGTGGCCGATCTCGACGTGATGCTGGAACAGCCCTGCGAAACGCTCGAAGAGTGCGCCCGGGTCCGCGCCGCCACAGGCTTGCCCATGAAACTCGACGAGCTGGCCTGGGACACGGCCTCCTTGCTCGAGGCGCATCGCCTCGGCATCCTCGACGCGGTGGCCCTGAAACTGTCGAAATTCGGCGGGCTGAGCGCCTTGCGTCGGGCACGGGATCTCTGCCTGCATCTGGGCCCCGTGATGTGCATCGAGGACACCTGGGGCAGCGACATCGCCATGGCCGCCGCTCTGCATCTGGCCGCCACCACCGACCCGGCGCGGCTACTCAATGTCTGCGACCTCTCGGGCTATGTGGCCCCGCGTCTCGCCCCGGACGGCCCCACCCGCGCTGCGGGCCGCATCGCCCCGCCCGAGCGCCCCGGCCTCGGCCTCACCCCCGATCTCGACCTGCTCGGCCCCCCTGATTTCATCCTGGATTGATCCCATGCATATCACCCGCTCCCAAACCGACTGGATCGCCCGCGCCCGCGAGGTGCTGCCCGCCGCGGGCTTTGGCAATTTCGACCCCGGCATCGTCATCGCCCGGGGCGAAGGTGCCAAGGTCTGGGACGAGGATGGCCGTGACTATGTGGACTACCT
>JBCDKL010000001.1:0-94052 GCA_038746695.1 Pseudomonadota bacterium | reverse complement strand
CTGAGGCTGAGGCTGAGGCTGAGGCTGAGGCTGAGGCTGAGGCTGAGGCTGAGGCTGAGGCTGAGGCTGAGGCTGAGGCTGAGGCTGAGGCTGAGGCTGAGGCTGAGGCTGAGGAAACATGGCGCGACACAGAGTTGGCCGCAACCGAAGATGACGACAGCGCGGCCCCAGCGGACGAAGAGGTTGCCACATTCCTCGCGGAAAACTCCGAGCTCGTTGAAGCCTTTGACGCGGACCTGCGTACTGAAACAAGCGGGTCCAAAAGCCTCATTGGGCAGACGGATGGCGACGTCACTGGAGATGAAAGTAAAACTGGTGCGAAGCAGGAAGACCTGCCTCCCTCTGCCGATCCAACAGAAGAAGATCAAGACGTCATTGCCGCTACGTTGGCAATGATGAGCGCGCCTGAGAGCGATCCCTCTGCTACAGAAATAGAAATCGCCTCTGATATCTCTGACAGTGCCGATGCGCCGGGCGTTCTCGCGCCCGCCTCCGAAGATCAGGACACAGCCCAAGAGAGCGGCAACCCAGACACAATTGCACCACTTGGCATAAAGAGTGCGGACCTCGAAGCTGCGGTGTCGCTGCTCCGCAGCCGAGGCGCTGAACGTCCGCAGGCGTTCCAGCGCGACGCTGAAATGCACAATATCGAAGTCAGCTCCAAAGACCTGCCAGACACAAACGACGATGTTACCTTTGACGCCGCTGATTCCGTTGAGGATGCTGAGGATCGGCCTGCGCCCTTCGCTCCGGTGGATGAGGCTGAGACCGTTGATCGGATCCTTGCCAAGACCGACGATGTTTTGAACGAAGAAGGCGCACAAAGTCGTCGCAGCGCGCTCAGCCATATCAAGGCGGCGGTCGCGGCGACCTTCGCAGATCGACTGATGCCCGGAAAGCGCAAGCGGGCGCAAGAGGTCGAAGCGGACGCATCCGAAGCAGCCAACAAATTCAGCGACCTCGGAGACGCGGATGACGGATCAGCTCAAGACGCAGCGGATCCCGATGCTGCTCCTGCTTCTAGCGAGGCTGATCTCGAAGCGACGACTGATGATGCCGAGGACCAAACAACGGCCCCCCTCGTGCTCGTGCCCCAGGCCCGCGTGGATTGGGACGACGTCGATCCCGGGGTAAAGCCGCGCCGGATTACCCGTACCGCTATCGCAGGGCAAGACAAGACCCGCGCACTCGACACCGGGTTCGCGAATTACGCGGAGTCGGTGGGTGCGAGCGAGCTGCATGAGTTGCTCGAGGCCGCTGCGGCCTATCTGAGCGTCGTGGAAGGTAAGGCGCATTTCTCTCGCCCGGAGGTCATGCATATGGTCATGCGCCACGACCATGACCGGGCTTTCTCGCGCGAAGACTCCCTGCGCAGCTTCGGCGATCTCCTGCGCAATGGCACCATAGAAAAGATCGAGCGCGGTCAGTTCGTCATTTCAACCGACTCGCGCTTTGTCGCGAATGGGTAAGCGGCACCGCCGCAAATCCAAACGCTAAGCATGCTAGCCAGACAAGCGGTGCGGCCTTACATCAATGCACGGTATCAGGCATCGTCTCGCGGCTGGTCAGGATCAGCCTGACCGATCCCCTTGAACACGAACTTGAACGGCACAGCCCAGAAAATGCCAAGGCCTATATACACGGCCAACTCGACCCAGAAGGGCGGCCGGTCAAGCAGGTTCATGATGGTCACTGCGGCCACGATATACGCCGGCAACCCCAGAAGCAGGATCACCAGCGACCACCGTCGCCGCGCTTTGTACGATAACGCCATCACACCATCCAAGCTCAGTCCGCGAAAGGATCGGTCACGAGGATCGTGTCATCTCGCTCCGGTGAAGTGGAAAGTAGCGCCACAGGGCACTGGATCAACTCTTCGATCCTGCGCACATATTTCACCGCGTTCCCCGGCAGATCAGCCCAACTGCGTGCGCCTTCGGTGCTGTCGGACCAGCCCTCCATCTCTTCATAGACCGGCTTGCAGCGCGCCTGTTCCTCGGCGGCGGTGGGCAAGTAGTCGAGGATCTTGCCGTCCAGCTCATAGCCCACGCAGATCTTCAGTGTCTCGAACCCGTCGAGCACGTCGAGCTTGGTCAGCGCAATCCCGTTCACTCCGGAAGTCGCACAGGTCTGACGGACCAGCGCCGCATCGAACCAGCCGCAGCGCCGCTTGCGCCCGGTCACGGTCCCAAATTCGCGCCCGCGCTCGCCCAACCGCTGCCCGTCGTCATTGTCGAGCTCTGTCGGGAACGGCCCCTCCCCCACGCGGGTGGTATAGGCTTTCACGATGCCGAGCACATAGTCGATCGAGCCCGGCCCGATCCCGACACCAGTCGCCGCCTGCCCGGCGATCACGTTCGACGACGTCACGAAGGGATAAGTCCCGAAATCAATATCCAGAAGCGCTCCCTGCGCGCCTTCGAACAGGATCCGGTGCCCGGCCTTGCGCTTCTCATTCAGCACTTTCCAGACCGGTGCCGCGTATTCGAGGATCGCGGGCGCGATCTCGCGCAGTTGCGCGATCAGCGCATCCCGGTCCACGGGCGAGATGCCCAACCCCTTGCGCAGCGGATCATGGTGCTGCAGCGCGCGGTCCACTCGCGCCTCCAGCGTCGCATCATCGGCGAGGTCTGCGACCCGGACTGAGCGGCGCCCGACCTTGTCCTCATAAGCTGGACCGATACCACGCCCGGTGGTCCCGATCTTGGTGCCCTTGGAAGCCGCCTCTTCGCGCGCACGGTCCAGCTCGCCATGAATGGGCAGGATCAGCGGCGTGTTCTCCGCGATCATCAGCGTCTCAGGCGTGATATCGACCCCCTGAGAGCGGATCTGCTCGATCTCTTTCACGAGGTGCCAGGGATCGAGCACAACCCCATTGCCGATCACCGACAGCTTGCCCCCCCGCACCACGCCCGAAGGCAGCGCGTTCAGCTTGTAGACCTCGCCGTCGATCACAAGCGTGTGGCCTGCGTTATGTCCGCCCTGGAACCGTGCGATCACATCCGCGCGTTCCGAGAGCCAGTCCACGATCTTGCCCTTGCCCTCGTCGCCCCATTGCGCGCCCACGACCACTACGTTCGCCATCTCGGCCCTCACTTCGTGTTTCAGGAACCCCGCGCCGGTATATCCATGCCGGTGCGGTGGGGAAACCGCAAAATGCGCGGCGCGGGCGCGCAGCTCTGGACGCGAGGGTCGGTATTTGGCAGCAGAGGAGCAATCGCGCGCGAAAACGAGGGACGAAGATGGACATTCTGATCCGCTGGCTGGCGGCATTCCTGCTGCTGGCGGCCACCTACAACCCCACGGATTTCAACTACATCCGTTGGGCCTTGGGCAACCACGAGGCACAATTGTCGATCGTCGTCCTGCTCGGACTGCTGCTCAGTGTGGGCTATATCATCTTTCTGCGCGCCACCCTGCGCTCCATCGGGTTGTTCGGCATGATCCTGATCGCGGCGATCTTCGCAGCGCTGATCTGGGTGCTCTACGATCTGGGTCTGCTCAGCCTCGAGAATCCGGGCGTGCAAACCTGGCTCGGGATCTTGGCTCTCTCCATTGTGCTCGGCGTGGGGCTGAGCTGGAGCATCGTGCGTCGCCGGCTCAGCGGGCAAGCGGATGTCGATGACGTGGACGCCTGAGACATCTGAGGGCTTGCGAGCCGGTCCCGGACGCCTTAGGTAGCCGGGGTCCGCATAACGAGGCCGAACCGTCCATGGAAAACGTCATCCTGATCGTCCACCTGCTTCTGGCGCTTGCGCTGATTGGCGTGGTGCTCCTGCAGCGCTCCGAAGGGGGTGGTCTGGGTATGGGCGGCGGTGGTGGCGGAGGTGCCATGACCGGACGGTCGGCGGCGACGGCTCTTGGCAAGATGACCTGGATTCTGGCGATTGCCTTCATCGGCACTTCGATCACCCTGACGATCCTGGCTGCAGCGAGCTCGAACAACGCCTCAGTGCTGGATCGGCTGACCGATCAGCCCGTGCCGCCGCCGGTTGAGCAGAACGATCTTCTGCCCCCGGCATCGGACCTGCTGCCGCCTGCGGCTAGCGACCAGCCCCTGCTGCCGCCGCGCGCGGAGTAGACCCCACTTCTAGGGAAAAAGTTAACGCGGACCGCAGGATATAGCGGTCCGGTTGCCAAAGCGGGACGAATCCTTTACAGGTTAAATCCCGTGGAGACACGGGTTCAGGGGTTACGAATCCCCTGCATCCTTTCCAAAATTTTGCAAGGTCCCTGCGCGGAATCGGGGATGGACGGGAGAGCCGAGCCCAATGGCACGCTATGTTTTCATCACGGGCGGGGTTGTCTCTTCGCTGGGTAAGGGATTGGCCTCTGCGGCCCTCGGCGCATTGTTGCAGGCGCGCGGGTTCTCGGTCCGGCTGCGCAAGCTGGACCCCTATCTCAACGTCGATCCCGGCACCATGAGCCCGTTCGAGCATGGCGAGGTGTTCGTGACCGATGACGGGGCCGAGACCGATCTCGACTTGGGCCACTACGAGCGGTTCACAGGTGTGGCGGCACGGCGTACTGATTCCGTAAGCTCCGGTCGGATCTATTCAAATGTGCTCGAGAAAGAGCGGCGTGGCGACTACCTTGGAAAAACGATCCAGGTCATCCCGCATGTGACCAACGAGATCAAGGATTTCATAGATATCGGCGATGACGAGGTCGATTTCATGCTGTGCGAGATCGGCGGCACTGTCGGCGATATCGAGGGCCTGCCGTTTTTCGAGGCGATCCGCCAATTCGGGCAGGACAAGCCGCGTGGGCAATGCATCTTCATGCACCTGACCCTTTTGCCATGGATCGCGGCCTCGGGCGAGTTGAAGACGAAGCCGACCCAGCACTCGGTGAAAGAGCTCCGCTCGATCGGTATCGCACCGGATGTGCTGGTCTGCCGCTCCGAGGGGCCAATACCGCAAAAGGAGCGCGACAAGCTCGCCCTCTTCTGCAATGTGCGCCCAGAATCGGTGATCGCGGCGCAGGATCTGAAATCGATCTACGAGGCGCCGCTCGCCTATCACCGCGAAGGTCTGGATCAGGCGGTGCTGGACGCGTTCGGTATCTCGCCGGCGCCGAAACCGGATCTGAGCGTCTGGCATGACGTGGCCGACCGGATCCACAACCCCGAAGGCGAGGTGACGGTCGCGATTGTCGGCAAGTACACCCAGCTCGAAGATGCGTATAAATCGATCGCCGAGGCTCTGACGCATGGGGGCATGGCCAACCGCGTGCGCGTGAAGTCCGAATGGATCGATGCAGAGATCTTCGAGCGCGAGGACCCGGTCCCCCATCTAGAGAAGTTCGATGCAATCCTCGTGCCCGGTGGTTTTGGCGAGCGTGGCACCGAGGGCAAGATCAAGGCCGCGCAATTCGCACGCGAACACAAGATCCCCTATCTGGGCATTTGCCTCGGCATGCAGATGGCCGTGATCGAAAGTGCCCGGAATCTCACAGACCTGACCGATGCGGGCTCCGAAGAGTTCGACCACGAGGCAGGCAAGCGCCGCTTTACGCCCGTGGTCTATCACCTCAAGGAATGGGTTCAGGGCAACCACAAGGTCGAGCGCAAGGTCGATGACGACAAGGGCGGCACCATGCGGCTCGGCGCCTATACGGCGCAGCTGGTCGAAGGCTCCAAGGTCGCCGAGATCTATGGCAGCACCACGATCGAGGAGCGGCATCGCCATCGCTATGAGGTGGACATCAAGTACCGCGACCAGCTGCAGGCCGAGGGTCTGATCTTTTCCGGCATGTCCCCGGATGGCCGCCTGCCCGAGATCGTCGAGGTCAAGGATCACCCTTGGTTCATTGGTGTGCAGTTTCATCCGGAGCTGAAGTCGAAGCCGTTTGAGCCGCACCCGCTCTTTGCGGATTTCGTACGGGCTGCCAAGGATAACAGTCGCCTCGTCTGAGGCCGCGGGGTCTTGGGGGCTCTGCCCCCGGCGCAAAAGCGCCTCCCCCGGAGTATTTTGAGAACAATGAGGGGGCGTGATGGAGCTGCCGTTTCATGTCTATGACGTGTTCACCGACACGCCGTTCACAGGCAATCCGCTGGCTATTGTCGAGGAGGCGGGCGGGCTGACCACAGCGCAGATGCAGACCATCGCGCGGGAATTTAACCTGTCCGAGACGATCTTTGTGCAACCGCCCGAGGATCCGGCGCATACGGCGCGGGTCCGGATCTTCTTTCCCACGGCAGAGATCGATTTCGCCGGGCATCCGACGATTGGCTGCGCGCTCCATCTCGCGGAGCGGCTTGGTCTCGATCATGTGGTGCTGGGCGAAAACGCCGGACTGGTCCCGGTGGAGATTACAGATGGGGTTGCGACACTCTCAGCCCCGGTTTTGCCCCATCCCCATGGGCCGGACTGCGATCCGGGGCTCGCCGCGCGGGCCGTGGATCTCGACGCACTGGGCTTTGACAATCATAGCCCTGCGGTCTTTGCCGGGGGGCCGGCTTTTGTCTATCTGCCCATAGCGGATCGCGCGGCGCTGCGTCGCGCGCGCCCGATCGAACCCTATTGGTCCGAGTTAATGGCGGCATGCGATGTGGACAGCGCCTATCTCTATACTCGCAGCGCCGAGGGCTATGACGCGCGGATGTTTTCGCCCACAGCAGGGATTCCCGAAGACCCCGCGACCGGCTCTGCCAGCGCGATCCTTGCGGCACAGCTTCTCGCGTCTGGCGCCTTGCCGGAGGGAGACACGCAGCTGACCCTGACGCAGGGCGAAGACATGGGGCGCTTGAGCAGGATCGGTTTTGAGGCGCAGGTCACGAACGGCGCGCTTACGCGTGTCCGGATCTCCGGACGCGCAGTGCAGATTTCACACGGGATGATCCGCGTCCCCTGATCCGAAAAGCTGAAATGCCGCGCAGCACAGCGCGGCTTTTTCGTGTGTCCAAATGACCAAAGGGCCCACCCGTGGGCGAGTGTGAACTCAGAAAATGACGCGGATGAGAAGAAGGTTGGGCAC
The DNA here is from genome assembly GCA_038746695.1 of Pseudomonadota bacterium. GTDB lineage: Bacteria > Pseudomonadota > Alphaproteobacteria > Rhodobacterales > Rhodobacteraceae > Thermohalobaculum. The sequence goes on along the minus strand of JBCDKL010000001.1, from coordinate 87,074 downwards.
AATCATCGCAAACCAGAGCACGAACCATTTCGACGCACTGGCTACCTTGCCGAACTTGCCGCCGCCCTGGGCCGCTTCGCCATAGCTCGCAGCCGCCGCCATCCAAGCATAGCCCGAGGCTTCCTTGCGACGCTTCTCGGCTTCGATCGAGGCAAGAGCCGCCGCGTATTTCTCGGCATAGGGATTGTCAGTGTAGGCGCGTTGGCGATCTTCGAGATTGGACATGGTCTCTCCATTTGGTCTGGTAGAGGGGAACATGTGGCGCGCATGCGCAGGGTCAAGTTTCCCGCTGCCCCCTTGTTGCGCCGGACCGATCCGGGCAAGATTCTGCCATGACACCCACACTCTCCGAGACCCCGCATTTCTTTGGCTATGGGTCGCTCGTGCATCGCGGCACCCATGCTTATCCGGTGCGGATGCGGGCGGACTTGCTGGGTTGGCGGCGGGTTTGGAGGCACTCCCGCCACCGCAAGGTCGCCTTTCTGACAGCCACGCGCTCTCCGGGGTCTCGCATCTCGGGTCTCATCGCCGCGGTGCCCGGCGCGGATTGGGCGGCCCTGGACGCGCGAGAGCGGGCCTATGACCGGATCCGCCTTGGCCCGCTGGAGCAGCCTGACGCCCAAGCGCTCGACCTGCATGTCTATGAGGCAAGCGCCCAGCATATTGCCGCGCCGGGGCTACGACATCCAATCCTGCTCAGCTATCTCGATACGGTGATCGGCGGCTATCTGGCCGAGTTTGGGCAGAGCGGGGCGGAAGCATTTTTTGAGACGACGGACGGCTGGGACGGCCCCGTCCTGAACGACCGCGCGGCGCCGCTTTATCCGCGCGCGCAAGAGCTGGACGCGCAGGCGCGGGCGCTGGTGGACAGCGCACTTGCGACCCTAGCGGCGCAGGTGCAGCAGCCCGAGGAGGCGGGCCTGCCGGGCGAAGGGTGCGCGCTCTGAACTGCCCGGCTCGGCCATGACACGGCGTGCCAACCAAACTGCAAGCACCCCGAAGAGCACACCGCCCAGCGCCTGCCCGATCAGCACCCCCTCGGCCCCGAACCAGAGCGCCCCGAGCATCACGAAGGGGATCGTGCCCACCGTGTGACGCCCCCAGTTGAGCCAGGTCGAATAGAACGGGTGGCCGAGATTGTTGAAGGCCGCGTTCGCCACGAAGAGTGCACCGTTGAAAAAGAAGGTGAGGGCGAGCGGCCCACAGAACAGGAAGACCAGCGCCCGCGCCTGCCCGGACGCCTGGAAGAGATCCGCGAGCGGAGCACGCGCCAGGTAGAGCAGAATGGCAGCAGCGACAACGTAAAGCCCTGTAAAGAGCAGCCCGTCGCGAAACGCCCTCTGCACGCGGTCGGATTGCTGCGCTCCGAAGTTCTGGCCGATGATCGGACCGATTGCTCCCGAGAGTGCGAAGATCACCCCGAAGGCCACAGGGGTCAAGCGCGAAACCATCGCCAGTCCCGCCACCGCATCCGGCCCGAACTCCGCCATGGCGCGGGTGACATAGGCTTGCCCCAAAGGCGTGGCGAGCTGGGTTAGGATGGCCGGTGCCGCGATGGTCAGGTGCGGCCCCAGATCCAGTGCGAGGCCGCGCAGACTGGGCCGGATCAAACCGCCATATTCCTGAAAGATCGGGCGCAGGGCGACCGCCGCGATCGCGATCCGCGCCGCGACCGAGGCCAGTGCTGCACCCACAAGCTCCAAATCCAGCACAAAAATCAGGATCGGGTCGAGCACGCCGTTTACCAGCGAGCCCCAGATCGTCGCCATCATCGCCGCCCGCGCCGCCCCATGGGCCCGCAAGATCGCGCCCCCGGCCATCCCAATCATCAGAAGCGGGAGGCTCGGCACCACGATCTGCAGGTACAGCACTGCGAGATCGGCCGTAGCCCCCTCGGCTCCGATCATGTGCACCAGCACATCAAGGTTCATCCAGACGAGCGCCGCAAAGACCGCCCCAAACAACACCCCATAGACCAGCGAGGTCGAGGCCCGTTGTCGGGCGAGCTCCTCGTCCCCGGCCCCCAAGGCCCGGGCCACCAGGGCCCCGGTCGCGATGGCCACGCCGATCCCGAAGGACGTCGTGAAGAACAGGATTGCCCCGGCATAGCCCACGGCCGCAGCGAGTTCTGCCTGGCCCAGCATGGCAATGAAGATCATGTCCAGGAAATCGACGAAGAACACCGCGACCAGCCCTACGGACGCGGTCAGCGACATCACTGTGACATGGCGAAAAAGATTGCCTGTCAGGAATTTGGCGGCTTCGGCCATGGCGTCTCCGGGGTCACGTGAGCGTAGCGAGCCCGGAGCCCTGTGTCCAACCCGAAGGTCATGCATGCAGCATTATCACCGGCCCGGAAACGGATCGGGCCCGCTAAGCTCAGAGGGTCGGCTTTTTCTGCAACAGCCGCATCACATCGGCCATCTCAGGTCCGCGCTCGAGACCCGTCACCGCCCGGCGCAAGGGCATGAAGAGGCCTTTTCCCTTGCGGCCCGACGCCTCTTTGACCTCGGTGGTCCAGCTCGACCATGTGTCCGGGCCATAGGGCGGCTCCGGCAGACGGGCAAAGGCGTCGGCGACAAAATCGCGATCCTCATCGGCCACTTTGGGCGCTCCGCCATCGCGGAAGAGATGCCACCAGCCCGGCAGATCCGCACGGGTGGTAATATTGGCGCGCGCCACATCCCAGAAGGTCTCGGCCAGATCAGCAGGCACACCGAGGCCCGCGATCTCCTCGGCCATCTCCGCGAAGGGCACCCCGTGCAGGAACCGCGCAGTCAGCGGCAAGAGGTCGTCGCGGTCGAACTTCGTCGGGGCAGAGCCGAAACTGCTGAGGTCAAACCCCTCGATCAGCGCGTCGAGACTGTCGACCAGCTCCACCGGCTGGGATGAGCCGAGCCGCGCCATCAGGCTCAAAAGCGCCATGGGCTCGATCCCGTCCGCGCGCAAATCGCGCAGCGCAAGCGTGCCGAGACGTTTCGACAGCGCCTCGCCCTGGGGCCCGGTGAGCAGCGAATGGTGGGCAAATTCCGGGTGGCCATGCCCCAGGGCAGCCATGATCTTGATTTGCGTGGCGGTGTTGGTCACATGATCCGAGCCGCGCACCACATGGGTTACGCCCATCTCGGTGTCATCCACCACGGACGCAATCGTGTAGAGCACCTGCCCATCGCCCCGGATCAGCACCGGATCCGAGACCGAGGCCGCGTCGATCGATAACTCCCCGAGGATCCCGTCCGTCCATGCGATCCGCTCGTGATCCAGCTTGAACCGCCAGACCCCCTGCCCTCGCTCGGCCCGCAGCGCGGCCTTCTCGTCCTCGGACAGGCTCAGCGCCGCACGGTCATAGACCGGGGGCTTACCCATGTTCAGCTGCTTCTTGCGCTTGAGATCCAGCTCGGTCGGCGTCTCGAACGCCTCATAAAACCGCCCCGCAGCGCGCAGAGCATCGGCGGCCTCAGCATAGCGATCCAACCGCTTGGACTGGAACTCGATCCGGTCCCAAGTGATCCCGAGCCAGCTCAGATCCTCCTGGATCGCGTCGACATACTCGGGCCTGGAACGCTCCGGATCCGTGTCGTCAATGCGCAGGATGAAGGTACCGCCAGCCTTGCGGGCAATCATGTAGTTGAACAGCGCAGTGCGCAGGTTGCCCACATGAAGGTAGCCGGTGGGCGACGGCGCGAAACGGGTGGTGGTCATGGTGGTCTCCTTGACCGGTCCCTTTCCATACTCCCGCGCCATTGTCCACGCAGTTTGCCGCAGGCCCAGCGCCGCAGGGTGTTTGACAATTGCGTTCACTTCCCCTCCCATAGCCGGGCCGAACTTTGGGAGGAGGGAGGACATGGCCGCTGAAACAGGCGACCAGAGGTGACGGGGTTTCTGCACGATCTGATCGAGGCGGCCCCGGACACATCGCACTGGATCCGGGACGGAGAGACCTACGCGACACTGCGGGAAACGGTGTCGGCGCTGGCCGATACCTTGCGGCAGCGGGGTGTGCATCCGGGCGACCGGGTGATGCTGATTACCGAGACCTGTCCGGATGCGATCCGCGCGGTTCTGGCACTAAGCCAGCTCGGAGCGACCGTCGCGCCGGTCAATGCCCGCCACACGCCCGCTGAAATCGCCGCCCTGAGGGCCCATCTGCAACCCCGCGCCCTGCTCGTGGCGGCCGGGAGTTCTGACGAGGCGGCCGCCCATGGCGCCAGGCTCGCTGCCACACCCTTGGATCAGGGCACAACGCCTGGGTTGGCCATGACAACGCCAGATCCGGTCCCGCCATCAGCCTGCCCCGACCGTCCGGAGGACAGGATCGCAGCCATCCTCTACACCACAGGGACAACGCAGACGCCCAAAGGCGTCATGCTGAGCCATGCAAATCTCTGCTGGAACGCGCGCATCTCAGCCGATCTACGGGATATGGTGCCCAGCGATCTGGTACTCGCAGTCCTGCCGATCACCCATATCTTCGGCTTCGCCTCCGTGGTGCTCGCGGTGCTGGCAACGGGTGCGCGGCTCTGGCCCATGGCGCGGTTCGAGCCCGGCGAGGTCGCCGCTGCAATGGCAGAGGGCGTTTCGGTCTTCCCTGGCGTGCCGCAGATGTTCGCCCGCCTGATCACCGAAACCGAGGCCACGCCTGCGCCGAACCTGCGCTACCTCTCGGCGGGCGGCGCGCCGCTCGACCCGGATTGGAAAACCCGGATCGAGGCGCGCTATGGCCTGCCCTTGCACAATGGCTACGGGATGACCGAGGCAAGCCCCGGGATTTGTGCCACCCGCCCGGCCAGCCCCCGCGTGGATATCTCCGTCGGGACCGCCCTCCGCGATGTGAATCTCCGGCTTTGTCCCGACGGCGCGCTGGAGGTGCGCAGCCCCGGGGTCATGCGCGGCTACTTCCGCGATCCGCTGGCCACACGCACGGCTCTGACCCCGGATGGTTGGCTGCGCACGGGAGATCTGGCGCGGATCGACCCTGACGGCGCGGTGCACATCCTTGGACGCGCCAAGGAGTTGATCATTCGCGGCGGGTTCAACATCTACCCGCCGGAGGTCGAGGCCGCCCTGTCGCTGCACCCGGATGTTGCGCAAGCGGCCGTGATCGGGCGACCCAGCCAAGGCGATGAAGAAGTTCTGGCCTTCGTCCAGACCACAGCGCCGGTCAGCCAGCAGGCCTTGCAAGACTGGCTCCGCACCGACCTCGCCCCCTACAAGATCCCGACCCGGATCCTTCTGGTCGACACCCTGCCCACCGCCCCTACGGGAAAGATCCTCAAACACCGGCTTCTGGACGTCTTCGCCTCGGAACTCGGCCTCGACACGGAGAGTCCATGCCCGGCCCAGTAACCGTCACGAAAACCGGCAAGGTCGCGCGGATCGCGCTGGACAACCCGCCGGTGAACGCCGCGTCCCATGCCCTCCGCCTCGCCCTGACGGAGGCCGTCCGGCGGCTCGATGCGGATCCGGAGGTCGACGTCATCGCGCTCTATGGCGTCGGTCGCGGCTTCATTGCGGGCGCGGACATCCGCGAGTTTGGCAAGCCGCCCCAAGCTCCGCTTTTGCCCGAGGTCTGTCTGTCGCTGGAACAGAGCACGACCCCGGTTATCTCGATCCTGCACGGTGCGACCCTTGGCGGTGGCTTCGAAGTGGCGCTCGCCACCCATGCACGGATCGCCCTGCCCGGCACGCTCTGCGGGTTTCCCGAGGTCACCCTCGGCATCCTGCCTGGGGCCGGCGGCACCCAACGCGCCCCGCGTCTCGCCGGGATCGCCCCTGCGTTGGAATTGATCACGACCGGTCGGCGTATCGGGTCCGACGAGGCGCTGACCTTGGGCCTGATTGACCGGATCCGTGATGGCGCGCCCGCAGAGATCGCCCTCGAAATGGCCGAGGCCGTGCTGTCAGGGGAACTCCCGACGCGGGTGACCGCCGCGCAGGATGTGGCAGAGGATGCGCCTGCTCTCGACGCGGCGCGAGCCAAGGCTCAGGCCTCCGCCCTCTTCGCGCCGCTGAAATGCGTGGAGGCTGTGGCCGCAAGCGTCCTTCCTTTGAACGATGGTCTCGTTCAGGAACGTGCTCTGTTCAACGACTGCATGGCCTCACCTCAGCGTGCGGCGTTGATCCATGCCTTTTTTGCCGAACGAGCCGTGACGAAGATCCCCGAGGCAGAGGCGCTGCCCCGCGAGATCAAGAGCACGGGCGTGCTCGGCGCGGGGACAATGGGACGTGGTATTGCGACGGCCCTTCTGATGGCCGGGATTCCCGTCACGCTCGTGGAGCCCAACGAGACCGTCCGCGCGGCCGCGCAAGACTGGATCCGCAAGACCCTGGACGGAGCCGTCGCGCGCGGCAAGCTCACCTCGGTTGACGATACGCTGGCGCGACTGAATATGGCGCCAGATCTGGACACGCTTGCTGAAGCCGATCTTGTGATCGAGGCGGTGTTCGAGGATCTGGCGCTGAAGCGGGAGGTGTTCGGCAAACTCGACGCGCTCTGCAAGCCGGGCGCGATCCTCTCAACCAACACCTCCTATCTTGACATCAACCAGATCGCGGCGGCCACGGCGCGCCCTGCGGATGTGATCGGCCTACACTTCTTCTCACCCGCCCACATCATGCGCCTGCTTGAGGTTGTCGTGGCGCGCGACACCGCACCAGACGTGGTGTGTACTGGCTTCGCGCTGGCCAAGCGCCTGCGCAAGATCGCCGTCCGCGCCGGGGTCTGCGATGGGTTCATCGGCAACCGCATGCTGGCGCGGGTGCGGGCCGAGGCGGACGCGCTTGTGCTCGAAGGCGCAACCCCGTGGGAGGTGGATGCCGCGCTCGAGACAGCCGGTTTCGCTATGGGGCCCTTTGCGGTCTCGGATCTTGCCGGGCTGGATATCGGACAGGCCGGACGCCAGCGCAGGGGCGAGGTTGCTTTGGTGTCAGACGCGCTCTGCGCCAAGGGCTGGTTCGGGCGCAAGACCGGGCGGGGATACTACCTTCATGAAGGCCGCGCGCGTCAACCCAACCCGGAGGTCATTCCACTGATCGACGCTGCGCGCAGCAGCGCGCCGCGCCGCTTTACCGCCGCCGAGATCACCACGCGCTACCTGACCGCCATGGCCGCCGAGGGCGCGCACATCCTGAGCGAGGGCATCGCCCTGCGCCCGATCGATATCGATGCGGTCACGCTTTTTGGCTACGGCTTTCCACGGCATCTGGGCGGGCCTATGCATTGGGCGGATGCGGAGGGCCTCGGCGCGTTGATCCAGCGGCTCGGCGGCGGAGCACCCGAGATCCTGCAGCAACTGCATCTGGAGGGCCGCAAGCTCGCCGATCTGAACTGAGCGCGCCTTAGTCGACGGGCAACCCGCTGGGCACCGTCTCCGGTCGCCCGAGCGGTCGGGTCTGCGCGGTGACCCCGGTCAGTGCGTGCAAAAAGGCCACCAGATCCGCGATCTCCGCATCGGACAGGACCACTGGCTGGATGTCGAGCACCGCCGCCTGCCGCGCGATCTCTGCCCGGTCCGAGCGGATGACAAAATCAATCGCGGCGAGCCAAGGCACCTCCGGTAGGCGCGCCTCGGCTGTCTCCCAATCCGCGCGCGCAGCACCCGGATCGAGGTGGTGCCGCAGGATCCCCTCCAGCGTGGCATAGGCGCCGTTATGTCCGTAAGGCCCCGTCAGCGCGACATTGCGCAGAGGCGGCGTGCGGAACCGGTACGCATCCTCGAGCCGGTTGCTCTCCCCCACCCGGCCCATATCGCGTGGGATCGGATCCCATTGCCGGGTCCGGCCGGGCCCGAAGGCCGGCAGGCCAATTGCATGGAACCCCTGATCGCTGAGAAGCGGACCGGAATGGCAAGTCGCGCAAGCTGCATCCCCAAAGAACAGCTCCTTGCCCCGTGCGGCCTCGGAGCTGAGCGCATCCGCATCTCCGCCCAGATAGGCGTCAAAGGGGCTGTCGTGATTGGCCCATTCAGTCCCGATGAAGGCTGCGAGCGCATTGGCAATCTCGACAATCGTGACCTGCTCAGGCGCGTCGATATGATCGAACGCGCTGACAAACATCGCACCATATTCCGGGATGGTCCGTACCCGTTTGGCCAGAATCGGCCAGGCCGCGTCGATCCGGTCATGCACCGCGCCCGCGATCTCGTTCTCCTTGGGGTTCCCGGCCATCTCGAACTGCGCCACCAGCGGCAGCACCGCCTGAGCCGCGAGAATGCTCTCGAACCCAGAGGGCAGCCATTCCTGAGCGGGCGAATTGAACCCATTGCCATAGAGGTCCGAGACCTCGAGCCGACCATCATGGAAGAGAACGTCGACCTCCCGGAGGCCAAGGTTCCACAAAGCTGGCGCATTGCGGGGGATGCGCTTGCGGATCCGGTCCTCCCCAATGCCCGCCGTACGTTTCGGCCCCACGCCGATCCCGCCCTCGCCGATCCCGAGGCTCAACCCGTCCGTGCCGCCATGGTCATGGTGATGACAGGTTCCGCAGGAGATGTTTCTGTTGCCCGACAGGATCTTGTCATAAAACAGAAGCTGACCGATCCGAGCTTGATCCGGATCGAATGCGTGAAAATCCTCGGGGCCAATGGGCTTCGGGAGCTCCGCGAGAGCGGGGCCTGCGAGAAGGAAAGCCAAGAGATGAAGACAGCGCTGCATGGGGCGATTTTGGCGCTCTTTCTCGGAGTTTCAAGTCCAGCATTTGCCGATCTGGAACCTGCACGCGACTTGATGGAGGACGGCCGCTTTGCCGAGGCCAAGGATCTGCTCTGGCCAGCGGCACGGTCCGGGAATGCCGAGGCCGAAGAGCTGATCGGTGTGATGTACGCGCTGGGGCTCGGGGTCGAGCAGGACTATACCCGTGCCTTCGAGTGGTATCTGCGCTCGGCCATGAAGGGCCATGCGGGCGCGCAATCAGGGGTCGGCTGGTACTACGAGGTTGGGCTCGGCATGCCCGGCCCGGATCTGGTGCGCGCCTATATGTGGTACGTGCTGAGCGCGATTGGCGGCGACCCGGATGCCGCCGACAGCCAGGAAGAGGTCCGCAAGAAGATGACCGCCGATCAGGTCGCCAAAGCTCATGAGCTGGTCGATGACTACAAGGTCTGGATGTACCCGTTTCGGTGACTAGACGGCCCGCATCCGCGCGCCTTGCCCATCATTGTTCCAAAAATACTCACTGGCCGACGGCTTCAACCCGAACCGCCCTATCCCTTAAAAAAGGGGCGGCCGGGCCCAAAGCCCAGCCACCCCAGAGAGCTTGCTCTTACTGCAGGTCTGCAGCGCGCGCGGCGTTGATCTCGGCTTCGGCTTCCGCCACGGCGGAGTTCAGCGCGTCAAACACCTCGTCGCCACGGCCCACATTGGCCTTGAACCAGTCAAAGACCGGAGCCGCCGCTTCCTTGAAGGCCGCTTTCTCGTCCGGGGTCGGGACATAGAGGTCGCCGCCACCGGCCACGAATTCCTCATAGGCCGCGATGGATTTCCGCTTCGGCGAGGCGAAGGTCGCCTGCTGCAGCGCATAGAACCCGTCCACGACCACGCGGCGCATATCCTCGGGCATCTCGAGGAAGCGCTGGTTGCTCATCCACCAGAGCGCGCCCATATAGGCGTGCCCGTCGAGGGTCACGTATTGCAGACCCGCATCGGGGAATTTCATGCCCATGATGTCGGTGATGCCGTTCTTGGAACCTTCGACCACGCCGGTCTGGAAGGACGTGAACAGCTCCGGCCACGGGATCGGGGTCGGGGAAGCGCCAAGCGCCCGGACCAGCTCTTGCGGCAGGTCGGCGACCACGGTGCGGATCTTCAGCCCTTCCATGTCGGCGGGCGCGGCCACGCGGCGCTCGGTGTTGGCAAAGTTGCGCCAGCCCCCCGTGTTGCCCACGGTCATCAGACGGATCGTGTCGCCGCTGTCTTCCAGCGCCATCTGGCGCAGCTTGCGGGTAAAGTCACCAGCGAGAACCGCTTCGGCGACCCGGTCATCGGCCATAAGGTATGGCAGATCCAGCACCTGCACATAGGGGAAGATCCCCGAGGCGCCGCCCGAGGTCGAGATATAGATATCGATCGAGCCATCGGCCACGCCCTGCAGGCATTCCGCGCCGTTCGAGCAAAGCTGCGTACCGATGAAGAGCTCAACGGCGATCGCGCCATTCGACGCGCTCTCGACGAAGTTCTTGAAAACCACGAGGCCGTCATAATCCTCGTCATTCTCGTTGGAATTCGCGGTGGCGCGCAGGGTGTAGTCCTGTGCGGTCGCCGCCAGCGGGGTCGCGATCAGCATCGCGCCGGCCAGCATCGCCTTCAGGGTGTTTTTGTACATTGTGTACCTCCTCAGTTGATCGTGTTTTTGCGGTTGTGTCTGTCTCTCCGGCGCTGTCACTCGACAAAGCCGGTCAGGCGGGGAATGGTCATGGAAATCGCGGGGACATAGGTGATCAGGAAGATCACGAAGATCTCCACCGCGAGGAAGGGCAGGATCGCCTTCGCGATGCGCTCCACCCTCTCGCCTGACACCGAACTTGCCACAAAGAGGACGAGCCCCATAGGCGGCGTTGCGAGCCCCACGGTCAGGTTGACGCTCATGATGATGGCGAAATGGATCGGGTCCACGCCCAGATCGACGAAGATCGGTCCAAGGATCGGCCCCAGGATGATGATCGCCGGACCTGCATCGAGGAACATCCCCACCACGAACAGGAGCAGGTTGATCAACAGAAGCAGGATCAACGGGTTGTTCGACAGCGAGAGCATGAAATCGGCCATGATCTGCGGCGCGTAGCTGAGGCTGACCACGGTCTTGAAGGCCATGGCCGCGCCCACCAGCAGCAGCACCACCGCCGAAGTGATCCCCGCCCGGCCCAGAATATCCGGCAGCTCGGAGACCTTGAGCGTCCGCAGCACGAAGAACCCGATAAAGAGCGCATAGGCCACGGCCACGGCGGCCGCCTCGGTCGGTGTGAAGATCCCCACGAGGATCCCGCCCAGAATGATCACCGGGGTCATCAGCGGGAAAAACGCCTTGAGGCTCGCCTGCCCGCGCTCGCCCCATGTGGTCTTGGCCGAAGCGATGGGGAAATCGTATTTGTCCGCCATCACCTTGACCATGAGCATCAGGCCCACACCCACGAGGATTCCCGGAACGATCCCCGCAAGGAAGAGGGCGGCGACGCTCTCGCCCATCACATAGGCATAGATGATCATGATACCCGAGGGCGGAATAATCGGCCCGATCACCGAACTCGCGGCGGTGATCGCAGCTGCAAAGCGGCGGGAATAACCCTGTTTCTCCATCGCCGGGATCAGCATGGAACCCAGCGCCGAGGTATCGGCCACCGCCGAGCCCGAGAGCCCGGCAAAGAGCATGGAACTCAGGATGTTCACATGGGCCAGACCGCCCCGGAAATGCCCCATCAGGGCCTGGGCGAACTCCACCAGCCGCATGGTGATGCCGCCGCGGTTCATCAGCTCTCCGGCGAGCATGAAGAAGGGGATCGCCATCAGGGGGAAACTGTCCATCCCGTTATAGACATTGCGGTAGAGCAGCGTGATGTCGCGCTCCTGACCGTTGAGCCAGAGCAGCAGACCGGGCGCCGCCAGCAGGCCAAACACCACCGGCAGGCCGATCATCAGGAAAATCAGGAAAAGGGGCAGGAACCAGATCAGCATGTCATTCGGCTCCCACGTTTTCGGCGCCGGGGATTTCCGGCAATGTGTCCGCGCCGCCCAACAGGGATATGACAGATCGCAGGATCAGCTCGATATTGGCCGAAATCATCATGATGATCCCCACCAGCAGCGAGGCCATCATCCAACTGCGCGGCACCCGGAACCACTCCGTGAAGCTTAGATCCAGCGGCACATAGAGCGAGGCGGTGGCGAATTTCCCGCCAAAGCCTGTGACTTCGGACCAGCCGATCTGCACCGAGATCACCAGCACCAAGAGCATCACGAACAACAAAAACAGCGACAGGAGCGCGCCAACCTTCTGGGGCAGCATCCGCACCACCATGTCGATGGCCACGAACCCGCCGCGCCGGAAGGCCGTGGGCGCCATCAACCCGGTCATCCAGAGCATGGCAAACCGCGCGGCCTCGTCCGGCCAGGGAAGCGCATTGTTCAGAACATATCGGTAGAACACCTGGATCAGGATCGCGACCACCATCGCGGCCACGCAGATCACCCCGATCCCGCGGCCGAGCTTGAACACGGCCTCGTTCACGATCCGGAACGGTGCAAGCACCGCCAGTAATGCGCTCATGGCGCGTCCTCCTCCCATTGGCGGGCGGGGATCATTTGGCGTCCCCATCTCCGCGTCCCTCTTGGCCCGAGGGCCTAGTGGCCGACGAAACGGCCGAACATTCCTTCACTGAAGACAAGCGCTTCGCCATCGCGATAGCCCGCCTCAAGGACCTCTCCAACGACGATCATATGATCGCCCGCATCATGTGTCTGCACTGTTTTGCACTCGAACCGCGCCAGGCAGTCGGCCAGAAGCGGCACGTCATGGGGGCACGGGTCGAGCTCCAACCCCTCGAAGGCATCGGCCCGCTGGGCAAAGCCGCGCGCAACCTCCATCTGACCCTGTCCGAGGATGTGGATGGCAAACCGATCCGCCCCGGCAAAGGCATCGAACCGGCTCGATTTCTTCGCCGGGCACCACAAGAGGAGCGGCGGATCGATCGACACGCTGGCAAAGCTGTTGGCGGTGATCCCCATGGGCCCGTTCGGCCCCTGCACGGTCACCACGGTCACGCCCGTGGGAAAGCGCCCCATGGCGTTGCGGAACTCCCGGGCGGTCTCGGGACCGGGGGTGAAGGGCGCAAGGCGCGTGATCTCGGTCATATGCGGGGCTGCTCCATCGGCCATGTCAGGGAACCTCCGCCCCATTGGCCGCCTCATAGAGGGCAAACCATGTCTCGCGGTCCATCTTCACCTTCAAGGCATCGGAGAAGGTGGCGATGCGGTCAAGCTTGTTCGTCCCCATCACCGGCACAATTCCCGCCGGATGGGCCAGAAGCCAGGCCACGGCAACCGCCGCGCGATCCACGCCCTGGGCGCTCGCCACCTGATCGAGCGCTTGGCCCGCCGTGTGGTCGCCGGTCATCAGCGACCCGCCCCCGAGGGGCGACCAGGCCATGGGGGCCACGCCCCGCTCCTGCAGGAAGGCGATATCGCCATTGGTGAAGGCGTCATTGGTGGTCAGGCTGATCTCGATCTGGTTGGTGACCAGCGGAGTGTCCATCGCCGATTGCAGCAGCGTCCAGTCATGGAGCTTGAAGTTCGACACGCCCACCGCGCGGACCTTGCCCGAGGCCACGAGCCCGTCCAGCGCGGCGCCCGTGTCACGGTGATCCATCATCGGATCCGGACGGTGGACGAGCAGCAAGTCGATCTGCTCGATATTCATCAGCCTCAGGGAATGCTCGACCGAGGCTTCGATATGCGCCCGCGAGGTGTCGTAATGCTTCACCTTCGCGCTGGCATAGCGGCCCACGGGCGCCACGATATCGCATTTCGTGACGATCTCGCATTGCGCGCGCAGCCCCGGGGCGGCCTTCAGCGCGGCCCCCAGCAGCTCTTCGGCCTCGTAGCCGCCATAGATATCTGCCTGATCTAGGGTAGAGATCCCCTGCGCGAGGCAGGCTTCGATCTTGGCCTGGATATGGGCGGGCGAGGTATCGCTATCCTCGTCCAGACGCCACATGCCATAGACGATGCGGCTCAGGCTCAGATCTTCGGTAAGTTGGGTGCGGTCCATCAACGGCGCTCTCCGGCGGCAAGGGGTGTGGCAGGGGGACTCGCGGGCACGCGCCCGTAAGCCTCTGGCATGGAACAGGTTTTCAGCTCGGGCAGGACAAGGCGACCGAAATGCTCGGCCTCTTCCAGATGGGGGTAGCCCGAGAAGATGAAGGCGCGGATGCCCATCTTCTTGTACTCTTCGATCTCCGACAGGACCTGATCGGCCGAGCCCACGAGGGCCGCGCCGCAGCCCGAACGTGCCCGCCCGACCCCGGTCCAGAGATGGGGCTCCACATAGCCATATTCATCGGCGATATCGCGGTTCTTGGCCTGATGGGACACGCCGAGCGAGCCAGAATCCAGCGCACGCTCGCGGATCGCGCGGCCATACTCATCGTCGAGCTTCGAGGTAATGTGCTCGGCATATTCCTTGGCCTCGGCCTCGGTGTCGCGCACGATCATATGGACACGCAGACCGTAATCGAGGGTCCGGCCCTTCTCGGCAGCGCGGGCATGGACGGCTTCCATACGGCCCTTGATGTTCTCTTTGGGCTCCGGCCACATCAGGTAGACATCGCAATGCTCGGCACAGAGGTCGAGCGCATCGGGGCTGTAGCCCCCGAAATAGAGGAGCGGCCCACCAGTCTGATAGGGGCGCGCCGGATCCGTGGTCAGGCCCGAGAAATTATAGACCTCACCCTCATGGTTGATCTCGTCCCGGGTCCAGGCCTGCTTGAGGATCTCGACCACTTCGCGGGAGCGCTGATAGCGGTAAGGGCTCGGCTCCTTCTGGCCCGGGAAATCCGAACTGATGATGTTCACGGTCAGGCGGCCCTGCAGCATGTGATCCAGGGTCGCGATGGTGCGGGCCAGCATGATCGGCTGCATCTCGCCACACCGCACGGCGGCCAGCAGATTGATCTTCTCGGTAATCGGCGCACAGCCCGCCACGAAGCTCAGCGTGTCCTGACCCACCTGATAGGAAGACGGGCAAAGGATGTTGCGAAAGCCCAACCGCTCGGCGGTTGTCACGATCTCGCTGCAATGGGCCCAGGAGGAGCGCAAATCGCCCTCCGGCACACCCAAATAACGATAATCGTCGGAACACAGGGCAGCGAACCAGGAAACCTCGGCGGCGTCGAGATCGGCAGAGGTGACAGGTACGACGGTCATGGAAAGCGTCTCCGGAAGGTGCGATTTTTATTGTGCGTAGCATCCGCCTTGATGTAGATCAATCCTGTATCAATTTTATTCCGGTCCCCTATGCCTGCCCTCGCCGCCATCCCGAAACACATGCAGATCAGCGAGATTCTGATCCGCGATATCACGGCCGGACGGCTGGCCGAGGGTGCGCGTCTTCCTCCCGAAAGGGATCTGGCGGTGCAAATGGGGACCTCTGTGGGAACCCTGCGCAAGGCGCTGGCCCATCTGACGGAACAAGGGCTTTTGCACAGGATCCAGGGGTCGGGGAACTATGTACGACGCGGCGGGCCCGCGGCGGGGGTTTATGCGATGTTCCGGCTGGAGCGGCTCGGCGGTGGCGGGCTGCCCCGAGCCGAGATCCTCGACCGCGGCTTTCTCGCCAAGCCCCGGGATCTGCCGGAGTTCGGTCGCAGCCCAGAGGCGACCCGCTTCCGCAGGCTGCGCTATCTGGATGACCGCCCTATCGCTGCCGAGGAGATCTGGCTCGATGCCGGGGCCGGTCGGCTGGATGAGGGACCCTTGTCCGAATCGCTCTATCGCAGCTACGCGTCGCGCCTCGGTCTAACGATCCTGCGCGCCGAGGACCGGGTGCGGATTGCCCCCTTCCCCGATTGGACGCCCGAGGCTCTGCCGGCGCCAGGAACACTGGCGGGATATGTGGAACGGTTCGCCTGGGGCGGACCCGGTGCCCCCGTAGAATACTCGCGCACATGGTTCGACGGAACCTGCGCGCATTACGTACAACGCCTGAACGAAGCGGCCCACGGGACGGGCCCAAGAACGGAAGACACCCATGACTGACGTAATTCGGTACGGCCTGATCGGCTGTGGCATGATGGGGCAAGAGCATCTGCGCAATCTCGCGCTCCTGCCCGGGGCCGAGGCCATCGCGCTGTTCGAGCCGGATCAGAAAATGGCCGACGCCGCCCTTGCGCTGGCGCCCGGAGCAGTGCGCGCATCGGGCCTGAGCGAGATGCTGGCGATGCCAGCGCTCGATGCGCTGGTGATCGCCAGCCCCAACTTCCGCCATATGGAACAGGTGGCCGAGATCGCCGCAACGCGCCCCCTGCCGCTCTTGGTGGAAAAGCCGCTCTACACGGATCCGGCAGACCTGCCCCGCGTCAAAGCGCTCTTTGCGCGCTACCCCGCGCCAGTCTGGGTCGCCATGGAGTATCGCTACATGCCCCCCATCGCCGCCTTTCTCGACCGGCTCGAGACGGTGACCGGCGGCGTGCAAATGTTTTCGATCCGCGAGCACCGTTTTCCGTTCCTGCAAAAAATCGGCGACTGGAACCGGTTCAACCGCTATACGGGCGGCACCTTTGTCGAAAAATGCTGTCATTTCTTCGACCTGATGCGCTTTGCGCTCAAATCCGAACCCACCCGGATCATGGCAAGCGCCGCGCCGGTTCTGAACCACCAGGGCGAGACCTATGGCGGGCAGGCCCCGGACATCCTCGATGCGGGCTATGCGATCTGCGAATTTGAAAGCGGCGCCCGCGCCATGCTGGAGCTCTGCATGTATGCCGAAGGCGCGCGCTATCAGGAGGAGCTGAGCGCCGTGGGCCCGAACGGCAAGATCGAGGCGCGCGTGCCCGGTCCGGGCCGGTTCTGGCCCGCAGATCTCGGCCCCGCCCCGGTGCCTCAACTTGAGCTGAGCCCACGCAATCCCCAGCGCCCGGAAGTACTCGATGTTCCGGTGGATCCCGCCTTGCTGGAAGCCGGCGACCACAATGGCGCGACCTTCTATCAGCACCAAAAGTTTCTCGCTTTGGTGCGTGGCGAGACTAACGCACCTGAGGTGAGCGCCTATGATGGCTGGCGCGCTGTGGAAATGGGTCTGGCTGCCCAACGCTCGATCGCCACAGGCATGCCTGTGACCCTGACCCAGGACACAGCAGAAATCAGCGCCTGAGCCGCGCGCAACCGCGCAGCCACATATGGGCCGCGCCGACCCTCCGGTAATCAGCGGTTCAGCACCAGCGGCCCCACCAGCGCCGGGCGCGTCACCTGATAGGTCGGCGCAAAATCCGGGATCGGCTGGCTTTGGTACCCGCCTTCTACGAAGGCGAAATCGACTCCAGCGGCCAAGGCAGTCTTATAGTCCGTCACACTGTCCCCGACATAGAGCACCGCTTCCGAAGCGACCCCGAGCCCGGCAATCGCATGGTGCAACGGCGCGGGATCGGGCTTCAGCACGGGCAGGGTATCCCCGCCCACGATCACCGGGAAGAACCGCGAAAGGTCCAGATGACCGCAAAGCACCCGTGCCGGCCCCTCGGGCTTGTTCGTGCAGAGCGCCATGGGCAACCCGGCCCCGTGCAGCGCCTCCAGCATCTCCGTCACCCCGGGATAGATCACCGTCTCATGATCCACCCCGGTCTCGTAGAGCTCCAGGAATCGCGCCAATGCAGCGTCTTCCTCAGTGATCCCGCCAGTCGCGCGCAGGCTGCGCTGCACCAGGATCCGCGCGCCGGAGCCAACAAAGGACACCGCCTCAGGCAGGCTCAGGGTCCGGCGCCCGCGTTCCTCCAGCATTCCGTTGATCGCCCGTCGCATATCCGGCGCGCTATCGACCAGCGTGCCATCCAGATCAAACACCACCGCCTTGTATAGCATCTTCCCCTCGCTCCTTGGATCCTGCCGACCTCACCCGAACCGCCCCGGAACTCAAGCAGAAAAACCCGACCCCGGGGATTACAACGACGCCTTGGCCCCGGACAAAAACGCGCGCGCCTCGGCGGCGGTCTCAAACACATGGGGGCGGACTTCGCGCGCAAAGACATCGCCGAGCTTCATGCGCATGAAGGCCGAGCCCGAGTACCGCGTAACCGTCCCGTAGTAGCGATCCTCAAGCCCATGGACCATGGCGACCCAGGCCTCCTGGATGTCCTCTTCGATCCGAGCGCCATCATAATTGACGATCACATCCACTCGATGGCCCAGCGGCGCACAAAGCGCCTCGACACGGTCGCGCACCTGCGCGACTTCGGTTGCGCTGCGCAGGCGCATCTTTTCGAAATTCAGGAAGAGTTGCTTGCGATCCGGTGAAAGCGCCATGCGGTCATCCAGATCCAGATGCAGCAGATCCACGCGCAGCTCCATCGGATCCGCGCGGAAGATGCGGCCATCCATCTGCGCCAGATCCGGCGCGATATAGGGGCGGAAGGCCATCTGGCCGAGGATATCCCTTTCCAGATCCATGCCCGGCGCGATCTCGATCAGCTCCAGCCCATCGCCCCGCAGCCGGAACACCGCCCGCTCGGTCACATAGAGGACCGGCTTCCGCGCTGCTGCCGCCAGCGGGCCGGAGAAGGTGACCTGCTCCACCGTTTCGACGAACTTCGCCACCCGGCCCTCGCTGCGCAGTTCCAACCCAGCGTCGCTCACCGCGGCATCCAGCCCGACGGAGGTGAAGGTCCCCGCAAAGACCACGGCCCGGGCATTCTGGCTGATATTGATGAAGCCCCCGGCCCCGGCGAGCTTGGGTCCAAAGCGCGAGACATTGACGTTGCCTTGCCGATCCACCTCGGCCATACCCAGCACCGCAATATCCAACCCGCCCCCGTCATAGAAATCGAACTGCGCCCCCTGGGGCACGATTGCATCGGTGTTGATTGCCGCCCCGAAATCGAGGCCCGAGGCCGGTTGCCCTCCGATCACCCCCGGCTCGGCGGTGAGGGTGAGATGGGGTAGGAGCCGCTCCTCCCCCGCCACCGCCGCGACCCCCTCTGGCATCCCGATCCCGAGATTGACCACCCCGTTGATCGGCAACTCGAACGCCGCGCGCCGGGCGATGACCTTGCGCACAGTCAGCGGCATCTCGGGCGCGGCGTCCGCCTCCACCCGGAACTGACCAGAAAACGCGTGGCTATAGGGCGTGGCAAAGGTCTGGTGGTGGTTTTCGGGTTGGGCCACGACCACCGCATCCACCAGCGCGCCAGGGATCACCACATCCCGCGCATTCAACCCGCCGCGTGCCACCATCTGCTCGACCTGCACGATTACGACGCCACCGGAGTTTTTGGCCGCCATGGCTTGAGCGAGGTTGTCGATCACCAGCGCCTCGCGCTCCATGGAGATGTTGCCATCGGGATCCGCCGAGGTTCCACGCAAGAGCGCCACATGGATCGGCATCGCCTTGTAGAACAAATGCTCCGCGCCGCCGATCTCCATCACCGATACGATATCCTCAGGCGTGGCATCGTTGATCTTGCCGCCCTGCAAACGCGGATCAACAAAAGTGCCCAAGCCCACGCGGGTCAGCGTACCGGGTCGCCCCGCCGCGATGTCCCGATAGAGGTGGCTGATCACCCCTTGCGGTAGGTTATAGGCCGCGATCTTGCCCGCCGTCGCCAGGGCAGCCACCTTGGGGATCAGCCCCCAATGACCGCCCACCACTTTCGACAAAAGCCCCTCTTGCCCCAGCCGGTTGAGGCCCCGCGTCTTGCCATCCCCCTGCCCGGCAGCAAAGAGCAGCGTCAAGTCCCGAGGTGCTGCGGTCTCGGCAAAGCGCGTCTCCAGCGCGGCCAGCAGCTCCTCCGGCACGCCAATTCCGACGAACCCGGACGTGGTCACAGTATCCCCATCGCGAATGAGATCCGCTGCCGCTGCAGCGGAGATGCGTTTATTCGGCATAGCACCCTCTCAGCTTCCCCGATGTGCAGTGTATCGCCGATACCAGGCAACGCCAGACCTCGGTTTCCGCCGAGCCGATGCGAACGTCACAGGCCTGTTGCAAAGCTTTGCTCAAACGCGCCTATGCAGGAGAGACTCGATCCGCTGATTGCTGAACGTGCCCCGTGGCTGTTTGACAACGGGCTGGGCCCGGCTGTGGCGCGGCGCGCGCTGACAGACTTGCTGGGCTATCCGCGCACCGTGGCCTTGGGCGAACGGCTCGCCCCGAAACCCGCGCCGGAGATAATGGCAACCATGGGCGCGCAATTGGCCCGGTCGGTGCGCGTGAGCGGCCTAGAGAACATCCCATGGCATGGCGGCGCGCT
This sequence comes from Pseudomonadota bacterium, assembly GCA_038746695.1. Taxonomy (GTDB): domain Bacteria; phylum Pseudomonadota; class Alphaproteobacteria; order Rhodobacterales; family Rhodobacteraceae; genus Thermohalobaculum. The sequence continues at coordinate 67,131 of JBCDKL010000001.1, read as the reverse complement.
GATTGTGGCGAACCACCCGACCGGGATTGCGGATGGGATCATCCTGCATCATGCGCTGGCGCCGATCCGTCCGGATCTGTTTTTCTATGCCAATTCCGACATCCTCCGGGTGCTGCCGCAGATGACCCAGCTGATTGCGCCTGTGGAGTGGCGGCGCGAGAAGCGCAGCATGACCAAAACCCGCGAGACCATGGCCTATACCCGCACGGCCCTTGGACAGGGGCGGCTAGGCGTGATCTTTCCCTCCGGCCGCTTGGCCAAACGCCGGGGTCTGCGCCTCTTTGAGCGGCCCTGGATGGCCTCAGCGGCGATGATCGCCCGCAAATTCGACGTGCCGGTCATCCCGATCCACATTCAGGCGCGCAATTCGGTTCTCTTTTACCTCTTTGACCTGATCCACCCGACCTTGCGCGACATCACTCTATTCCATGAGACCCTCAATAAGGACCGCCAGCCCTTTCAGGTCACCATTCGCGAACCGATCTCTGCTGCCGCCCTGCCCGCGCGCAGCGAGGAGGGAATCGCGATGCTCCGCGACACGACCCTTGCGCTTGCCGGTTCAGCGACAGCCGGCGTGTCGCTTTTGCAGGCAACCAAACGCCCCAGCTGGGTCTGAGCGCCGCAGCCCCCGGGACCCATGCGAATTTGACTCGCCCTGAAGGGTAACTCTCTGGTAACGAATTCGTGGGGATTGGAGAATTGCTCTCTAGAAGGTGCTGCCACATGCAACATGAAGTTCGGTCTTCTGCCGCTGATGTCCTTGCTCTGGGCGATGAGGATATCGGAGAGTTTCTGCGGGATCAGATCGCGCATAAACGCCTGAGTGCTCTTGTCCATGCTCTGAATGAGGAGATCCTCGAAGGCAGCGCTGAGATGGCGCATGCCGCAACCCGTGCGCTGACCCGTTTGGGCTTCGTGGACGAGGTCGCCTGAGCGATCAGCTCAAAGGTCAGACACCGCGCGTGGCCCAGCCGAAACCGATCTGGCCAAACCCGTTGCCATTGTAGAACATCACATGGCCCTGCCCGAGCGGCAGGACCGTCGGATAGGCCTGCATGAACCCGTCCCAGTCCGATGCGGTCGGCGGGTTCGCAAAGGCCAGCGGCTCTGCGGGGCCTGCGGGCATCCCCTCCGCATCAAGCGGCAGGGATAGAATGCGATAGGCCGCGTCCCGATCCGTCCGGAAGTCAGTCCGCGCCCGGTAAGAGAAAAAGAGCCGCTCGATCCCGTCAATCCGCGCCCGCCAGGGCCGGGCCAGCCCACCGCCCTCCGGCAGCTTCGCGGTGCCAGGCGCGATCAGAACGTCCTGCGGACTCCATGTCAGACCATCCTCGGAAACGGCCCGCCGAACGCCATAATCCGCATCCGCAGGCCCCTCCGGGCGCGGGGTCCAGCCAGTGGCCGTCATATACCACGCGGAAAAGCCCTCGGTCTCGGGCTGAATATGGGCCAGCGAGACAAAATACGGATCCAACGGCCCAACGGACAGGACCGGCCCAGGGCTCTGGCGGGCGAAACGCGCGCCGTCGGCGCTTGTCGCGAGACCAAGGGCCAACCCGTATGGCACATCCCGCCGCAAATGCATCCCCATGTAGTATAAATATACGGTCCCATCCCGCCAAAGCGCCACACTCGGCCCCTGGCCCGCACTGTCGAAACAGCCCGGCGCGCCCAGGGGTAGGATCGGCTCGACGGCGCGGGCTGTGATCCGCATTCCGTCCAGCGGGTCCACATCGACCCAGAGCATGCGCGCCCGGTTCTCCTGATCACGCACCGCGAAATAGAGCCGCCATTGCCGGTCGCCGAAGATCAGGGGCGTCGGGTTCTGGGCATGGGTCTTCCACCAGCCGATGCCAGGCTCGGGGGCGATCTGGATCACCCCGCGACGCTGCCACTGATCTGGCCGCGCACCGATCACAGCAACCTGCGCATCCGACTGCTTTTGAAGGGCTTAGTTTCAGGTGCAGGCCCCACCACCACTCCCTCGTCCGGGACATCTTGCGACACGAGTGCGGCATTCAACAGTGCCGACGCCCGCCCGATCTTCAACCCATGGGTCACCGCGACCTGTCCGGCCAGATGGCACTCATCCCCGATCACCGTGGAGCCCGCGACCCCGACCTGGGAGGAGATGAACACATGATCGCCTATGGTGACATGGTGGCCGATATGGTTGCCGCTCCACAGGATGCAGTTATTCCCAATCTTGGCGAAGGGCTGGATGATGTTGCGCTCAAGGATCACACAGTTTTCGCCAATGCTCTCGCCGTAGTAATGGCAGTCCGGGTGGAGAAAGCTGGTAAAGCTATAGCCCCGGGCCTTGCCTTCCAGATACCGGTCCCGGCGGATCGTGTTCATGCGCTGGTAGGTCAGTGGCCCGAGCAGCTGCACCTTGTCCGGCGGGAAATGTGTCTCAAGCTGTGACCAGGGCACGAGGGGGAGACCGTCATGACGCTCAGCCGTGCAAAAGGCATCGTCCAGCGTGTAGCCGACAATGTTCAGATGGGGGGCTTCTGCCCGGATATAGACCGCGACGACCGCCGCCATGTCCCCCGCCCCAAAGAGCACGATATCGGTTCGCGTCATGGCGCGCCCTCCTGCATTGGCGCATCGAGCCAGGCCATGGCGGCGTCGAAATCCGGTTCCGCAATCCGGTAGTTCGACTGATCAACCCAGCGATCCGTCCGCCTGGAGAACGACCCGGCCAGCACCCGCATCTCGACCCCAGTCTGGGCATGCGCCTCGACCTGCATGGCCAGCCGCGACATGTCCGGATGGCTCAGATACAACAGCCGGGTTCCCGCCGCTGCCAGAAAGAGCCCGAGCGAGCCAGAGCCGTTCTGCACTGCGATCCGTCTGGCCCCGCGGATGGCACGGATCTGTTCATCAAAGCTCAAGTCCTCAGGGAAACAGGTCTTGTAGCCCAGCGCCTCCAGCTTGCCGCGTATCTCATCCCAATTGTCGATGGCCCTGTGCCGGTTCGGCTTGCGCGCCCAAAAGAGCCGCTCTGCCGGCGCCTCTGCCGCGTCCCCGGAGGCGACCAGTGTCTCGACCCGGTCCGAGACCGCGCGATAGGTCCCGGCTAGTCCGATGGCGGTCGGGTGCAGGGCCGCGATGTCCAAGCCTTGATCCGTCAGCAGCAGATGGGGTGCATGCATCCAGTTCTGCGTCACGAAAAGCTGCGCCACCTCCACCGCTTCGCCCTTGCCGACCTCGACAAGGTCCAAGCCTTGCGCACCAGCAAAAAACCGCAGCGACTGCACGTGTTGGCGCGGCATATGCGTATCGATCAGGACCGGCAATCGCGCGCCATCCGGCATGCTCAGATCCACACCGAGCGCCGCTTGCGCCGCCAGAAACTGCGGCAGATGCTCCATCATCCAATGACCGAAGGACACCGAATTGATTCCAAGCATCGAGAGGGCTCGTGGAAATCTGCGGCGCGGAGCACCGGTCTCGACCAAAACCTGCGCACGATCCGGGGCGCTGCGTTCGAAGACGATGGGGTCAAAGGCCAGTTCCACCGGTAGCGCCACGCGCTCTTCTGCCGTGGCATCGAGCAGCAAACGCCCCTCCTGCGCGATCAGGGCAGAGCGACCGAAGACCGTCGCCCCGTGCAGCCAGCCCGACAGGACCCGGCGGCCCCGATTGTCGAACCCCGGTACCTGCGCCGGGCCATAGGTCACCGGCGCGCGATTGCTGAGCGGCGCGCCTCCGCAATTCAGACGCGTTACAGGGCCTGCGCCCGCCTCAAGCGCCGATTCGAGCGGGGCAATCTCCATCTCGACGGTCCGACACCCAGGCGCGAGCGACATCAGCTTCGCATAGACCGCGACCGCTGACTCCATCGGCAGGGCCTGTCGCAAATCCCGTTTCACATGCATCGCATTCATCAGCGAGACCGGCCGCCCGTTTGGAGGCGGGGTGGCCCGTTTGCAGATCTGCGCCCAGAGTGTGGCCGGGATCTCGGCAGGCCGTTCCATCACGACGCGGACCGCACCGCGGCAGGGGCGTCGGGCCTGTCCCGCGTCGCGCGGGCCAGATGGGCCGCAATCGCGGCAATTCGGTCCTCGGTCAAATCTGGCGCCATGGGCAATCCGATGAGGCGCAGACCGAGATCGGCGGTCACGGGCAATGGATCCTGCGGACACTCTGCGAAATGGGACATCTCGTGGAGGCCATGCTCGTACCAGCGCCGCCAACCAAAGGCCGCCGCATCCAGCCCATTGAGCAAGGGATCCGCAGCGGCCCCGCTCGCCACTTCCAACAAGGCATAGGCCGAACTCACCTCTGGCGACACATGCAGTTGCCCGGGCACGCCCTCGGCTTGAAAGGCGGCGCGGTAGAGGTCAGAGACCGCCGCGTAGGCCCTCGCGCGGCGGTCGAACATGTCAAGCATCGCATGCCCCACCGCAGCGTGGTACTCGCTCATCTTCCCATTGAAGCCCGCTGAGCGACACTCCCGGGAGTTCAGAAACCCGAAATTCGTGGCCTGTGAGATCCGCTCACGCCCGGCCTGCAGGTCCCAGATCACTGCACCGCCTTCCCCGGTGGAGAAGGTTTTGGTCGCGTGAAAGCTCAGACAAACCGGAATCGTGGATGTGATCGCCTCTGGGGTTGCGACGACCGCTTCGAACGCGGCGGCGGCATCCACGACCACCGGTATGCCCGTGGCCGCGCGCAGCGCCTCAAACGCCGCCAGATCCGGGAGCCGGCCATAGGGCGCGACCACCACGATCACCCCGACCTGCGACAGGGCCGGATGAGCCGCCAAAGCCCTGGGGTCGAGCGACCATGTCCCGGGGTCCACATCGGCAAAATAGGGCGTGTATCCGCAACGCTCCACCGCAAGAGCCGTCGCCGCGAAGGTATAAGACGGCAACAGCGCCAAGGGGCGCTCCGGTTGCGGCGACCCTGCCGTTGCCAGGATCGACGCCTCCAGCGCAGCGGTTCCGGAGGCCGTGCTGGTGACGACGTCATGATCCGCGCCCAGCGCCTCGGACAACCGGGTCTCGAGCCCACGCACAAGCTCTCCGCGGTTCGCATACCAACGATTGCGATCCGGAACCTCCAGATAGGCCAAGATCTCTTGCGCGCTTGGCAGAAGGGGATCGCACACTTTGTGCAGGTCGCCGCTCATGACTCTGTTGTCCATCTTAGAAACCGCGCAGCAAGATAGCCCGCTGAGCGCCATGCTATGGTGCATCAACACCGTGGGAAAGTGCAATCAGCCCCGGCCACTGTGGCGCAACCGCGACGTTTCCTGACCTGCAGGCTCGGCGCGTGCCTGACCGTCGGGGGGTTGGTTGAGCGTCTCGCACCGCCCTGTATGCTCAGCCCCAAGCCCGAAACACTCGGTTCCGGGCGCCGATGGAAGGCCGCGAACTGTGAAAATCAGCGCAGTGATCTGGGTGAAGGACGAAGTCGACCTGCTTGGCAGGGCCGTGGCCCAGCTTCAGCGTAGCGGTGTGTTCTCGGTCAGTATCATGGATGATGGGTCCACGGATGGAACCGGCGCGCTGGTCGATCGGCTCTGCGCGGACCATGACAACGTACATCGCTGTGCGCGGGTCATTGACCTCAACGCGTCGCTCGGGCTGGACGGGCCGATCTTTGGTCCGATCCTGCAGCGCGACCGGCCCGATTGGCTGATGGTCACCGATGCGGACGAATTCTGGATGCCCATTCGTGGCGATCTGCGTCTGACCCGTGCCTTGCAAAGCCACGACGTTGTCGTGGTTGAGCGGTTCAACGCAGCGCTCGGCACCGGAGAGGTCGATCTTTCTACTCTGGACAGCGATGCGGCGCTGCGCGACCTGCCGCTTCTGGTGGATCGCGTGCCACTGTCGCGGCAGGCCATGGCGGAGGATCCAAACCTGCGCTGGGTCACCCATCGCATCGGGCCCAAGCTCATGGTGCGTCCGGAAACCGTGCAGAGTTACGGGCTCGGCATGCATCAGGTCGCCACCGCAGATCCGAGCGTGCTGCGCCGGGCCCGTGGGCAAGATATCGTCGTCGCCCACCTGCCCTTCACCACCTTCGCGCGGTTCGAGCGCAAGGTGCAGAACATCGCGGGTGTTTTTGAGCGCTATGATGCAGCCCATTCCGGCAATATCGCCTGGCACTGGCGGCGCTGGCTCGAAATCTATGAGGCGGGCGGTTTGCGCACAGAGTTCGACCGGCAGTTCTATGGGGTCGAAACCCTGGCTAGGATGACCGAGGCCGGTCAGGTGCGCACCGCCCACGGGATCTTTGCCGACCGACGGGCCGAAGCCCTCGCCCGGCAGGCCGCAGCCGCCGCCAAGGCCGGGAGCCGCTGATGCGGGTCGCGGTGATGCAGCCCTATCTCTACCCCTACCCGCTCTATTTCCACCTGGTTGCATCGGTGGATCTGTTCATTCTCTTTGATTGCGTTCAGTTCCCCCGACGCGGGCGTATCCACCGCGCCCCGTTGCCCGGTCACAACTGGCTGACCCTGCCCCTGGCCCGCCAGCCGCGCGAAACTTTGATCCAGGATCTCACCTTTGCGCCTGAGGCAGATGCCCTTTGGGCGGCCCGCCTCGAGGCCCTGCCTTGGCTGTCAAAGGAGATGAAAGAGCATCTCTTCACCCCCTTTGCGCCCAGTGTGACCGCCTATCTCGAAACCCAGTTGCAGCGCGCCTGTGCAATGCTCGGCATCACCACGCCGCTTCGGCGCAGCTCCAGCCTGGGTCTACGCCGGGACCTGCGGGGACAGGACCGGGTGATCGCCGCAAGCCGGGCGGTGGGCGCGCAAACCTATGTGAACCTGCCCGGCGGGCGTGACCTCTATAACGCCAAGGAATTTCGCGATCACGACCTGCAATTGGCCTTCCTCGCGCCTTATGCAGGGGCTCGATTTTCCATGTTGCATGCGCTTTCGACCGAGCCCACCCGCGTACTCCGCGCCGAGCTTGCCCACCTTCCCTCGCCCGAGGAGGTCCAGCCCTGATGGATCGCAGCCCCGAGACCTTGCAGCACTATTATGACCGCCGCCTCGCCGATCACGGCGACACCGCCCAAGGCGCGGGCTGGCCCAATGAGATGGACCGCCAAACCCGGTTTCGGATCATGCGGGAGCTGGCACCCGAGGGGCAGATGCAGGATCTCTGCGATCTGGCCTGCGGCACCGGGACGTTTCTCGACCACCTCATTGCGACAGGACAACCGCCTCAGCGCTATCTCGGCCTCGACATTTCAGACACGGCTATTGCTGCGGCCCAGGCGAAACACGGCACCGAGCACTTCGCCCGGCATGACATCCTGCAAGATCCGGCGCCGGGGACGTTCGACTATGTGATCGCCAACGGGCTCTTCACTGTCAAAGACAGCCTGAGCCAGACGGAGATGTGGGACTTCCTGCGCGCCACCACCCGCGCGATGTGGGCAATGACGCGGCACGGCATGGCCTTCAACGTCATGTCCGCCGTGGTCGATTGGCAGCGCGAGGACCTTTTCCACGTGGAGTGCGACGCGCTGCTACGCTGGCTCTATGAGCTTGCCGGGCGGCGCGTGATCCTGCGGGCCGATTACGACCTTTATGAATACACCGCCTATGTCTATCGCGCGCCCATCGCGTCGCGGTGATCAACAGATCCGGGGCAGTTGCTCACCCACCAGCATGTCGACGATCCGCGTGCCGCCAAACAGCGTCGTCATGACCACCCGGCCCGGATGCTCGGCCACCGCGCGCCCGACGACGCACGCCGCGCGCCCGGCCTCGGTGCCCCGCATGGCCGCGAGCGCGGCCTCTGCCTCCGCCTCGGGCACGAAAACCACGAGCGTGCCCTCATTGGCGAGATACAGCGGATCAAGCCCGAGGATCTCGCAAGTCCCGCGCACCTCGTCGCGCATGGGGATCGCAGTCTCGTCGAGCACAACGCCAACGGACGCCGCCTCGGCGATCTCGTTAAGGGCCGAGGCCAGCCCCCCCCGTGTCGCATCGCGCGCCGCCCGCGCATTCGGGGCCGCCAACAGCACCGCGTCCATCAACCCGTTGAGCGACTGACAATCCGAGGCGATCTCCGAGCTGAGCGCCATGTCTCCACGCGCTGCGAGGATGGTCGCGCCATGATCCCCGAGTACACCATTCACAATCGCCACATCGCCCGGGCGCACATGGTCAGCGGCCAGCTCGCGGCCCGGCGGGATGACCCCAACGCCTGAAGTTGTCACGAAAATCTTGTCGGCCGAACCTCGCCCGACCACTTTGGTATCGCCGGTGACGATGCGCACGCCCGCCGCCGCCGCCTCCCGCGCCATGGAGGCGACCACCCGCTGCACCAGCGCGATCTCAACCCCTTCCTCAAGGATGAACGCCGCCGAAAGCCAGAGAGGTTGCGCCCCGCCAACCGCCAGATCATTCACTGTACCACAGACCGCAATCTTGCCGATATCGCCGCCGGGAAACTCTACCGGATCCACCACGAAACTGTCTGTCGTGAAGGCCAGTCTTGCCCCGGGCTCCGCCAGCGCCTCAGAGGTCAGGCGGGCCTGATCCTCCATCCCGTCCGGCTCGAAGACCGAGGTGAACACCACCTCGATCAGATCCCGCATCGCCTTACCACCGCCCCCATGGGACAGGGTCACTGCCGTGTCGCGCAAGCTCTTGGCTGTCATCGCGCCCACCTTCTCATTGTTCGTCAAATACTCCGAGGGAGCGCGCAACGCGCGCGGGGGCAGAGCCCCCTACTCCGCCGCAACCGGATCCAGCGCCCGGGCCCCGCCATATTGGTAGTAGGCCGCGCAGGCCCCTTCGGAACTGACCATCAAGGCGCCAAGAGGCATGTCAGGCGTGCAGCCCCGGCCGAATTGCAGACATTGCACAGGCTTCATCCGCCCGGTCATCACCGCGCCACAGGCACAGCCCTCAATCTCCTCGACCACGCGACGCTCCGCCCCATAGCCGATCTCGAACTTTTCCTCGGCGTCGAACCCGGCATAGGTCTCGCGGATCCGCAACCCGCTGGCGTCGATCTCGCCCAGCCCACGCCACTCGAATGTCGGGCGCGGCTCGTAGACATCGGCAATCGCCGCAAGGCTCACCGGGTTGCCATGCTCGGGCACCACACGGGCATACTGGTTCTCGATCTCAGCGCGCCCATCGCGGATCTGTTCCAAAACCATGAGCACTGACTGCAGGAGATCCAGCGGCTCGAACCCGGCCACGACCAGTGGTTTGCCATACGTCTCGGCAATGAAATCATAGGGATGCACACCGATCACCATGCTCACATGACCCGGCCCCACGAACCCGTCCAGCACCATATGCGGATCGTCGAGCAGCGCCTTGATGGGCGGCGGCACGGTGATGTGGTTGCAGAAGACACTGAAATTCGTCAGCCCCTCGCGCGCCGCCGCCTGAATACTGAGCGCGGTCGACGGCGTCGTGGTCTCGAAGCCGAGCCCAAAGAACACGACTTCCCGGTCCGGGTTGCGACGCGCCAGCTCCAGCGCGTCGAGCGGCGAATAGACCATGCGGATATCGGCCCCATCGGCCTTGGCCTGAAGCAGGGATTTGCGAGTCCCCGGCACACGCATGGCATCGCCGAACGTGGTGAAAATCACCTCTGGACGCTCGGCCAATTCGACACATTCATCGACCCGGCTCATGGGCAGCACACAGACCGGGCAACCAGGTCCATGGATAAACTCGATCCCCGGCGGGGTCAGCTTGTCGAGCCCGTAGCGAAAGATCGCATGGGTATGCCCACCGCAGATCTCCATGATATGGACGGGCTTTTCGGCGGTCGCGCCGATCTCGTCACAGACCTTCTCAATCGCCGCGAGCACGCCCTTGGCCGCTTTGGGATCCCGGAATTCCTGAACATACTTCATCACGCACCCTCCCCCGCGAGCATGGCATTGGAGGCCTGCATGGCCTCGATCTCTTCCTGGGCCTCGCCCAGCTCGCGCAAAGCCTCTAGGGTCTTGGCGGCCTCCTCGGCATCAATCGCGCTCATGGCAAAGCCCACATGGATCAGCGCCCAGGTCCCGATCAGCTCCTCCAACGGTCGGTTGCCCGCCACGCAAGCCACATTGACCTCGCGCTTCACGCCAGAGACATCGACTTGCGCCATCAGGCGTTCAGGGTCGGTGATGGCCGTAATCTGGCCCGGAATTCCTAAACACATTGGGTATCCTCCTCAGTCCAGCTCGCGCGCGGTGGTCTCCGGCGCGGGCGTGATGCCATAGCGGTCGAGCTTGGCGCGCAAGCCGACCCGGCTCAGCCCCAGTTCCGCCGCCGCCCGGCTCTTGTTCCATTTCAGCCGCGTGAGCGTCTCGCGCAGGATGCGCATCTCGATCAGTTCGACCCGGTCCTTGAGCGAGCCCTCGGTCATCGCCGCCGGATCCGCCATCCGGTCATCGGACCCCTCACCGGGCGCCGTCTGCAGGATGTGGCGCGAGATCAGCTCCGCGCCCAGCACATCCTCCTGCGCAAAAATCAGCATCCGCGTGACCTCATTCTCAAGCTCCCGCAGATTCCCGGGCCAGTCGTAATTCTCCAGAAAGGACAGCGCCCCATCAGTGAAGCCGCGCACTTTCTTGCCGTGCTGGCTGGCCGCCTCAAAAAGCATGTTTGTCGCAAGGATCGAGATATCCCCAGGTCGCGCCCGCAGGGGCGGCATGGTCAGCTCGGTGGAAGCCAGCAGGTAGAAGAGATCGCTGCGAAAGCTGCCCTCGGCCATCATCGCGCGCAGATCCTTGTGGGTCCCTGCCAGCAGACGCACATTGGTGGTCTGCACCTCCGTGGCCCCCACGGGCTGGAACGCCCCCTCGCTCAGAACGCGGGTCAGCCTGAGCTGAAACTCCGGGCTGAGCGTATCAATGCCGCCGAGATAGAGCGTCGCCTGATCCGCCTTGCGCAAGAGGCCGATTTTGTTGGCATTGGAATGCTCCAGCGCGCCGCGTCGCGCCCCGAACAGCTCGGCTTCCAGAAACGCATCCGGCAAGCCCGCGCAGTTGAACGCATAAAACGGCCGATCCGCCCGAAGCGACGCATAGTGCATCGCCCGCGCCAGATCGGTCTTGCCCGTGCCCACCTCGCCCGTGAGCAGGACAGGCACATCGAAGCTCGCGAATTGCCTTGCCTGCGCCACGGTTTCATTGGTCGGCGAATTGGTCGCGCGCAGGATGGTCTCAAACCCCATCCCCTCGCGCAGAGCGGCCCGCTGCTTGTCCAGCTTCGTCTGCGCCGTGGTCCCGAGATAGCGCATCTCAAGGCTCATCCGCTCATTGTCACGGCTCAGAGAAAAAAGGTCGGCAGCATTCTTGGCCACCATCAGGAGCTGGTCCGGATGCCAGGGCTTGGTCACAAATTGATAGATCCCGGCCTCGTTGATCGCCGCCACCATGGATTCTCCATCCGTATAGCCGGTGATGATGATCCGAACGGTCTCGGGCCAGCGCTCCCGCACATCCGACAGAAGCTCGACCCCTGTCTTCCCGGGCATCCGCTGATCGCAAAAGATCACCTGAATCCATTCCCGCTCAAGGATGTCCCACGCCGCCTCCGCATCTGCGGCGGTGAAGATCTCGAAATCGTCTTCGAGCGCCATCCGCATGGAGGTTAGAGAATGCGCCTCATCATCGACGAGGAGCACTCCGGGGAGGGGCGGCGCCTTGCTCATTCCGCCGCTGCCGCTTGTGCGGTCTTGGCCGCCAGCGCCTGCCGCAGCCAGGCAATCCAGGCCTCCATCCCCTCGCCCGTGCGGGCGGACACCCGCAGGATCTCGATCTCAGGGTTCACGCGACGCAGATGGGTCTCGAAAAGATCCAGATCGATATCGCAATAGGGCGCGAGGTCGATCTTGTTCAGGATCGCCAGCTTGGAGGCGGTGAACATATCCGGGTATTTCAGGGGCTTGTCCTCGCCCTCGGTCACCGACAGGATCGACACCTTGGCATCCTCACCCAGATCGAACGCCGCCGGGCAGACCAGATTGCCAACATTTTCGATGAACAGCATCGCCCCCCGCTCCAGCGACAGATGGTCGAGCGCATGGCCCACCATATGCCCGTCCAGATGACAGCCCTTGCCGGTATTGACCTGCACGGCGCGCGCGCCGGTCTCGCGGATCCGGTCCGCATCGGCGCTCGTCTGCTGGTCGCCTTCAATCACCGCGAGGGGCTGATCGCCCAGCGCTTCAATCGTCTTGCAGAGCAGCGTCGTCTTGCCCGAGCCCGGGGAGGAGACAAGGTTCAGCGCCAGCGCGTTGAGCTCGGCGAGCCGCGCGCGGTTGCCATCCGCATAGGCGTCGTTCTTGGACAGGATGCTAGTCTCGATCTCGATCAGCCGCTCCTGGCTCATGCCCGGCACCTCGACCCCGGCGAGGCCTTCGCCGAAATGAATGTCCTGCCCGTGGTGGTGATGATGGTGGTGATGCCCATGGGCATGCTCATGCCCGCCCGCCTCGATCTTCACCCCATCGCCGTCGCATCCGCATACCGTGCACATCTCAAGCCACCTCCATATCCTTGATCCGCATCTCGTCCCCCCCCTGGGGCATCATCTTGCCGCTGCCGCAATCCGGGCAGGGGTCGAGCCGGTCGTTGATCTCTTTTTCGCTCATACAGTCATAACAAAGGGCTATCCCCGGCAGGTCGATCAGCTCCAACGCGGCATCTTCCGCAGGCGAGCCGCGCATGACCACCTCAAAGGCAAAGCGCAGGGCGTCCTTTTCGACGCCCGCAAAGCGCCCGATTTCCAGCCGGAGCCGCGTGACCCGGTCAAAGCCGTGGTCGCGGGCCTGATCCTCGACAATGCCGCGGATCCCTTCGCAGAGGGACATCTCATGCATGGGCCGGCTCCGGGTTATGGGTCACAGGGGCACAAGGATCGAGGATCGCAAAGAGCAGGTCGACCCGCGCCCGGCTGGGATCGGTCAGGCTGGCGAGCGCTTGGTGCATGGTGCCACGCGGGGCCGTGCCGTGATCCGTGGGGGTGGCCCGGGCAAACCCGGTGACCCGGCCTTGATCATCGCAGGTCGCCCGGCAGAAATAGGTGCCCCGGGCTGCAGCGACCTCGGCGGTGCCATCGGCCCGCTGACGCGCACGGGGCTGCCAGCCCTGGGCCAGCGCCTCAAGCTCCAGCGCCCGGGCCATGGCCCGCCAGAAGGGGCCGCGCCCATAGATCGCTTCGATATCGCTCAGAAGCGGATGCGCACCGTGGCGCCCGGCGGCGGAGTTTTCCGACGGCGCCCCGTTGAACGGATCACCTGCCCCCGCGAAAGGCAGTGCATCGCAGGACGCCTCCCCCGGGGCAAAGGTCCGTTCGATCCCGTTCAGCACCGCGAGGCCCGGGGCCTCGGCCCCGCGCAGAAGCTCTAGACAGGCGGTCAGGCTCTGGGGCAAGGGCGCGGCTCCGAAGAGCGCGTGGCGCAAGGTCTCACCTGACTGTTGCAGCAGGTCCGGGCGCTGTGGCAGTCCCAGATGCACCGGCCAGCGCAGGGCAAAGACCAGCACATGTTCGCGCAGGATCTCAGCTTGCAGAGCTTTGGCATCCCAGGGCAAGGGCGGCAGGTCCAGCGCCAGCCGCGCCGCCACCCGCTGGGTCACCGCGCAGACATTGAAGATCCGCGGCAAGAGCTCGGCAGCCTCCTCGGCGGGCCGCCCGGCCAGAAAGGCCCCGATCGGCATCGCAGCCTCAGGGATCAGGCGCGGGGGCGCGCCTGCCTTGGTCCATCGCAACTGCAACCCGGGGCCCGTCATGATCTCAGCTCTCGCCTCCGGCCAGACCGCCCGAGATCACCGCGCGCCGCGACGGCGCTTCGGCCAGGATCGCGGCCTTGGCCGCCTCGGTCTCGGCTCGGGCGCGAGCCTTGGCATCATCCTCGGTCTCTGCTTTTGCGGCCGCTTCGGCCTCTGCCACCGCATCAAGCTCGGCCTGCCGCGTGGCGCGGATCTCGGCGGCCCGGTCAGTCTCGGCACGGTTGTTCTCGTCAAAGAGCGCCACCATCACCGCCCGCGCCGTATCCAGCGCCTGCATTTGGCTGTTGAATGCCTCCATCGGCGAGAAGAGCGAGCAGGCCTTGTAGCCCCCTACGGTCTCGCGGGTGTTGTGCAGGAACTCATAGGTGCCCGAGGGGAAGTCGAGGTTTTCCTTCGCCCCGGCGGTCAGATCCGCCCAATCCTCGTCCCGCCCCGGCAGAAGCACGAGGTTCATGAACCAGGGCGACATCAGCACCCCGAGATAGCCCGTGCCATGAGGGCGAAAGCCCACAGCCTCCACATGGAGGGCTTTGTTGATGATCGGCACATCGCGCATCTTGGCGTGATAGATCTCGGTGAAATCGGCCACGAGGGCGCGGACGGCCTCTTCCATATGGGCGGAGGTTTCTGCCTCGACGGAGCCCGGATCGTCGAGCACCAGGAACTGCTCCTTGGGCGCATCGCAATTGGGGCAGGACCAGTCCTCGGGCAGCGCGGTGAAGGGCGTGCCGGGCAGAACCTGGCGATGCTCGTCCCCTTCGGCGGGGTCATAGGGCGTCCAGCAGATCTTGCACTCCATCACCGCCTGCGCGCTGATCTTAGCGTCCGACCCCATATAGGAGCCCTCAAACCCGGGGTTCATGCCTTGCGCAGTGGTCATCGGATCGCCTCCAGCACTTCGCGCAGACGCTCGCCGCTATCAACCAGATCCTCGGGGGCGGCGAGGGCCACCTCGGGCATGGGACCCACCTCGTAGGTGTCGAGGATCCGCGTATCCATGGAGTTGAAGAACTGCACATGCCAGACATGGGGCGTGGCCGTGGCTGTCACCCGGCAATTGCCATAGCCCCGGCTTAGCACATCGACCGACCCGGTCCCGAGGGTGGCGGCGAGCCAGTCGAGATCGGCCTCCGTATGGGGCAGCAGGGTCAGGTTGACCACATGGGCCTCAACCCCGGGCCCATAGGCGTCGGACTTGTCCCGCAGCTCCGCCAGCAAGGCGGGCGCATTGACCACCTGCGGGCTGAGCGGCGCGTCTTTCCCAAGCGCCGGGGCGACGGCATCAAAGGCGCGGTCCCGGGCGGCTTGCGGCACGGGCGCGATCTCGATCGCATCGACCTCGGCCCCCTTAACCTGCCAAACCCCGGCAAAGACGCTCTCTTGCACGGCCAGCGCAGGCACCCCGCGCAACTTCATCGACACCTCTCCATCGCCCATGGTCTCAGCCAGAAGGGCGCGGTTCGCCGTGTCGAGCGGGCGTAGGTCGAATTGCTCCGGCGCACCACCCCGACCAACCCGGTCGGCGGCATCCGCCATCGCGGCCAGCAGGCCCAGGGCCGTGCTCACATCCGCTTCGATCTCGTCGATCTCGGGCAGATGGGTGGAATAGGTCCGCATCCCCGAAGGCAGCGGCATGTATTCAAGCTCCGGCCCCTCGGACGGGTCCGCTTGTGAGCCGGGGCCAAATCCGGAAGGCGGCAGGTGAAAGTTCTGTACCATGGGGCCCTCCTCAGGCGGTCTCAAGCTGCAGAATGCGGGTGACGCGCGCCATGTAATCGTCCCAGTCGCGCACCTTGGGGATCGCGCCGATCATGGCGCCGTCGCGGAAAAAGATCAGGCTCGGCGTCTTGAACACGCCCGCGGCCTTGAGGATGTTCTGCTCGATTGCCGGGGTGGCGATGGCCACGTCAAAGCGGTTCTGAAACGCCTGCCGGATCTCGGGCAGGATCACCGCCACATCCGTGCTCTCGAGATTGCGCACCGGATCGCCGGGGACAAAAACACAATGGGCGCCGGGCGCGGCCAGCAGTGCCTCGAAAGCGGCCAGATCCTCCAGCCGGGCCCAGCCCAGCTCATCGGTCAATCGTGTGATCAAATAGGCCATGGGGATTATCCTGTGGTTTTGCCAGCGGCAGCCGCCGCAGCGAGATGGGGGGGAAGTTGCGGACCGCGTGCCTCGAGATCGGCAAAGGCATCGCCCAAACCGTCTCCGGCCATGAGCGACTTCAAACCGCCCAGAGCCGCGGAGATCTTGGCCGCCTCATCTGCGTCAAGCACTTCACGCGCGGCGCCGAGAAAGGTCAGCAGCCAGACGCCGGGGATCGCGTCCGGGGTGAGAGAAATATCAATCAGCTCCTCGCGCTGCCCGTCGGAGCAACGCGCGGCGATCCCGTCGATCGAGATCACCTGCATGGGAACGCCGAGACACATGGGATCAGGCCCCGGCCGGGAAGAAGCGGGCATCGCCCGTGCGGCAGGCCTCGTCCTCGGACGGACGCCCGGCCTCATAGGCATCGCGCAGGATCGCCGGATCGGCCAGCAAGTCCGCAGCGCTCTGGCCCGGCTCGGGCTGCACACCATGGCGCGCGAGATAGGTGAGCGCGATCTCGATGGCCGGGGCGACCCGCTCGGCCACCAGCGGGCGCAGACCCCCGCCATAATCCTCCAGCTCCACGGGCTGCACACCGATGAGGCAGAGCTTCTCGGGGCACTGATCCATCAGCTGCGCCGTGGCGATCACATCCTGAAAGCCGGTCTGGTGCAGGCTCATCTTCTTGGCGCCCATGAAACGGGGCACCTCGTCATCCTCGACCACCTTGATGGTGCCGGGCTCCAGCCCGTAATCCACCGCGTCAAAGACCAAAAGCACATCCGCCTCTTCAAGAAACGGCAGCAGATAGAGGCCCTGAGTGCCCCCATCCAGCAGTTTTACATGGTCAGGAAATTTCCACCGGCGGGCCAACTCCTCCACGGCGCGCACGCCAAAGCCTTCATCCGCCCAAAGCACGTTTCCGATCCCGAGGATCAGCACTCGCTGTGTCATTCTGTCAGTCCCTCCCGGAGATCGGCTTATTGGTTTCCGATTTCTACCCCGAATGCTCAAAGGGTTGTCACTTGCGCGCAGGTTGTCAGGCGGACTTTCTGCCGCACCATCCCAAGTGGTTGATTTCAGGATACTATTGCATGCAAACGGCGCGTTTTCGCGAGATCCGGATGCAAAGTTAGTTTCCACTTGCGGGATTTTCCGAAAACGCTCCACCCAGCACGAAAAAGGGCGCCCCGAAGGACGCCCTCTGGGGGGATATGATTCCACCTTATTCGGGGCGGTCATCCTTGAAGGTCCGGTGCCCGGAAATCATGGTCGAGACCATGGATTGACGGGACATGATGTCCTCGCGGATCGCCGCATAGATGTGGATGATCGCGAAGACCACGATGGCCCACATGCCCAGATGGTGCAGCGTGTGCATCATCTGGCTGCCGCCGACCCAGACGAGGAGCGGCCCAAAGATGGTCTCCAGTGTCGAGCCAGCGCCGATGCCCTCGGCATAGAGCGCAAAGCCCGTCACGATCATGAAGCTCAGCCCTAAGGTCATGAAGAAGAACATCGCCACCTGGGCCAGCGGGTTGTGGCCCACATATTTCTTCGGCTCCTTTTCCAGGAACATGTACCAGCGAAGCTCGAACAGGATCTCGGCCCACCAATGGCGGTTGAAGATCGGCAGGTAGAACATCTGCCGTGCATGGTGATTGCCCACCATCGCCCAGTAGATCCGGCCGAAAAAGCCGATCGTCATGATCATGGCCGCCGCGAAATGGGCAAAGCGGATATAGCCGAAGACGAACTGGTCCGTCGCCTCGCCGATGATCATCGTCGGAGGTGGCGAGCCGATGAAATAGCCCGTCACGCAGAGCACGACGATGGCCAGCGCGTTGATCCAGTGCCAGAGCCGTACAGGGACCTGGTAGACATAGACGGAGGTGCGGCGGCGGATGCTGTCGATATCCTCCGCCGTAGCGTCGCCCGTTAGGCGCGAGGACGGCAACGGCTCGACCTCTGTATTGGGCTTGTGGATGGTGCGGGTACTGGTGTTCATGGCAGCCCCCTCCTCATTCCGACTTGCGGCCAAGCCGCGCCCGCAAGCTGGGCAGGGCCAGCCCGACCCCATAGCCAAGCGCCGCCACGATCAGCAGGTGGTCTTCGGACGTGATCCAGTGCAGGAGCCCGGTTTCAGCCTCGGCATGGCCGGGATGGGCGAGCGCCGCCCCGGTCGTCAGCAGGTAAATCGCTGCGGTTTTCATGATCACGCCCTCCCTCAGCGCACTTTGACCGTGGTCAGCTCGTCGCCATCAGGCGACATCACATGGGTCGAACAGGCAAGGCACGGATCGAAGCTGTGCAGGGTGCGCAGGATCTCGACCGGTTCCTCGGGCCGCTCCATGGGCGTGTTCATCAGGCTGGCTTCGAAGGCGCCGATATTGCCCTCCTTGTCCCGGGGCGAGCCGTTCCAGGTGGTCGGAACCACGCATTGGTAATTCTCGATCCGGCCATCCTTGACTTGCACCCAATGGCCGAGCGCACCGCGCGGCGCTTCGGTCATGCCGACGCCCTGGGCCTCTTTCGGCCAGCTCGACGGGTCCCATTTCTCGATGTTCGCGGTGCTCTCGTCGCCGTTCTTGATGTTGGTGACGAGCTTGTCGAAGAAATACTTCTGCAAGCGCCCGCAATACTCGGATTCCAGCGCCCGTGCCGCCGTCCGGCCCAGGGTCGAGAAGAGCGCCTCCACCGGCAGGTCCATGGTCCGCAACAGGCCATTGACCTGCTCCGAGATGTCCTCGTGGCCCTTGGCGTAGCCGACGATGTAGCGCGAGAGCGGCCCGACCTCCATCGCGTGCCCCCGCCAGCGCGGCGCCTTGATCCACGAGTATTTCGCAGCCTCGTCGATCTCCTTAATGTTGGTCTTGGTGCCCTTGAGATTGGGCCCGAGCTCGAACTTCGCCTCGGTCACCCCATCCCAGGGGTGCAGACCCTTGCCCGGCTCGCCATAATCGTACCAGGAGTGGTCGACGAATTCCTGAACCTGCTCCGGATCGCGCACATCCACGTCATGGACCGTGCTCAGATCGCCATTGATGATCGCCCCGCGCGGCAGGTGCAGCTGATCCGCGTCGAAATTGTTCGCATGCTCGGGGATATCCCCATAGGCCAGCACCGCCTGCGAGCTCAACCCGCCGCCATAGAGCCAGGACTTGTAGAACCCGCCAATGGCGATCACATCCGGGATATAGACGTTCTTGTTGAACTCATCGCACTTGTCGATGATGGAGCTGACCATGTTCAGCCGCTCCATGTTGATCGCACCGGTCGCGCCATCCCCATGGACATTGATCGGGCACGGCACCCCGCCCACCAGCCAGTTCGGATGGGGGTTCTTGCCGCCAAAGATCGCGTGAACCTTCACGATTTCCTTCTGGAGATCCAACGCCTCGAGGTAGTGGGTCGTGGCCATCAGATCCGCCTCGGGCGGCAGTTTATAGGCCGGGTTGTCCCAATAGCCGTTCTTGAAGAGGCCCAGCTGGCCACTTTCCACGAACTTCTTCAGGCGGTTCTGCACATCGCGGAAATAGCCCGGGGAGGAGAGCGGATGGCTCGGCGAGACCATCTGCTGCAGCTCCGAGGTCGCTTTCGGATCCGCGCGCAGCGCATTCACCGGGTTTACCCAGTCCAGCGCGTGCAGATGATAGAAATGAACCACGTGGTCATGGATCTGCAGGTTAAGCTGCATGATGTTGCGGATCGAGTTCGCGTTGTCCGGGATCGTGATCCCCAGCGCATCCTCCACCGCGCGCACGGAGGTCAGCGCATGCGTGCCGGTGCAGACCCCGCAGATCCGCTCGGTGAACGCCCAAGCGTCCCGCGGATCGCGGCCCTTGAGGATCACTTCGAGCCCCCGCCACATGGTCCCGGTGGAGACCGCGTTGCGGATTACCCCTTCGTCATCCACATTCACTTCGCAGCGCATATGGCCTTCGATCCGGGTGACCGGATCGACCACGATCCGCTTGCCCGAGTTGTCCAGCGTATAGCCGTTAGGTGTTTGAATGGTCATCTATCAGACCTCCTCGGACGCATCGGATTGCGTTTTCTTCTGGGCCGCTTTCAGGGCCGAGACAGCTGCGTGCAGTGCCACGCCCCCGCCGACGACACCGGCGGCCGCAAGGCCTACCTGATCGGCGTTCTTCTCGATCCCGAATTGCTTGATGTCGGTGAGCCGGTCGTAGAACGAGCCCTGATCCCAGAACCCGTCTTCGGAACAGCCGATACAGCCATGGCCGGACTGGATCGGGAAGGATGTCCCCTCATTCCAGCGCACGGTCGAACAGGCATTGTAGGTGGTCGGGCCCTTGCAGCCCATCTTGTAGAGACAATAGCCCTTGCGCGCATTGTCATCGTCCCATTCCTCGACGAACTGCCCGGCATCGAAATGCGGGCGGCGGTAGCATTTGTCGTGGATCCGCTGGGAGTAGAACATCTTCGGGCGGCCCTGACGGTCAAGCTCGGGCATCCGCTCGAAAGTGAGCATATAGGTGATCACCCCGGTCATCACCTCGGCGATCGGCGGGCAGCCGGGCACTTTGATGATCGGCTTGTCGGTGATGACCTTGTGCACGGGCGTGGCCTGGGTCGGGTTCGGCTTGGCCGCCTGCACACAGCCATAGGAGGCACAGGCCCCCCAGCTGATCACCGCCTTGGCGTCCTTGGCCGCGTATTTCAGCTTCTCGACAAAGGGTTTGCCGCCAGAAATGCAGAACATCCCGTCCTCGTTCAAGGGCGGGTTGCCCTCCACCGCGAGGATGTAGTTGCCCTTGTATTTCTCGATCGTGTCCGCCATCGCCGCCTCGGCCGCGTGGCCCGCCGCCGCCATGAGCGTGTCGTCATAATCAAGGCTGATCATGGACAGGACCACATCCTTTGCCAGCGGGTGGGCCGAGCGGATGAAGCTCTCGGAACAGCAGGTGCATTCCAGCCCATGCACCCAGATCACCGGGGTGCGCGGCTTGGTTTCCATCGCATGGGCGATCTTGGGCACGAAGGACGGCCCAAGCCCGAGGGCCGCCGCCGTCAACGAGCAATATTTCATGAAACTGCGCCGGGTGATCCCCTGCCGCCGCATCACGTCATAAAAGGTTTCGATCTCACTCACCGGGGGTCCTCCATTCACTGTCCCTGCGCGTCCCGGCCCCTTGTGGACGGAGCTCTGGCCGCGCTTTGGGTCAGTAGGCGATGGATTGGAAAGGGGTCGCAAACCTTTGGGCGGATATTTGTGTGCGACGGAATACAATCTTGTTTTCAGCGTGTTATGCGGAAATACCTGAGATGGCCGTCTCTGAACCCGGTGATCGAATTTCCAGTTTCCGGCAGGGGGTGGGAAGTTTCTATCCGCCGCGAACCAGCCGAGCGGCGGCCACTGCCGCCTGTCCCATGGCGAGTCCGCCATCATTGGCCGGGACCTTTCCATGGGTCAGAACCGGCAGATCCGCGAGCCTCTCGCAGACCATCCGGGACAGTAGTGCATTCTGAAAACACCCGCCCGAAAGGGCGACGGCCTGGGCCTGCCCCGCCTCAACGATCGCGCGCGCCGGGGCGGCGAACGCGTCCGCCACCCAGCGATGCGCCCCATGGGCCAGCGCGGCGGGATCCCCCCCCGACTGCAACTCCGCGACCAGCGCGCGCAACATCGGCGCAGGGTCTATCGGATCGGTACGCGGCGTCGCAACATTGGCGGCCCAGCCCGGCGCAGGACCAGTCCTTGTGCCTGCCAAAGTCTCCAGCCGCATGGCCGCCTCGCCCTCATAGCTCTGCCGATCCGGGCAGATCCCGAGGATCGCCGCCACCGCATCAAAGAGCCGCCCGGCACTGGAGGAAAGCGGCGCATTCACCCCGGCCTCTGCCGCCTGCCGCAACAGATCGCGCGGAAGATCGGCGAAGGCTTGATCCGCCCAATCGCCCAGCCCCGCGGCATCGAGCCGCATCAGCGCATTCCGCCACGGCTCCGCCTGCGCGCGGTCGCCCCCGACGAGTGGCGCAGGGGTCAGCCACCCCACCCTCTCGAAATTGGTGTAATCCCCCAGAAGGACCTCGCCACCCCAAACCGTACCATCCGGCCCCAGCCCTAGCCCGTCCAGGATGATCCCAACCACCGGGCCAGCATCGAGCGGCCAGCCGTTCTCTGCCATGCAAGAAGCCATATGCGCGTGGTGATGCTGCACCTCGATCAGCGGCACGCCCAGCGCCTCCGCCCGTGCCGCCCCATGGCGCGAAGCATGGAACTCCGGATGCAGATCGCAAGCCACCGCGGCTGGGTTATGGTCAAAGAGCGCCGCATAATCCGCATCCGCCTGATCGAAGGCCTCGATGGTCAACAAGTTGTCCATTTCGCCGAGATGGTGCCCGAGCAACGCCTCGCCCCCCTTGGTCAGGCAAATCGCGCCCTTCATCTGTCCGCCATAGGCCACCACGGGCGGGGCCTCGCGCAGCCCCTCGGGCAAGGGCAGCGTGCCCGGCACCTGCCCTCGTGCCCGGCGCAGCACCATGGGCCCGGAGCGCAAGACCCGCATCACGCTGTCATCAAGACGCCGCCGGATCTCCCGGTCATGCATCAGGAAGGAATCTGCAAACCCGCTCAGTTTCTCCCGCGCCTCCGCATTGCCGATCACCTGCGGCTCGCCCGAGAGGTTGCCCGAGGTCATAACCAGCGGTGCGCCAAACGCATCAAGCAGAAGGTGATGCAAGGGGGTGTTTGGCAACATCCAGCCCAGCGTATCCATCCCCGGCGCGATCTCTTTCGGGAGCGCCTCACCCCGCGCCCTCAGCAGCAGGATCGGCGCGGTTGGGCTCTTGAGCAAGGCCTGTTCATCGCCCCGCATCGGGCAGTGGCGCTGGATCATCTCGAGCGTCCCCAGCAGGGCAAAAGGCTTCGCGGGCCGCCGCTTGCGCTGGCGCAAACGCGCGACGGCCGCGTCGTTGCGCGCGTCCACTGCGAGATGAAAGCCCCCGAGCCCCTTGATCGCGACCACCTCGCCTGCCGCGAGCGACTGCGCGGCCATGTCAATGGCCGCGCCACCGATCTCCTCCCCGTCCCGCTCAAACCACAGGCGCGGGCCGCAGGCCGGGCAGGCGATCGGCTGAGCATGAAACCGGCGATCCTCGGGGTCCTCGTATTCTGCCCGACACGCCGCGCACATCTGGAACGCCGCCATCGCGGTCTGGGCCCGGTCATAGGGCAGCGCGTCGATGATCGTAAGGCGCGGACCGCAATGGGTGCAATTGGCGAAGGGGTAGCCGTAGCGCCGCTCCGCCGGGTCGCGGATCTCGGCCAGACACTCCGCGCAAGTCGCAGCATCCGGGGTGATCCGGGTCTGGTTCCCCGCCCCGGCGCTGGCCGCAATCGAGAACCCCTCCGGCGGCACGCCGTCCAGCGGCGCCACCTCCACCGCATCGACCTGCGCGAGCGGCGGGGCCTTGGCGGTTATCTCGGCGGCAAACCCCTCCAGATCCGCGCCCCAGACATGGATCAGCACGCCTTCGGGATCATTCAGAACCTCGCCCCGCAGCCCCCGCGCCTGAGCGAGTTGCCAGATGAAGGGGCGGAACCCGACCCCCTGCACCTGCCCGCGCACGCGAATGCGGCGGCCCTCCATCTCAGTGGACCGTGCAGACCATGCAGGGATCGAAGCTGCGCACGATATGCTGGACGGCGATCGGCGTCTCTTCCGCCGGTCCCACAGGCGCCCCGGCCAGCGCGGCCTCGACCGCCCCGGGCTGCCCCGCCCGGTCCCGCGGGCTGAAATTCCACGTGGTCGGCGCAATGATCTGATAGCCCGCGATCTTGCCCTTCTCGATCCGCAGCCAATGGCCCAGCGCGCCGCGCGCGGCCTCGACCAGGCCGACGCCTTCACCTTCGCGCGGGGTTTCACCCTGCATCATGAAGACCGCCCCGGGATCGAGCGCCCGGGTCCACTCTTCCAGCAGGATTTGCGTCCGCGCCACCTCCAAGAGCCGACCGGCGACCCGGCTGAGCACCGTGCTGCCGCCCGAAGCCGCGAGCGCCCGGGCCAGCGGGTGCCCGTCGACCACTTGCCGGGCAAAGGCTCCGGTTTCGGCCACCTGCCCCGCGAGGCGTGGCGCCTTGCACCAGCTATAGGCGGGGGCGGCCATGTCTTCATCGGGCCGGGTTTGTCCGGCCTCAGGATGGGCATCCGCCCCCAGCATCCAGGCATGGCTCAGATCCTCGACCACATCCGCCGGATCAAAGGGGCGCAGCGCGCCATCCCAGACCCCTTGGGCAAAGGCCGGACCCGCGGCCCCTGCATAGGCCCCAAAGGACAGATACCGCCCGGGCCCCGCCCCCATCTCGCCCAGTCCGAGATCCCGCGCGATGCGCAGAAAGAGCCCCGCATCCCCGGTCTCCCACGCCGTCAGATCCGCAACCGAGCTCAGCTCCGCAAACGCCTCCACCGGCGCGCCAAAGAGATCCTTCTCCAGAAATCGCCGGAACCCCGCGAGGCTAAGTGCGATCCGCGCCTTGTCGCGGGCCGTCGGGGTCTTGGTCACGCCGCCCGGTTGGATCGCGAGCGTATGGGGCCATTTGCCCGCAAGCAGCCCGAGAATATGCAAAAGCTCGGCGCGCGCCGAGAGTGTTGCATGGGCCATAGAGCCCTTTGTGGCCAGAAACCGCTCGGTCACTGCGCCATGCCAGTCCCGCGCCGCGTAGTCGGGGCGCGCGAAATCGGGCATGAAGAAGAGGGCAAAATGCGTGATGTGATCCGCCACATTTTCGACCGCATGAATGATCTGCGTCGCCCGCCCGCCGTTCTCGGTGGGCGCCACGCCCTGCGCCGCCGCCAAGGCTCGGGCCGCAGCCGCCGACTGGCTGATCGAGCAAATCCCGCAGATGCGCGGTGTCAGGGTCAGGGCATCCTGCGGCGCCTTGCCTAGGAGCATCATCTCGAACCCGCGAAAGAGCGGTGAGTTTGCATAGGCCGCTTGTACCCGGTCGCCGGAAATCTCGAGCCGCAGCTCCAGATCCCCTTCCACCCGGTTGAACGGCCCGACCAGAAGCTCGCGCTCGCTCATGAGCCGGGGGGCTTTCGCAAGGTCGGCGGCACGCGCACCCGGTCCGAGACCGCGTTCTCGCCCACGCGCGGCGGGGTCGCGGCCTTGCTGAGCGAGGCCAAAGCCATGAACCAGGCCTTGGGCATATCCGTGGGCAGCCCCACGGGGATCCCCGCCAGTTTCGGGGTCTCGGTGAACGGATGGCGCGGTTCCTCAAACTCGGGGGCCGTGCAGTTCACGCAAGGATAGCCGCCGCGCGTGCAACTGCCGGACCCGTTCCAGGGACGGATGTTACAATCCCCCACGGCTTGCGTGCCGACACAGCCCAGATGCTCCATCATACAACCCATCTCCGACAGGGCGCGGGCGCTGGCCTTGTATTCGTAGTATTCGTTCTTCGGACAGGCATGGTGCACCAGATGATCCGCGTAGAACCGGGGCCGGGCATAGACATCGAGCGCCTCTGGCGTCAGGTCCTCGCCCGCCAGCATCAGAAGCGTCTCGGTCACCCAATCGGGATGGGTCGGACAGCCCGCGATGTTGACCACCGGCAGGCCCTCGCCTCCGCGAAATTCCGGCGGCAGCACGCCCCCCGGGTGGGTGCCTTCATATTGCAGACCCACCGCATCGGTCGGGTTCCCGCCCGCCGAGGTCACGCCGCCAAAGGCCGCGCAACTGCCCACGGCCAGCACATGGCCCGCATGGGGCGCGAGGCTTTCGACCCAATCCAGCATCGACCGTCCGGTGCCTGAGAGCATCTGGTATCGCCCGGTCCCTTTGGGTCCTTTGGCCACCGCGCCCTCGACACAGAGGATATCGAGCGGGATCTCTCCGGCCTCGATCCCCGCGAGCAGCGCGCGCACCTCCGCCCCGCTCTCGGCGCTGAGCGCCGGGTGCCAGAGCAGGTCGATCCCCGCCCCCTCCAGCGCATGCAGAACGCCCGGCGCCTCGGCACACAGAAGCGACATGGTGCAACCGCCGCAACCCGCAGATTGCAGCCAGAGCATGCTCCGCCGCCGGGTCATGGAACCGTCACCACGGGCAGTTCCAGCCGCATGCAGGTTCCGTGCTCGGTGGGCACGTGCAAAAGCCGCCCGCCATGCTCATCGGCGATCTTGTGCGAGATGGCGAGGCCAAGCCCCGTCCCCTGCCCCACCGGTTTGGTGGTGTAGAACGGATCGAAGATATGGGGCGCGACCTCCTCCGGAATGCCCGGCCCCGTATCGGTGACATCGAGGGTCAGAAGATCCCCGGTCTGACGTATGTCCAAATGCAGCGATGCATCCTCCTGATCGGCCATGGCATCCACCGCGTTCTGCACCAGATTCATGACCACTTGCTGAATATGTCCCGGCTTGCCCGCGACCGGGGCCGCATCGAGCCCCATGAAGGTGATCCGCAGCTCGCCTCGCGCCCCGCGCGCGACCCAGCTGGCCGCAGTGCGTGCCGCCTCGGCCAGATCAAACTCCTCGGTCTCGCCCGAACCCTCCGCCGAGAGCCGCCGCAGATCGGCCACGATATCACGCACCCGTTCCGCCCCGTCCCGGGCCCCGTCGATGGCCTCGCGCAGGTTGAGGATCTCCCGGTCCAGCTTCAGCTCCTCACGCAGCGACACAAGCTCGGCCCGGTCCGCGCCCTCCTGCACCCGTTCGAAATATGTCTCGAACTTGGTGGCGTAGCGCTCCATTGCATGGGCATTGGCATAGACAAAGCTGATCGGATTGTTCAGCTCATGGGCCACCCCCGCGAGCAGCCGACCGAGGGACGCGAGCTTTTCATTGCGCACCAGCTGGGCCTGAGTCTGTTGCAGGGCGTCGTGGCTCTTGGCGAGCTCCGCATAGGCCTGACGCAGCTCCCCCACGGGCCGCCCGGTCAGAACCGCGCCCGTCGCCCGTCCCCGATCGTCCAGCCGGGGAGCAATGCTAAACTCCAGCGTCGCGGCCCCTTCGCCATGGGCGAGATCCGCCTCGAAATCCACCCGCGCCTTGGCCGAGATCACCGCCTGCAAGGCATCGGCCAGCCGAGACTGATCCTCGGCGGCAAAGAGCGTCGCCACAGGCTGTTCGAGAATGTCCTCGCGGTCCCGCTCCGTCAGTCGCAGCAGCGACGCGCTGCATTCCTGCAGATCCCCGGTCCGCGACACCACCAGAAGCACGTCCGAGACCGAGGCCATGACCGACCCCATGAACCGGCGCAGATCCTCCAGCTCGCGGTTGCGCGCCTCCAGCGCCGTCTGGTTCTCGATCAACGCCGAATAGGTGTCATCCACCGCCCGCAGCACCTCGGACCAGGCGGAGTCGTCGATCCCGGACACGGTGCTCGCCGGTTGTGGCGTGGAGGGCGGCTCGATGCGCATGGATCAAAGCCTAGTCCTAATCGCCGCTTTAGGCGAGGGGATGATCTGGCGCAGGGGCCCGGGCTTTAATCGCCCTGCAACCGCGCCCGCAGATCGGTCTTGAGGACCTTGCCGTAATTGTTCTTCGGCAGCTCCGAAATCGCGATATAGGCCTTGGGCCTCTTGAACCGCGCGATCTGATCGAGGCAAAGCGCGTCGAGCGCCGCCTCCGCCAAAGCCGCGCCGGAGGTGGGGACGACAAAGGCAACGACCTCCTCCCCCCATTCCGGATGAGGCCGTCCCACGACGGAGACCTCCGCCACGCTGTCATGGGTCAGAAGCACCTCTTCGACCTCGCGAGGATACACATTCGAGCCGCCCGAAATGATCATGTCCTTGGAGCGGTCCACCATGGTCAGGTAGCCGTCCGCATCAAGCCGCCCCATATCCCCGGTCCAGAGCCAGCCACCCTTGATCGTGTCCGCCGTGGCCTCGGGCCGGTTCCAATAACCGAGCATCAGGCCCGCGCCCCGCACGGCGATCTCGCCGGTCTCGCCCACGGGCACGGGCGCGCCGCTCGCGTCGAGGATCGCAACCTCGCTGATGGTCTGGGCGGTGCCGACCGAGGCCAGCCGCGCCTGCCAGTTCGGATGGCTGCGGTCGCTCACATCGGCCCGGCTCAGGGCCGTGATCCCCATGGGGCACTCGCCCTGCCCGTAAACCTGCACGAAACGGTCGCCGAGAACCTCGACCGCCTCCACGATGTCCGCCACATACATCGGCCCGCCCGCATAGATGACGGTCTTGATCCCGTCCCCCGTTGCCCCCGTCGCCTTGGCCACATCGATCATCCGGCGCACCATGGTGGGCGCGGCGAACATGCTGACCGCGCGCATCTCGGCGGCCAGTGCAAAGATCTCCGCCGGTTCAAACCCGCCGCTTTCGGGCACCACATGGCGCGCGCCACGCAGCACATGCATGAAGTTGTAGATCCCCGCCCCATGGCTCATGGGCGCGGCATAGAGGATCGCATCCTCGGCGCTGACCTCGTCCACATCCACGAAGTAACTGAGGGTCATGGCGGTGATGGTCGCCGTGCTCATCATCACGCCCTTGGGCTTGCCCGTGGTGCCGGAGGTGTAAAAGAGCCAGGCGAGATCCTCGCGCGCCATCTCCACCGGTTCCGGCATGGGCTTAGTGGCGAGCATCCCGGCGAAATCGGGACTGCCACTGACCACGCAAGGACAAGCGGGCGCGACTTCGGCCAGCCCCTCGGCCAGATCCGGGGTCGTAAAGCACAGGGTCGCCTGAGCATCCGAGAGGATCCATTCCGCCTCTCGTGGATGGAGCTTGGCGTTGATCGGGATCGCCGCCGCCCCGCTCCACCAGATACCGTAGAGCACCCGCAGATAATCCGTGCAGTTCTTCATGAAGACGCCGACCCGGTCGCCCTTGCCGATCCCGCGCGCGGCCAGCGCCGCCCCGATCCGGGCCGCCTGATCGGCAAAGCCCGCATAGTCCGTCTCCAGCCTGGTGCCGGTATAGAGGGCGGGGGCATCTGGGGCGCGCGTCGCGCTGCGCACCAGCCAAAGGGCGAAATTCATGCAATCCCTTTCTCGAAACGCACGTCAGAGGGGCAGGCTAGTCCGGCCTCCTGCACCCTGTCTACCCGCCGCGCCCGGGCAGCCACGTGGCCAGCGGCGGGAAGAGGATCAAGAGCGCCACTAGCGCCAGCGAGCAAAGGATGAACGGGATCGCCGCCAGATAGATCTCGCGCATGGTCGTACTGGGCGGGGCCACGCCCTTCATCACGAATAGCAAGAGACCAAATGGCGGCGTGGTGAAGCTGATCTCCAGCGCCAGAAGCATGATCAGCCCGAACCAAACCAGGTCAAAGCCGAGGCTCTCGGCCAGCGGAAAGAAGATCGGCACGGTCAAGAGCATGATCGAGATCTGCTCCATGAACATGCCAAGGATCAGGAGCACCCCGAACATCGCCAGCAGCATCCAGATCGGGTCAAGCTCGAACCCCGTCGCCCAGGTGATCAGCCCCCGCGACGCCCCGGAAAAAGCCAGAAGCTGGCTGAAGGTCGCCGAGCCGAAGACGATCATATAAGCCATGAGCGTGACCTTGAGTGCGCCGATGACCGAGGCCTTCAGCGCCTTCAGAGTGAGGCAACGGAACATGGCCGCCAGCAGGATCACCCCCAGCGCGCCAAAGGCCGCCGCCTCGGACGGGGTGACGATGCCAAAGATCATCAGGGTGACGATGACGATCATCACCCCCACCATGGGCACCACATCGCGGAGCAAGAGGCCGAGCTTGGCCAGCGCCGAGATCGGCGTGACGTCATAGGCAGGCGCCGCGCTCGGGTCCCGCCGGGTCTGGATGTAGATCGTGGCGATATAGAACCCGGCAAGGATCAGCCCCGGGAACACGCCCGCGATCAGCAACGCGCCCACATCGATCTGCGCCAGTGTGGCCAGCAGGACCGCAAGCGCCGAGGGCGGGATGATGATCGCGAGACCGCCCGTGCCGAGGATCGGCCCGATGCTCATATGGGACTTGTAGCCGCGCGCCTGCATCTCCGGCACCATCAGGCTGCCCAGCAGCGCGGTGGACCCCATGGAGGAGCCCGAGAGGGTCGAGAACCCGGTGCCGCCCAGCACGGTGACATAGCTCAGCCGCCCAGGCAGTCGCCCCAGCAGCCGGTCAATGGCCGTGAACATGCGCCCGCCGAGGCCGGTATGGAAAAAGATCTCCCCCATCAGCAGGAAGAGCGGGATCGGCACCAGCGCGAATTTCGTCAGCGCCCCGAGCCCGTTGTTCAGAAGCTGCACGACCCCTCGGTCGCCGCCCATGAAGACCCAGGCGCCCAAGATATTCGCCGCCAGAAAGGCCAGCGCCACGGGCATGCCCAGCGCCATGAGCGCCACGATGGCCCCCAAAAGCAGGGCGAGCGCCTCAAACCATTCCATCGGGCCCGTCCATTACTCGTGGATCCCCGCTTCGCCCGAATGCAGGATCTCGCGCCCGACAACGAAGCGCATGAACTCCACCGCCATGAAGCCAAAGGCGATGGGGAAGGAAATCGTCAGCATCCAGCGCGGAAAGAAGTAGGCGCGGACGTCATAGTCGTTCCGCTCCAGATTGCGCAGGCAGAGTTCCACGCCCTTCCACGCGAGGATCACGCAGACCAGCACGCAGAGAAGTGCGACCGCTCGGCTCACCACCTGCCGCAGCCCTTCGGGCAAGGCGGCGGTGACCAGCTCGATATGCACATGGCCCTTCTCCCGCACGAGCCAGGGTGCGCCCAGCATTGTCAGGTAGAGCAAGCTGTACTCCGCGGACGTAAAGAGCCAGGCAAAGGGCTGCACGCCCGCATTGCGCATCACCACCGAGACGATCACCGACACCATCAGCCAGACAAGGCCGAGCCCGGCAAGGGCGGCCATCCCGACGATCCATCCGTCATAGAGTTTCACAAGCACGCGCATGGGCGGGGCGGGTCCGCGCCGACGGGCTTACCCCGTCGGCGCCTCTCTCAGATCAATCCTGCGCCGGATCGTAGAAGAGCGAGATCAGCGTGTCGTAATTGCCGTCCCCCGAGGGGTGCTCGGCCATCAGACCCTTCATCCGCTCCCAGGTCTTCTCGCGCGCGGCAGCCAGATACCGCGCCTTGGCATCGCCCTCGAGGCTCACGACCTTCATGCCGCCCGCATCCAGCGCCTTGAAATCCTCGTCGCGCTTGGCCGTCAGGGCCGCGACGCTGTCCTTCTCATGCTGGATCGCCACATCCTGTAGAATGGTGCGCGCCTCTTCGCTCAGGCTCTCCCACTTCTCAAGGTTCACGATCACCCCGAGATCGGTGGAAAAGAAGCTCGGCTCAATCCGGTAGTTCAGGAACTCGTTCCACTTCAGGTCAATCAGCCCGATCTGGGTCCAGCCCGTGGCATCCACAACACCCCGCTCCAGCGCCGCATAGACATCCGTGGTCGGCAGGTCGATCACCTGCGCGCCCAGATACTCGGTGAAGAACGCGTTATAAACCGCGTTCCCGCGCAGCTTGATGCCCGAAACGCTCAGATCGCCATCATCCTCAAAGGTCGGTTCATCGACGGTCCAGAGGTTGTAGCTCACCCCACTATCGAACCAGCCGAGATACTTGAGGCCCATTTTCTCCTGATGGATTTGGTCGATCAGCTCGGTGCCACCATTCGTCCGGGTCTCGACCGCCGTGAGGTTCGAAGCCACCATGGCGTCCTTTTCAGGCAGCGCACCGCCATAGAAGGAGCCGGGCGTATAGACCATGTCCACGATCCCGTCGCGCACCGCATCGGGCTGCTGGAACATGCCGATCGCCTCGGGGCCACCCCGCACCTCGATCTGCACCACGCCTTCGCCCGCAGCATTCACCTTGTCGACGAATTCCAGAAAGCTCTTGGTGTAGATCAGCGTGGTCGGAAAGGCATGGACCGCCGTCAGCGTGTCCATGGACCAGGCCGCACCGCCGCTCAGGCTGAGGCTGCCCGCCAGAACGGTGCCCAATACGGTATGTTTCATCACTATGCTCCTTCGTGTTCAGACCGCGCTGCGGCGACCCATTCCCTGTTGTGGCACCTGTCCGGGGCGATGCCGGTGCCCCTCTGCCGCGTGACACGCGGTCTGTTGTCTATCCGTGCCCTCCCGGGGGCCGCACCGCCGCCCAGGGGCGGGCCCGCGCATCCCGGTCGCGAAAGGCGGTGATATCCGCCGCATAGGCCCGAGTCAGATCGATATCGTCCCAGCCTTCGATCAGCTTTTGCCGCCACACCGGGTCGAGCCGGAACGGAACCCGGCAGGCGGGCCCAACGATCTCGCAGGCTTCAAGATCCACGGTCACCCGGCGCGGCGCCTCGGCCAGCGCATCAAGCATCGACGCGCTCGTCTTCTCGCAAACCTGCGCCGGGCAGAGCCCGTTATTCACCGCATTGGCCGCAAAGATATCGCCAAAGCTCGGGGCCACGACCACGCGGATCCCGTAATCGATCAGGGCATAGACCGCCGCCTCCCGCGAGGAGCCACAGCCGAAATTTCGCCCGGCCACGAGGATCGAGGCGCCCGCGCTCTCGGGCCGGTTCAGCACGAAGTTGGGCACCGCTGCCCCCGCCCCGTCATACCGCAAATCATGGAGGAGAAACCCGCCATAACCCTGATCCCGCGGCGTCGCCATGAAGCGCGCCGGGATGAGCTGATCCGTGTCGATCCCCGCCATCGGAAGCCCCACGGCAAGGCCCAAATGTTTCTGCCAGCCGCGCGCGCTCATGCCACGGCCCTCCCGGCCAGAAGGGGACGCACATCGGTGATCTCGCCCGTGACGGCCGCAGCCGCGACCATGGCAGGCGACATAAGATGTGTCCGCGCACCGGGGCCCTGTCGGCCTTTGAAATTGCGGTTCGTGGTCGAGGCACAGCGCGCGCCCGGCGCCACTAGGTCGCCATTCATACCGACGCACATGGCACAACCCGCGCCCGTCCAGTCCAGCCCGGCGGCGGTGAAAATCCGGTCGAGCCCCTCTTCTTCTGCCTGCGCCTTCACCCGGGCCGAGCCGGGCGAGACCTGCCCGGGCACCCGCGCCGCGCGTCCCGCCAGAACCGCCGCCGCCGCGCGCAGATCCTCGATCCGGCCATTGGTGCAAGAGCCGATAAAGACCTGATCCACGGGCACGCCAGCAATCGGGCGACCCGCCTCTAAGCCCATGTAAGTTAATGTAGAATTAACCTCTGAACCTTCCCCGCGGGGAAGGGTGCCGGTCACCGGAATGGCCTGATCCGGTCGCGTCCCCCAGGTGACGACCGGCGCGATCTGCGCGCAATCGAGGCTCTCCTCCCGATCAAACGCGGCCTCAGCATCGCTGGGCAGGGCCGCCCAATCGGCGCAGGCCCGGTCCCAGGACGTGCCCTGCGGCGCGTAGGGTCGGTCTTTGAGATAGGCGAAGGTGGTCTCATCCGGCGCGATCAGGCCGAGCTTGGCCCCGCCCTCGATCGAGAGATTGCAGAGCGTCATCCGCCCTTCCATGGTCAGGCCCCGCACGGCTGCACCGGTATACTCGATCGCATGACCCCGGGCCGCATCCGCCCCGAACTGCGCGATCCAGGCCAGCGCCATGTCCTTGGCCCCGACCCCGGGCCCGAGCGCCCCGTCGAACCGCAGACGCAAGGTCTTGGGCCGGGCCTGCCAGATGGTCTGGGTGGAGAGCACATGGGCCACTTCCGTGGCCCCGATCCCGAAGGCCAGCGCGCCGAACGCGCCATGGGTCGAGGTATGGCTGTCGCCGCAATTGATGGTGAGGCCCGGCAGGGTGAGCCCCTGCTCCGGCCCGATCACATGGACGATCCCCTGATCCGGGTCCATCAGGTCAAAGAGGCGGATCTTATGCCGCGCCGCGTTCTCCTTCAGCCGGGCGATCATGCTGCGGATCTCGGGCGTGACGCCCCCCTCGTCGCGGTTGCGCGTGGGGGCGTAGTGATCGACCACGGCAAAGCTCTGCTCTGGCGCAGCAACGGGTAGGCCCCGTGCTGCGAGCTTGGCAAAAGCGTGGTGCGAGCCCTCATGCAGGAGGTGCCGGTCCACCCAGAGAAGCGACGTGCCATCCTTCCGGCGCAGCACCTCATGGGCGTGCCAGAGCTTGTCCAGCAGGGTCTGCGGCCCGGCGCTCATGCGGCCCCCTCTGACGGGGTGGGCGGCTCGCTGAGCACCGGCTCCCAATGGCGGTTGTCCTCGGCCCCGACCCGGCAGAGGGTCATGTCGAGCCGGTAAAGATCCGGCCGGTAAAGCGCCGAGAGATACTCGATCCCCTGCCCGTCCACATCACGCACGATGCGTGTCAGCGCGGTCAGGGCCGAGCCCACGGCCACGTCGAGCGCGTCGGCGACCTCGGGCGTCGCCAGCGTCGCCGTCACCGATTGATGGGCGGAGGCGATGCGCACCCCGCTCCGCTCCAGCAGGCGAAAGAGCGGCGTGGTCGCCAGATCCGCCTCGGAGTAGTTCGTCGCGATCCGCGCTGGCACATGGGTTGTGAGATGCGAAAACGGCACCCCGCCCAGGAGCCGCACGCGCGTGGCGGTCTGCACCTGCTCGGACGGCTCCAGCGCCAGCGCCTGCAGCACCGCGCCCGGCGCCTCGCCATAGGAGAACGCCAGGAGCCGCGCCTCGGTGCGCTGCCCCATCTCGACTAGCTGCGGCATGAGCGAGGCAAGATTGCCCGTTAGGACCGACCCCGCCGCCCCCGGCGCGCGCACCACGCTGCCCGCCCCTGCGCGCTTGTCGATCAGCCCATCCTCGGCCAAGGCCTCTAACGCCCGGCGGATCGTGACCCGGCTCACCCCGAAGCGTGCGGCGAGCTTCTGCTCCCCCGGCAGGAGGTCCCCGGGGCGCATGGCATCCTGCACGATCATATCGCGCAACTGCAGGTAGACCCGCCGTGCCTTGCCCCCCTCGGGGAGGTGTGTCCCGCTGCCGCCATCCATGGTGCGTCGCCCTCTCTTCCCAAGCGCCACCTAGCCCGGTTCGGCGCAGGCGCAAGATTATGGATCACAAACCCTACCCTTTTTGGTCTATCGCCATAGCTTCACCTGTATCAAAAAGCAGACAGGTCCCTGCCGGAACCCGATCTGCCAGGGGGGATGACAGCGGATGCCGGTGATCGAACTGCACCTGATTGAGGGCTATGACATCGACACGAAGACCCGGTTGGGCCGGGGCCTGACGGATGCGGTGCGTGCGGTCCTCCCCGCCGATCCGGACGCGGTGACGGTCCTCACCCATGAGGTCAGCGCAGCGGGCTACATGCGCGGCGGTCAGAACCGCAGCCCGGCCCCCGCCCTGCCTGATCCAGTAAAAACCGTGCGCGATTTCCTGCGGGCGATGGAAGCGCGGGATCTCGACCGCGCAGCCGGGTTCCTTGCCGAAGGGTTCGAGATGACCTTTCCCGGCGGCGTCCGTATGACCCGGCTTGAAGAGCTTATCGCCTGGTCCAAGCCCCGCTACGCCGGGATCGCCAAAACCTATACGGGCTTCGACACGGCCATGACTGACGGCAGCCCGGTGGTGATCTGCCGGGGCACGCTCGCTGGCGCCTGGCCGGGCGGCACCGCGTTCGAGGGCATCCGCTTTGTCGATCGGTTCGAGCTGCGGGCGGGGAAACTCTGGCGGCAGGAGGTCTGGAACGACATGGGGGAGGCGCGGTTGGGCGAAGCCCAGTCATGAGCGCCCCCGCCCCCTCCGAGATCGACCCGATCACCCTCGCGGTGCTGGCAGGGCGGATGGAGCAGATCGCTGATGAGATGGACGCGACGCTCTTTCGCGCGGCCTTCAACCCGATCATCGCCGAGGCCCATGACGCCTCCCACGGGATCTACCACGCCGAGACCGGCGACACGCTGGTGCAGGGCAAATCGGGCCTGCCGATCTTCGTCGGGGTCATGGCCTTTGCGGTCAAGGCGGTGATCGAGAAGGCCGCAAGGGACGGCGATCTGGCCGAGGGCGATGTCTATATCTTCAATGATGCCCATATCGGCGGCACCCATCTGAGCGATATGCGGCTGGTGCGCCCGGTCTTTCGCGATGGGGAGCTTCTGTGTTTTCTCGCCTCGGTCGGCCATTGGCATGATGTGGGCGGCGCGGTGCCGGGCAACTACAACCCCTCCGCCACGGAAGTGTTTCAGGAGGCGTTTGTCCTGCCCCCTGTCAAGCTCGTGCGCGCCGGGGTGCTGCAGACTGATATCGTCGATATCCTGATGCGCAACACGCGCCTGCCCGCCTCCGCCCAGGGGGATCTGAACGGCCAGCTCGGCGCGCTCGATCTGGGGGTCAAACGGCTGGACGCGCTCCTGTCGGATTACGGGGTGGCGACGGTACAAGGCGCGCTCACGGCCCTGACCGACCGGGCGGAGGCCTTGATGCGGGCCGAGATCGCTGCCCTGCCCGATGGCCGCTGGGAAGCGGTGGACTACCTCGACAATGACGGGATCGACCCGGAGCCGCTGGCCATCAAGGTCGCGCTGGAGATCGCAGGCGATCGGCTGAGCCTCGACTTCACGGGCAGTGCGGGGGTGGTCAAGGGGCCGGTCAATATCGCCCTGCCCACGACGATTGCGACGGCCTATGTGGCGATGAAGCATATCTTTCCGAGCCTGCCCGCCAATGCCGGGGTGATGCGCCCGATCGAGGTGACGGTGCCCGAGGGCTCGATCCTCTCGGCAGAGTTCCCGGCCCCCACGGGCGGCTATACAGAGACGATCCTGCGGATGATCGACGTGATCTTCTCGGCCGCCGCACAGGCCATTCCGGATCGGGTGGTGGCGAATGCCTATGGCACGATCAATGCGCTCTCGATTGCCGGGCGGCGCGGGAATTGCGCGCGCTGGGTGATGTTCTCCTTCTACGGGGGCGGGCATGGCGGCAGCCCCGAGAGCGACGGGCTGAACCACGGGAATGCGCCGATTTCGACGGCGACGATCCCGCCAGCGGAGATTCTTGAGGCAGCCTATCCGGTGATGTTCCGCCAATGGGCCTTGCGGCCCGACAGTGCAGGCCCCGGGGCCCATCGCGGCGGGCTGGGCGCCACCTATGAGATCGAGCTACTGGAGGAGGAGGCTGAAGCCTTCCTCTTTGGCGAGCGTGGTAGGTTCGCGCCCAAGGGCGTGGCCGGGGGCGGTGACGGGGCGCTGAACGTGTTCCGCTATGAGCAGCCGGAGGGGTGGCAGGTGCCGCCGCTCGCCTCCAAGGCCGTGGGCATGCGCCTGACCAAGGGCCAGAGCGTGCGGCTCGAGACGCCCGGTGGCGGGGGCTATGGCGCGGCCGCCGAGCGCGAGCCCGAGGCCGTCGCCCGGGATGTACGTCTCGGCTATCTCAGCCCCGAGGCCGCCACCGAGCAATACGGCCCTGCCTGGCAGGAGGTCACGCCATGAGCGTTTTGATCGGCGTCGATGTGGGCGGGACCTTCACGGATGTCTTCGTGCTGGACGAGGGGACGGGCCGCGCCCGGGTGGCGAAGGTCCCGACCTCCCGCCCGGATCAGTCGGCAGGGTTTCTCGCCGGGATCGGGGTGCATGTGCCGGATCTGAGCACTGTCGGCGCGGTGGTCCATGGCACGACCGCCGGGACCAATGCCCTGCTGGAGCGCAAGGGCGCCAAGACCGGGGTGATCACCACCGAAGGGTTCCGCGATGTGCTGGAAATGCGGCGGCGGGATCGGCGCGACACATGGGGGCTGCGCGGCGAATTCCACCCGGTGGTGCCCCGCGACCTGCGCCTTGAGGTGCCCGAGCGGGTGCTGGCGGATGGGACGCTGCACACCCAGGTCGATCTCGACGCGGTGCGGGACGCGGCAGCGCAACTGCTGGAGGCGGGCTGCGCATCGGTCGCGGTCCTTTTTGTGAACAGCTATGCCAATCCGGCCAATGAGGCCGCGGCCCTCGCCGCCGTGCGGGAGGTCTGGCCCACGCCCCATGTGAGCGGCTCGTCCGAGATCCTGCCCGAGATCCGGGAGTTCGAGCGGTTCTCGACCACCGCGCTCAACGCCTATCTGCAGCCGGAGGTGGCGGGCTATCTCGACCGGCTCGAGGCCGCGCTCAAGGGCGGCGGGTCCGGGGGCGAGTTCCTGATCGTGCAATCCAATGGCGGCGTGATGAGCGTCGAGACCGCCTGCGCCAGACCTGTGCGGACGGCCCTGTCAGGGCCTGCGGCGGGGGTGACGGCGGCGGCCTATATCGCCGAGACGGCGGGCTATCCGGATGTGATCACCGGGGATATGGGCGGGACGAGCTTCGATGTCTCGCTGGTCACGGGCGGGGTGCCCGCGCTCAGCCCGCAGACGGCGATCGACTTTGGCATGGTGATCCGCACGCCGATGATCGAGATCGCGACGATTGGCGCGGGGGGCGGCTCGATTGCCTCGGTGGACAAGGGCGGGCTGTTGCAGATCGGGCCGGAAAGCGCGGGCTCGACGCCCGGCCCCGTGGCCTATGGTCAGGGCAACACGCGGCCCACGGTGACGGATGCCAATGTGGTGCTGGGCAGGATCGACCCGGAGAACCCCATTGGCGGCAGCCTCGACCGGCTGGATGTGGAAGCCGCGCGGGAGGCCATTGCGACACATGTAGGCACGCCGCTCGGCCTCGACCCGCTGGCGGCAGCCGAAGCGATCCTGACCGTGGCCAATGCGCGGATGGCGGGCGCGATCCGGCTGGTGAGCATCGAGCGCGGGCATGATCCCAAGGCCTTTGCCTTCATGCCCTTTGGCGGGGGCGGCGCGCTCCATGCGACGGCGATGCTGCGCGAGGTCGGGCTCGCCCGGGCGATCATCCCGCGCTATCCGGGCGTGACCTCGGCCATGGGCTGCGTGATTGCCGATATGCGGCAGGATTTCGTGCAGACCCTGAACATGATGCTCGCGGATCTGACGCCCGAGACCCTCACCCCGATCCTCGACGTCCATGTCGCCGAGGGGCTGGCGACGCTGGACGCGGCCC
The DNA here is from genome assembly GCA_038746695.1 of Pseudomonadota bacterium. Lineage (GTDB taxonomy): Bacteria > Pseudomonadota > Alphaproteobacteria > Rhodobacterales > Rhodobacteraceae > Thermohalobaculum. Next base: position 28,438 of record JBCDKL010000001.1, on the reverse strand, counting down.
AGAGCCCCTTTGCCGCGCGGCGGATCGAGCTGAGCTTTGACATGGCCTATCTTGGCCAGACCCATACGGTCGCCGTGCCCGTCCCCCTCCCCGAAGGACCAGGGGGCACGGTGCGCTCGCCGGATGCAGAGACCATCGCCAGCGCCTTTGACACCACCTATCGCGCGGCGTTCGGACGGCTCTTGGAAGGCGGGCAGCGGCGGGTGCTCAACCTGCGCACCAGCGTGACGGGCACGCGGCCAAAGTTCGACCTCAAGACCCTCGCGCCCGAAGACAGCGCCAGCTCCGAGGCCGCCCGCCATGGAAGCCGACCTGTGCATTTCGCCGATGGTTGGCAGGACACGACGCTCTACCACCGGCTTGCCCTGCCCGTGGGCAGTGTCATCCCGGGCCCCGCTATTCTTGAGCAACCCGACACCACAATCCTGATCGAACCGGGCTATGAGGGGCGCGTGGACGCCTTTGGCAACCTCATCCTGTCGGTCACCCAACCGGAAGGGGGATCCTGATGGCCCAGCCTTTGGCGACACTGGACCCGACACGCACGGCGCTGCTGACCATCGATCTGCAGAACGACTTCCTGCACCCGGACGGTGCCTATGGCCGTGCGGGCCAGACCGGAGCGGCGCTCACGGCCCTGCCCCCCCGGATCGCGCCGCTGCGTGACAAGCTGCGGGCGGCGGGCGGTACGTACATTTCGGCCCAGTTCACGCTGGTCCCGGGCCGCGAAGGCGAACCGCTGATCGCGCCGCATCTGAAGGCCTTGCGCCCTTTCCTCGGACGCGGGGATTTCTGCCCCGGGGCCTGGGGGCACGGGTTGGTCGAGACGCTTACACCGGCGGATTTCACCATCGAAAAGGTCGCCTATTCCGCGCTCTACCAGACGCGGCTGGAATATGTCCTGCGGGCGATGGAGATCGATCGGCTGATCATCGGCGGGATTGTGACGAATGGCGGTGTCGCCTCCACCGTGCGGGACGCCCATCTGCGCAACCTGGACACGGTGCTCCTGTCCGATGGCTGCGCGGCCTTTGACCCGGAGGTCCATACGGCAACCCTGAAATCGCTGGGCACGGTTACCCAGATCGCGAGCTGCGCGGATGTGGAGGCGGTGCTATGAGCCTGCGCGCGCGCCTTGCCGATCCGTCAATCCTCGTGGCGCCCGGCGTCTACGACGCCTTGACGGCGACATTGGCTACCGAGGCCGGATTCGAGGCGCTGTACCTGTCGGGGGCGGCGGTCTCGTATACGCGGCTCGGGCGGCCGGATATCGGGCTGACCTCGGTGACCGAGATGGCCTCGACCATGGCACTGGTGCGGGACCGGGTGGATATCCCGGTGATCATCGATGCGGATACGGGCTTTGGAAATGCGCTCAACGCGCAGCGGACCATGCGGCTCTATGAGCGGGCCGGGGCGAGCGCGCTGCAAGTCGAGGATCAGAGCTATCCCAAACGCTGTGGGCATCTGGCGGACAAGGTGCTCGTGCCGGTCTCGGAGATGGCAGGCAAGGTCCGGGCCATGGCCGATGCGCGCCTCTCGGAGGAGACGCTGATCGTGGCGCGCACGGATGCCATTGCCGTGGAGGGGCTGGAAGCCGCGCTCGACCGGGCGGAGGCCTATCTGGAGGCCGGGGCGGATGTGCTTTTCATCGAGGCGCCGCGCTCAGACACCCATATGGCGGCGATTGCCGGGCGCTTTGCCGGGCGCGTCCCGCTGCTGGCGAATATGGTGGAGGGCGGGGACACGCCGCTTAAATCCGCAACCGAGCTGGAGGCGTTGGGGTTTGGCGTGGTGATCTTCCCCGGCGGGATCGTTCGCGCCCTCGCCCATACGGCGGAGACTTATTACCAGAGCCTTGCGGCGACGGGCTCGAACGCGGCCATGCAGGACCGGATGTTCGATTTCAGCGCGCTAAACGCGCGGCTGGGCACGGCGGAGATCCTCGCGGCGGGCAAAACCTATGAGGGGGACACGTCATGAGCGTCGCCCCTCCGCCGGAGAGCGGGTTTTCCCTGCGCTTTGACACGGTCGTGGTTGGCGGTGGCGCGGGCGGTATGGTCGCCGCCCTGACCAGCGCGGAGCAGGGCCAGTCCTGCCTGATCCTCGAGCGGGACGCGGTGCAGGCGGGCTCCACCGCGCTCTCGGCAGGGCTGATCCCGGCGGCGGGCACGCGCATGCAGGCCGAGGCCGGGATCAAGGATAGCCCGAGTGCCTTTGCGGTCGACATCCAGACCAAGGCCCGGGGCGAGGCCGATGGCGCGGTGGTCAAGCGGCTCTGCGAGCAGTCCGGTCCCACCATCGAGTGGCTGTCCGAGACCCATGACATGCCGTTCTCGGTGGTGGCGGATTTCGACTATCCAGGCCACTCCACGCGGCGCATGCACGGTTTGCCAAGCCGGGCGGGGAAAGAGCTGGTGGACCGGCTGCGCGAGGCCTGTTCCGCCGTGCCCGCGATCGAGACGCTGACGGAGGCCCGTGTCACAACGCTCTATGCCGAGGCGGACGGACGGATCGCCGGGGTGGGTTATGCGCGGCCCGATGGCGGGCAGGACCGGGTCGGGTGTGACCGGCTGATCCTCGCGTGCAACGGGTTTGGCGGCAATCCGCAGATGGTCGCCCGGCAGGCCCCCGAGATCCGCGATGCGCTCTATTTCGGGCATGACGGCAATCAGGGGGATGCACTGGTTTGGGGCGCAGCACTCGGGGCGGCCACGCGGCATCTGGATGCCTATCAGGGCCATGGCAATGTGGCCCATCCCCATGGAATCCTTGTGACATGGGCGGTGATGGCCGAGGGCGGGATCCAGGTCAATCGCGAGGGCAAGCGGTTTTGGAACGAGAGCCTGGGCTATTCCGAAGCTGCGCGCGAGGTGCTGCGCCAGCCCGGCGGCGAGGCCTATGCGATCTTTGACAGCCGGATCGCCAGCATCGCCCGGCAGTTCGAGGATTTCCGCACCGCTGAGACCGCTGGTGCGATTGTCACCGCCGACACGCCTGAGGCGCTGGCGGCGCGCTTGGGCCTCCCGGGGCCCGCCCTCGTCCAAACGATCCTCCGGCTCGAAAGCCTGAAGGCCTGCAGCTTTGGTCGGGTCTTTGACCCCACCAAACGGCTGCGCCCGCCCTATCACGGGGTGCGGGTCACGGGGGCGCTGTTTCACACCCAGGGTGGGCTCGACATCACTCCCGAGGGGCGGGTGAAGCGCGCCGCGGGCGGGGTGCTGCCCAACCTCTATGCCGTGGGAGGGGCGGCCTGCGGCGTCTCGGGCTCCGGGGATGCTGGATATCTGTCGGGCAATGGTCTGCTCAGCGCGGTGGTTCTGGGCCGACTGGCGGGCGCGGCCTAGGATGTCGCGATGCGCCGCCACCGTCTGGCCCGCGCCTCCCACGGCTGGACCAGCGCGTATTCAAGCGCCAGCATGATCGCCACGAAGCTCAGGGCATAGGCCAGCACATAGCCGGTCTCGAAGAGCTGGAAATAGAGGTGGATCTGAAAGCCCACCCCGTTGGAGCGGCCGAGGAACTCCACGACCAGCACGATCTTCCAGATTACTGCGAGCCCATTGCGCACCGCTGTCGAGATGAAGGGCGCGAGCTGCGGGATCAGCACGTGGCGCATCCGACCCCAGGCCGAAAAGCGGTAAACCCGGGCCATCTCGGCCACGTTCGGGTCGAGCGCGCGCACGCCTTCGCGCATGGTCACGATCACCATGGCAGTCTTGTTGAGGGCCACGGCGACGATCGCGGCGGTCTCGTTCAACCCAATCCAGAGATAGCAGAGCACGATCACCACCAGTGCAGGCAGGTTCAGAAAGAACACCACCCAGGGGTCAAGCCAGCGGTCGAGCCAGGGCAGCTTGCCCAGCACCACGCCGATCACCGAGCCCAGCACCATGGCCAGTCCAAAGGCCGCCGCCACCCGCTTCAAGGTCTGGGTCGTGTGAAAGGCCAGCTCCCCCGAGGCCCATTCCGCGGCGACAATATTCCAGACGGTCATCGGTGACGGTAGGACAGCCGGATCCGCCAGCGCCAGCGCGCTCAGCTGCCAGGCCACACCCAACGCGATCAGCGAAAGGAACGTCGTGCGGAACTTCGTCAGACCGGCCTGCATATCCATGGAACAACTCTGGCAGGTTCGCCGCCACAGGCAAAGCCTCATCAACCTGTTGTGAGACACGGGGTTTTGCGACCTTGGTCCAATTCGCGGCACCGGGAGGCCCGCCTAGTGTCCGAGGATGCGCGCCCTCGTCCTCCGCATCCTGCTATTCTGCCTGCTGTTGGCCAGCGCCCCCGCGCGGACCGACCCCCTGGACCGGGAGGCGATGGCCGCACGCATCCTGCCGCCCTTCACCTTGGGCGAGCCCCTGAATGACAAAGGGGTCTGGTCGCTCCTGAATGCCGGGGGCGCGCTCGCGGGTTACGCATTTGAAACCGAGCCCATGGCCCCCCTGCCCGGTTTTTCCGGCAGTGCGATCAACCTGCTGGTGCTCCTCGATCTAGAAGGGCGGTTCGAGCATGTGCTGCTTGTTTCTCACAATGAGCCGATCTTTGTCTCCGGGCTGGGTGAGGCGGCGTTCCACAAGTTTTTCGAGCAGTATCGCGGGCATTCGATCTCCGACAGCCTCGTGGTCGGCACGCCTTATGGCGGCGGCGATGCAGGGGGCGGTCTGGTCTATCTGGACGGGGTGACCAAGGCGACGGCGAGCGTGCGGATCGCGCATGAATCGATCCTTGCGGCCACCCTCCAAGTTGCCCGCGAGAAGATGCAGGGCGTCGCCACAGGCCCCCCGGCCCATCCCGACCCTGACTATAGGGAGGATCTGGATGTCGCGGCCCTGCAGGCGGAGGGGCTCTTGCTGCGCAAGACCGTCAGCAACGCCGAGGTGCAGGCGCAGTTCGAGGACACGCTCTGGGAGGATGACGACCCAGAGGCGATGGACGACCCCGAGGCGGCCTATCTCGACCTCTGGATCGCGGATCTTGGCCCCCCTTCCGTCGCGCGCGCCTTGTTGTCCGAAGATGGCTATGCGGAGCTGCAGGATTTCCTCGAAATTTCGGGCTCCGACGAGCCGATCCTGATGATCGAGACCGCGCGGCATGGGCTGGTCTCACCAGACTTCGTGCGCAACACCTCCCCCGCCTGGCTGTCGATCACCCAGGATGGGCTGCCGGTGGCCCTGCGCGACAGTGACATCTTCGTGGAACTGCATCCGGACCTGCCCGAAGCGCTACAGGACGGGGTCGCCATGGTGCTGCGCACGGATCGGCGGCTGGGCTTTGATCCGACACGCGACTGGACCCTGGGCGTTGAGGCCGTCCGAAGCCACGGGATGCTGCAACCCCAAATCGGCAGCGTGACCCTGACGACCACCTACGCCTCAGATCCACGATTCTTTCTGATACCCGAGATCACCGCCCCGCTCGCCCCCTGGCAGGAGGCATTGCTCAACCGGCAGGCGGACCTGATCTTGCTGGCGGTGTTCTTGACCGGGCTTGTCACGCTCCTGGCTTCGCGGATGAACTGGCTCGCAGGGCTGGCGGAGTTCACACCCGTCCGGCTCGGGATCCTTGCAGTAGTGACTGGGTTCATCGGCTGGTGGGGGCAAGGGCAGCTTTCGATCGTGACGGTGCTCGCGACCCTGCGCACGGCGTGGGAGGGGGCGAGTTTTGCCTATCTGCTCTATGATCCGTTCTCCCTGATGGTCTGGGCGGTGGCGATCCTCGGCTTCGTGGCCTGGGGGCGCGGGCTTTTCTGCGGCTGGCTCTGCCCCTTTGGCGCGCTGCAAGAGTTTGCCCATCATCTCGGCCGCCTGTTGCGCCTGCCGCAGATCGAGCCTTCGGCGGCCTGGGACAAACGGCTCAAGAACGTGAAATACATCCTGCTCGCCGGGCTGGTCGCGACCGTCTTCGTCGCACCCGCCCAGATCGACACGGTGGCCGAGATCGAACCCTTCAAGACCGCGATCACAGTCTATTTCCTGCGCGAGTGGTACTATGTGGCCTATGCCGCGCTCTGGCTTCTGCTTGGCATGGTGCTCTTCAAGGGGTTCTGCCGATATGTATGCCCCCTGGGCGCGGTGATGGCGATTGGCGGGCTGATCCGTGGGCGCGACTGGGTTGCCCGGCGCGAGGCCTGCGGGTCACCTTGTCAGCTCTGCAAGGTGAAGTGCAAATACGGCGCGATCGAACCATCAGGCAAGGTCGCCTATTCTGAGTGCTTCCAGTGCCTTGACTGTGTGACGATCCATGACAGCCCCAGCCAATGCGTACCCCTGATCATCGCCGCGCGGCGCGAAGAGCGCAGCTATGGAGTGGCTGCAAAATGACCCTGAGCCGTCGACGTTTCCTGACCATTTCCGCGGGTGCACTCGGGCTCGGCACCGCACCTGCCATGCCCGGAGCTGGGTTCACCCATTGGGAGGGGCGTGCGCTTGGTGCGGCCTGCAAGATCACCCTGCGCGCCCCGCCCCGGCAGGCGCAACCGGCACTGGACGCGGCCCTTGCCGCCCTGCGCGCGGTCGAGACGCTCTTCAACCTCTATGATCCGGGTTCGGACCTCTCCCGATTGAACGCGGAGGGGCAACTGGCGCGCCCGGATCCGCGCTTCAGGGACCTGGTGGACCTAGCCGACCAGATGCACATCGTCACCGAGGGCCGGTTCGACCCGAGCATCCAACCCCTTTGGTCCGCGCTGGCCCGCGGTGGGGACGCGCGGGCTGCCCGGGCAAGGGTCGGCTGGAACCGGGTTCATTGGCAGTCAGGCGCGCTACGTTTGGCTCCGGGGCAGGCGCTGAGCTTCAACGGGATCGCACAAGGTTATGCCACGGATCTTGTCTCCGAAAGCCTGACGGCCCACGGGTTCGGCGATCTTCTGGTCAATATCGGGGAGTTCCGGGGCGTGGGTGGTCCCTGGCGGATCGGCCTGCAGGACCCGGATCAGGGCACGTTGGGAACGCGAATGCTCCGGAGCGGGGCCATCGCAACCTCCAGCCCGCGGGCCTTGCACCTGACCGGCGGGGCGACCCATATCCTCGACCCGCGCAGCGCCTCGGTACCGCATTGGTCCACCGTGTCGGTGGAGGCCCGAACGGCGGCGGTGGCGGATGCGCTGTCGACCGCTCTGTGCCTCGCGGATCGCGATGCGGTCACCCGGATCAAGGCGCGTGTAGCGGGGGTCGAGCGGATCACCCTCGTGGATTTCGAGGGTGATCTCATCACGCTCTAGGCGTGTTTAGTGCACATGCACCGGCGACATTTCGTTCTGTCGCGCCAGCACGAAGGCCGTATCCCGGTCGGTCACCAGTGCAAGGCGCTCGCCCGTGTCGGAATGCACGGCAAAAAGCTCGGAGGCATCCTCAAGCTGGGCCTGCACATCCGCAGGCAATTCGGTCCGGTCTACCGGGCGGACATAGACAATCGGTTGGCCGTTCTGGGTCACGTCGTCGAAGTCGTGGGTCATTCGGAGCGCTCCTTCTTGCGGGTGTCCTTGGAGGGTGTGATCTGGATCGTCTGAACCACGGTCTCCGGGACATCGCGCTTCAGATCCACGTGCAGCAGGCCGTTTTCCATGGTCGCACCGCTCACATCCATCCCATCGGCCAGCACGAAACTGCGCTGGAACTGGCGGGTTGCGATGCCGCGATGGAGAAAGATCCGGCCTTCGCTGTCATCCCTTTGGCGCCCGCGGATCACGAGCTGCCGGTCCTCGACGGTGATCGAGAGATCTTCTTCCTCAAAGCCGGCCAGCGCAAGGGTGATGCGATAGCGGTTCTCGGAGGATTGTTCGATATTATAAGGTGGGTATCCGTCATTGCCGGATTTCGCGGTGCGCTCGACAAGCCGTTCAAGCTGGTCAAAGCCAAGCAGAAACGGGTGTGCGCCCAAAGTCATCTTCGTCATCGTGTTGTCCTTCGAAAAGCGACCTTCCGCGCGCGGCCCCTTCTGGCAACCGGCGCTTATTCAGAAATATGGGGGGCGCGGCTCCATGCGACAAGTGTTCGGGGGCTGCCTGCGGCCAAAGGCCTTTCGCGATTGGAGGAATCCCTTTAAAACCGCAGGGCGAGTGAGTTGGAGTGACGGGTATGCATGGCACCGGCGAGATGAGCCGAGAAGAGGTGCTCAAGGTCGAGCTGGAAGTGCTGCGCAGCGAGCACCGGGATCTCGATGAGGCGATTCAGGCTCTGGCGGAACGCCCGGCGCCCGACCAGCTGACCCTCAAGCGTCTCAAGAAGAAGAAGCTGGCCCTGAAGGACCAGATCACGCGGATCGAAGACCAGCTCACCCCGGATATCATCGCATAGGCGAGAGGCCATATGCGGCAGCGCGTTGCCAAGCCCCGGCGCTTGGCTATAGTGCCGCTTTCCCAAGAGACGGAGAGGGATATGAGCGTGAGCGTGGGGATCATCATGGGCAGCCAGTCCGACTGGGCGACCATGCGCTTGGCGGCCGAGCTGCTTGACGAGCTGGGCGTGGCCTATGAGACGCGGATCGTCAGCGCCCATCGCACGCCCGACCGGCTGTGGGACTATGGCAAGACGGCTGCGGAGCGAGGGCTCAAGGCGATCATCGCGGGCGCAGGCGGGGCGGCGCATTTGCCCGGCATGATGGCTTCAAAAACGCGGGTGCCAGTGATCGGTGTGCCGGTACAGACCCGGGCGCTCTCAGGGGTCGACAGTCTCTACTCCATTGTCCAGATGCCCAAGGGGTTCCCGGTGGCCACCATGGCGATTGGCGAAGCGGGTGCGGCCAATGCGGCTCTAATGGCGACCGCGATCCTCGCCAATGAGGACGCAGCACTTGCCGCGCGACTGGACGCATGGCGCGCGGCACTCTCGGCCTCGATCCCGGAGGTGCCCGTCGATGAGTGATCCCCTCTCCCCCGGTGCGGTGATCGGCATTCTCGGCGGTGGCCAGTTGGGGCGGATGCTCTCCATGGCGGCGGCCCGGCTGGGCTTTCGCTGTCACATCTTCGAGCCCGGGGCCAACCCGCCCGCCGGTCAGGTGGCCGAAAAGGTGGTGACCGCACCCTATGAGGATCTCGACGCCTTGCGCGCCTTTGCCAAGGGCGTGGATGTCATCACCTACGAGTTTGAGAACATCCCGACCGAGGCGCTCGATGCGCTGGAGGCCCTGCGCCCGATCCATCCCGGTCGTATGGCGCTGGCCAAGAGCCAGGACCGGCTGGTCGAGAAGGAATTCCTGCAAGGGCTTGGCCTGACCACAGCGCCCTTCGCGCCCGTGGACGATGCCGAGAGCCTCCGCGCGGCACTGGCTGAGATCGGGGCGCCCGCGATTCTCAAGACCCGGCGGCTCGGCTATGATGGCAAAGGACAGGCCCGGCTCCAGAGCCCCGAGGAGGCGGACGCCGCGCTCTCGGCCATGGCTGGAGCGCCTGCAATCCTCGAAGGTTTCGTGGCGTTCTCGCACGAGGTTTCGGTGATCGCCGCGCGGGGACAGGATGGGGCCGTGGCCTGCTATGACCCGGGAGAGAATGTCCATCGTAACGGCATCCTCGCCACAACCACCGTCCCAGCGCGGCTGCGCCAGAGCCAGCGCATGGATGCGGTGATCCTCGCGGGGCAGATCCTGAATGCGCTGGACTATGTCGGTGTGATGGGGGTCGAGCTTTTCGTGACGCCCGGCGGGCTGGTGGTCAACGAGATCGCGCCGCGGGTCCACAACTCCGGTCATTGGACCCAAACCGGCTGTGTCGTGGATCAGTTCGAACAGCATATCCGCGCCGTGGTCGGCTGGCCCCTCGGGGACGGGCAACGCCATGCGGATGTGGTGATGGAGAACCTGATCGGCGACGATATGGACCGAGTGCCCGCGCTCGCGGCAGAGCGCGACACCGCGCTGCACCTCTATGGCAAGGCCGAGACCCGCGCAGGCCGCAAGATGGGGCACGCGAACCGGCTGATCCGGCCCGAATAGGCCAAAGGCGCCTGCGTGAGATGCGGCACGGGAGTATTCGCCGCCGAGGGTCCTTTGGATGTCGAAAGCATGCGGCAGTGTTGCGCCCGAAAGGGTAGACCCTTCGGGGCGCAGTCTTCTTTTGGAGGAATGAGAGACAGCTGGGGTCTCTATTCGGGCGAATGGAGCAACCCCACCGCGTCTCTACTTGGGCAGATTGAGCATCCGCATGCTGCTCTGCTCAGGCGGATGTGGCACTCGCAACCTTTCCCTGTTCAGGCGGATTAAGCATCCGCAACCTTTCTCTATTTGGGCGGATTGAGCATCCGCCCGAGAGGCCGCCCGGCAAGGATATGCACATGCAGGTGGGGCACCTCCTGAACGCCGATTTCCTTGGCGTTGGAAATCAGGCGGAATCCGTCCTCGCCCACGCCCAGCATCTCGCACACTTTGGCGATGGTCCGTGTGTAGTCGAGGATCTCAGCATCCGAGGCCTCGGCGGCGAAATGGTCATAGGTCACATAGGACCCCTTCGGGATCACAAGAACGTGGACCGGGGCCTGCGGATAGATGTCATGGAAGGCCAGGGTATGCTCGGTCTCAAGCACTGTCTTGTTGGGCAAATCCCCGCGCAGGATCTTTGCAAAGATGTTCTCTGGGTCGTAACTATGGGCCATTCCAATCCTCAGTCGCTAAATAGGTGGTCCGACCGGGCGAGCGCCTCGGCCTGAGCCTCCGGTATGCCGAAGAACCCGGCCAGGGCCACCGCATTGCCATCGGCGGAATTCTGTTCGCTGATATAATAGACATCGCTGAAGCCCGCATCCCGTATCTGCTCCCGCTCGCGCGCAATCTCAGCGCGGATCGTCGGGACCGCCTGATCAAGGACGCTTTGAGGCGAATGCTCCGCCGCCAGGCCGATGCGTTTCGCGTGCCCCACGAGGTAGCCATCAGAGAAGTCGCAATCGATCACCAGCAGGCGCGTGGTCGCCCGATCCGCGAAAAAGTCTTGCATCAAATCCAGCGCGCTGGGATCAATGCAGAGCGCCAGTCGGTCCGTCCCGAAACAGCTATAGAGCAAGCGCACCAGTGACCGGCGGTGCCGGTTGCGCTTGTCCAGCGTCTTGTCGAGCCCTCCGAGATCGGGCAGATCGCAGGCTTCCTCATGGAACGCGAAGGCAACCCCCTGCATGCCCAAATCCTGCTGCGCGCGGGTCAGCAGCCGCTTGGCCACGTGCCACTTCTTGCAGGCGATCAGCAGAAGCTCCCGTTCCGGGCCAAGGCTGCTCGCCGCCTCCCAGAAGCGCGGCGCGTAGCGGTGGCCGATCCGCCCCTGTCCGGTCAGAAACCCATGCAGACGGTGCCCCTCGTTAGAAATCGCGAAGTCGCGCCCGGTCTCGGACCAGAGCGCGCCAAGCCGGTTCTTGAGCTCCTGCGCCTCGGGCGAGATCTTGCGGGCGAAGAGCGCCTCCTGCCCCAGCAGCATATCGTGGTGATCATTGTAGAACGTCACCGGCATCCCGTAATCCGAGAACATCAGGAAGGTCGGTGTGCGGCTCTCGATCTGCGGATCGGGAACCAGATGCCGGGTCAGGGTCTGAAAGAACGTCTCATCCGGGATCCAGGTGGTCGCGAAGAACCGCAGCACTTCGGGGCGCGCCTTGCAAAACGCAAGGATTGCCTCGACGGTGCTGCGACGCAGGCACCACCATTGCGAGCCGATCTGCATGGTCAGATCCGTCGGCACAGAGCGGCGCAGGCGCAATGTCCGCTGTAGCGCGAGGGAGCCGTAAAAGAGCCGCCGCTGGGTGCGTTCATTGAACCAGTGACGATAACGCAGCCTGTCTTCCTTCATTCCCGTACGGATCCAGTCGGAGTTGAAAAAATCCACCGCCTCGATGTAGTCGCAATCACGCCCGTCGAGGAAATCATGGGCATATTCAGCCGACTTGATCGGCATGCAATCCCCCGAGACCATGTAGAAATGGCTCGCATCGGGCCAGGCCTCCTCCGCTGCGCGCAGGGCTTCCAACGTCGCGGCGACCAGCGACCACTCTCCCCAGCCACATTTCTGGCGGCGCGCGGCGAAGCGAACCCCTGGATTGTCCTTCAGGGCTGCACGGATTGCGGCAAAATCCTCCGCCCTGGCGCGCGCATCGAAATGCACCGCGACATAGTCACCTTCGGACGTCAGGCGACGCGCCTGGGCGATGATCGCGTCAGGGTCCTTGTGGCACAGAAGGATAAAGGCAATTCTTGCCAAGCTGTGCGGCCTCGTGTCAGCTTCGGGTCCGCACCCATAGACCGCGAAGAGTCTTTACAAATCAATGATGCATTCATTTTTTTGACGCATCCTCGCGCAAACAGACGGAGGCAAGATGGGATTTCCCGGGACCTGGATGACCGAAAGCGGCTCCATGATCTACCGCGTGGTGCCGAAATGCGCCTGCTCTACCATCGGGCAGATCATGTTCTACTCGGACAATGGCGATTTCTTCGACGGTGACATCCATGACAGCAAGGACCGGCTTCATAAGTGGGGTCAGGAACCGAGCCGCCCGGTGATCGAGGCCGGAATCCGCGATCATGACGGGCTGGTCTTCACCTGTGTGCGCAACCCCTATACCCGCATCCTGTCGGCGTTTTTCGACAAGATTGCCGGGATCCAGCGGAACGGAAACCGCTATCGGGGCAAGCTCGTCCCGATGCTGACCCAGCGCTACGGAGTGGATGTGGAGGGGGATTTCGACCAGATTGCGAGCTTTCGCCGCTTTCTGCTCTTTGCCCGGGACACGATCCGCTATCGCCGCCCAATGGACCCGGATATCCACTGGTCGGCCATGTCCGGCCATGTCTCGACGCTGGTAGCGAATGGCGGGCGCTATAACCAGGTGTTTTTCACCGAACGGTTTCAGGAGGGGATGGCGGATGTGCTGGCGCAGGTCTCAACGCCCCATCCAGTGGATCTGGAGACGATCCCGCGGTTCAACGAGTCCGAGGGGCATGGGCCGAAACGCCTGCACCCGGTCGAGGACTATTTCGACGATCTCTCGATGCATCTGATGTATGAGATGTACAAACAGGATTTCGAGCTCTTCCACTATGAGTTTGAAAACCCGGCCAACAAGATGCCCCTGGGCGAGGTCGATCTCGATGAAGTCCATGCCAAGCTCGGGCCGCGCGCGGTGGCGTAATCGCGAGACCTCTCGCGCTCGCGCAAACGAAAAGGCCACCCCGAAGGAGCGGCCTTTGATGTTCTGATGCCAAGGGTCAGTCGCCTAGAGCGATCCCCTCCCGTCGTGGATCGGCCGCGCCCAGCAGACCATCCCCGATGGTGATCACATGCAGGCCCGAGGTGAGGCCGCGTGCATTCATCTTGAAGCCCAACCCTTCGAGCGAGGGGAGAAGATCCTCGGCGCTGGTCCCGGCCTCCACATCATAAGTCCCAAAACGGTTCACCAGATGCGGCAAGGCCACGGCCTGCTGAGGGTCGAGCCCCCAGTCGAGCTGCGCGATGATCGTCTTGGCCACATAGCCGATGATCCGGCTGCCCCCGGGGGAGCCGATCACCATGCTCGGCGCGCCATCCTTCATCACGATGGTCGGCGACATAGACGAACGCGGCCGTTTGCCCGGCTCTAGCCGGTTCGCGATGGGCACGCCCTCGCGATGGGTGCGGAAGGAGAAATCCGTCAGCTCATTGTTGAGCAGGAAGCCCCGCACCATGAGCCGCGAGCCGAAGCCGTTCTCGATGGTCGTCGTCATCGACAGCGCGTTGCCGTATTGATCGACGATGGAGATATGGGAGGTCGAGGGCAGCTCGATGCTCTCGTCATCGGCCCAGAGCAGCGCGTGGTCGAACTCCGGGCTGCCGGGGCTGACGCTTTCCAGCGCCGCATCCGTATCGAGCAGCGCCGCGCGCTCGGCGAGATAGGCAGGCGCGACGAGCCCCTTGGTCGGCACGGGCACGTAATCGCTATCGGCCATGTAGCGACCCCGATCCGAGAAGGCGAGGCGCGAGGCATCGCCGATCAGACGCCAGGCTTCGGGGTTCTCAGCCCCCAGCGCCGAGAGGTCGTAGCTGTCGAGCATCCCGAGGATCTGGCCTACGGTCAACGCTCCGCTGGAGGGCGGGCCCATGCCACACACCTCATGGGCGCGGTAGGTGGCGCAAACTGCGGGCCGCTCCTTCACCTCGTAGAGATCCAGATCGGTCGTCGAGAGGACCCCGGGATTGCCCGGTGCAGTGCGGACCGTGGCCACGATATCCGCCGCGATTTCGCCACCATAGAAGGCGCCCACACCCAGCGCCGCGATCTTGCGCAGCGTGTCAGCGTAATCCGCATTGACCAACAGGTCGCCCTCGGACAGTGGCGTCCCACCGGGCAAAAAGTAATCGCGGGTCGCGGCAAAGCGCGACAGCCGCTCCGCGTCTCCGGCCACCAAGCTCGCAAGACGCGGCGAGACCGGGAAGCCGCCATCGGCCAGAGCAATCGCCTCTGCAAAGAGACCGGCCCAATCCTGCGTGCCCCATTGGGCATGGGCCTCCGCCATCAGGGCGGGTGTCCCCGGCGTGCCGACCGACCGGCCGCCCACCACTGCATCAAAGAACTTGAGCGGCTCGCCAGCCTCGTCCTGAAACAGCGTCGGCGTGGCCGATAGCGGCGCGGTTTCGCGCCCGTCGAGGGTCGTCACCTCGCCCGAATTCGCGTCATACCAGACGAGAAACGCGCCCCCGCCGAGCCCGGAGGATTGCGGCTCCACTAGGCCCAAAACCGCTTGCACAGCGACCATCGCATCGGCGGCAGTACCACCCTCGGAAAGCACCCGCGCGCCCGCTTCGACTGCATGGGGGTTGGCGGCGGCAACCATCCATGTCTGCGCCGCCACGGGCGCACCATCGGCCTTAGTAGCCAGCGCTGCGCGCGCAGCCTCGGAGATACCTGAAAACGGGCCTGACGCGCTGGCCGCTTCGGGGGCGACGCTATCGGCAGCCTCTTGTGCGAGCGCTGCGGTGCCAGTCAGGGCGATGAGCGTTGCAAGCGTGATGTATCTGGTCATGATGTCCTCCCACTACCGCCCCCATGGTAGCGAGTTTCCACGAACTGGAAACAGTGGACTACGCCAGACCGACTCTTTGTGAGCAAGAAGCTGTTAACCAAAAATTTGCCTCTGACCCGTAGGTCAAAGGCATGGAGATCGTATCGTGAGGATGGGGGCTGTCAGGCCCGGCGCAGGCTCAGGGCCACTTCGCCTCGGGCGGCAGGCTCATGAGCACGGCAGTGGCGTCATGGCCGGTCTCAAGTCCGAATTTCGTACCCCGATCATAGACCAGATTGTACTCGGCATAGAGACCGCGATGCACCAGCTGCGCCTCTTTGTCGGCGTCGGTCCAGGGCAGGTTCCGGTTGCGCTCGGTCACCGGCAGGAAGGCGGGCAGAAACGCGCGCCCCACATCCTGGGTGAAAGCGAAATCCGCCTCCCAGTCGCCGGTGTTCCGGTCGTCATAGAAGATCCCGCCGACACCTCGGGCACGCCCGCGATGGGGGACAAAGAAATACTCATCCGCCCATTCCTTGTACTTTGGATAGAGCGCGGCATCATGCTTGTCGCAATACTTTTTCAGCACATTGTGGAACTCCGCCGTGTCTGCCTCTTTCTCGATGCAGGGGTTCAGGTCGGAGCCGCCGCCGAACCACCAGGTTTGCGGGGTCCAGAACATGCGCGTGTTCATATGAACTGCCGGGCTGTGGGGGTTGCGCATATGGGCGACGAGGCTGATGCCCGAGGCCCAGAAGCGCGGATCAGTGTCCATGCCCGGCACGCCTTTGCGCGCGGCCATCGCGGCCTGAGCCCGCGGCGCGAGCTCGCCATAAACCGTCGAGATATTGACCCCGACCTTCTCGAAAACCCGTCCGCCGCGCATCACGCTCATCAGGCCACCGCCGGCATCGGACCCATCTTCCGAGGCGCGGCTGGTTTCGCGCACATCGAAGCGGCCGGCAGGAAGATCAGCGAAGGGGCCTTCGGTCTGCGTGTCCTCAAGCCCCTCGAATGCGGCGACAATCTCATCGCGCAGCGTGCGGAACCAGGACGAGGCACGGGCCTTGCGCTCGGTGAAGTCTTCGGTCATTTCGGTCTCCTTCGTCTGGAGTTCTGGCTAGCAGTTTTGCCCGCCAGTGTCAGGTCCCAATGACACTTCGGCTGTCTCTTTTCCTATGTGCGGCCCTCTCCGCCTGCGCCATTCCCGACGAAGATCTGTGCTTTACCGTCGCGACGCGCGAGCTGGCCACGGTCTATTCGCTTATTGCGCAAGCCGAGGATTCGGCGCTGCGAGGCTACCGGCTCGAAGAGGAGACCTGGGTCGATATCGATGTCAGTGACTGCTACGCGACCCTGTCACCGCGCACGATCTGTACCAACCAGTTCGAGACAAGGCGAGATCGGCCCGTGGCCGTGGACGAAGATCAGGAACGCAAAATCGCCGCAGACCTGCGCGCACGAGTTCCGGCGCTCAAGGAGCAGGCCCGGGTCGACTACAACGCCTGCATGATCAATGCGCAGGTTCAGTAACCGGGTCGAGCAGGGTCCGTCCGCCATCGATGGTAATGATTTGACCCGTGACGAAGCCCGAGCCCGCCGAAGCGAGATATTGCACCGCATCCGCAACCTCGGAGGATTTCGCGATCCGGGACATGGGCGTGCAGTCGAGGATCTCGCCACGAAGCGACTTGTTGTCCTTCAGCACGTCCTTGAGGCTCGCGCTCATCACGCTGCCAAAGGCGACAGCATTGACCCGGATGCGGTGCTCGGCCAGGGCCACGGCCATGGATCGAGTCATCTGATCGAGCGCCGCCGAGGCCACTGAATAGCCCAGAAGCTGCGCATGGGTCTGGCGCGCCGCGATCGATGACAGGTTGACGATGGCCCCGGCGGGCACTTCGTCATCGCCTTCCGCCTCCACCTGCTTAATCATCCGCTTGGAGACCAGCTGGCTCAGGCGCAGGGCAGTCATCAGGTTCTGCTCCAGCATGGGCGCGACATTGTCCTCATCCGGGTCGAGCGGATCGGACACCATCATCTGGCGGCTGGCATTCACGAGGATGTCCACGCGGTCGAATGCATCAATCGTTGCCGAGAGCAGGTTCGCCTGGGTCAGTCGTTCGCGCAGATCGCCCGCATAGTAACGGGCTGATCCCTCTTGCTCGGCTGCCTTGCCGACCTCGTCCTCAAGCCGCGCCTCATCGCGATCCGCGAACATCACATTCGCGCCATGGTCCACGAATTGGCGCGCGATAGCGAGGCCAACCCCGTTGGCCGCCCCGGTAACGATCGCGGTTTTTCCGGAAATAGAGAAGGACATACGTCGTCTCCGATATCATGAAGGGGGGATCAGCCGCGGCGCGCGGCGCCGGAATGGCGCGGCTTGCGGGCATGCACGATTTTGTAGCCTTGGGCTTCCGTTACAGTCTGTGTCTCCGCAAAGCACTCTGCGAGCGTGTGCTCATAGGGCAAATGGCGGTTTGCCACAAGGGCGAGCACCCCGGAGGGCTTGAGAAGCCTTGCTGCCGTGCGCAGGAACATCTGGCCCAAAGCCGGGTCGGCCTTGCGCGAGGTGTGGAAAGGCGGGTTGCACAGGATCGCGTCATAACGCTTGCCCGGGGCGAAGACCGAGGCGTCCTCCCACAGGAACCGGGCCCGCGGATCATCGATATTGCGGCGGGCAGCTTCGAGCGCGTCGTACTCCGCCTCCACAAGATCGACGCCGGTGACCTCTGGTCGCGCCAGCGCGCTGTGCGCGAGATAGCCCCAGCCGGCCCCGAGGTCGAGCAGATCGCCTCGGATCCCCGAAGGCAGGTGATCGATCAGGAGCGCAGAGCCCGCATCCACCGCCCCGGCCGAAAAGCCAGCGACGGCCGTCTCCCAGCCCTCCGCAGCGCTTGGTGTCGGGGTCAGCGCCTCCACCGCGGGGAGAGGGTCCGGCACATGCCCCCAGAGGATCTTGCCATGGGCCTTGGCGTCGCTTTCCAGATCCGGGAGCAGGGGTTTGGCCGCTTTGAGCAGGCTGTCGATCCCATCGGTCTTCTGCCCATCGATCACGATCAAACCGCCCGGGCCGGTGCGCATGATCGCCTCGGCCAACAGCGCCTTTGCATGGTCCTTGGCCCGCGGCGCCCAGAGATAGGCGGCTGCGAAATACCCTTCAGCCCCGGGCTGAACCTCATATCCCACGCGATCCCAGGCTGTGAACTCCGGGCGGAACCCATGAACCACTTGGGTGCGGTCCTGCGGCAGGCCTTCGCTCCCGGCAGGTGGACGCAGGGCAAGGATCCGACCCTCAGGCCAGTCGAAATAGGCGCGTTCCAGCGCGAGCTTGAGGCGGGGGGACGGCATCGGCAACGCGGAGACGCGTTATTCCTTTTCCATGGTGCATTGCAACGGGTGCTGGTGCCGCCGCGCGAAATCCATGACCTGCGCGACCTTGGTTTCCGCGATCTCATAGGAAAAGACCCCGACCACGGCGAGGCCCTTCTTGTGGACGGTCAGCATCAGCTCGACCGCCTGGCCATGGGTCATGCCAAAGAACCGCTCGAGCACATGAACCACGAACTCCATCGGGGTGTAGTCATCATTCAAGATCATGACCTTGTAGAGCGGAGGTTTCTCCGTCTTGGTCCGGGTCTTGGTGATGACGCTCGTGTCATCCTTCGGCGTGCCGGGATCATCAGACATGGCTATCGGGGTGTATCCTGTCATTCGCAACCGCTCTGGTCATGCGCGTTCCCATGGCAATATAAGCCCTGTGACCGGTCTGAAAAGAGCAAGGCACCGGGAATGGCAGACAAAACGGTCGCGCTTGGGCCTCGAAGCTCTGGCGGAAGGCAGGCAAGATGACGAAATTAACCACGATTGCGTTCGATGCGGATGATACGCTTTGGCAGAACGAACAGTTTTTTCGTCTGACTCAGGATCGATTCGCGGAGCTTCTGGCAGAGTATGTCGAGCGTGATCACCTGCATGAACGCCTGCTGGAGGCGGAGCGGCGCAATCTTGGCCACTACGGTTTTGGGATCAAGGGCTTCGTCCTGTCGATGATCGAAACAGCGCTGGATGTCACTGACCGGCGAGTGCCGGGCGCCGTGATCTCGGAACTGCTGGAGGCAGGGCAGGAGATGCTACGCCATCCGATCCACCTGATGCCGGAGGCTGCCGAGACCATTACGGCCCTATCAGGCCAGTACAGGCTGGTGGTGATCACAAAGGGCGATCTGCTGGATCAGGAGCGCAAGCTGGCGCAATCAGGCCTCGGTGATCTCTTTGATGCGGTCGAGATCGTGTCGGACAAGACCCCCGACACCTATACTCGCGCCTTTGCCACGGACCCGCACGGGCCCGCAGGAGCGATGATGGTCGGCAACTCCCTGAAATCCGATGTGATCCCGGCCATTGCGGCGGGGGCTTACGGGGTCCATGTCCCCCATGACCTGACATGGGAACTGGAGCATGCCGCGCCACCGGTTGAGTCTCTGCGGTTTCACGAAGTGCCCGATCTCGGCGCGCTGCTGCCTCTGATCGAGCGCCTGATCGCCTAGACGCTATGGGGCACGGCGCGGACAGACCCAAGATATGGGATTCTGACCACTAAAATCCTCAAGAAAATTAACCTAAAAATCGTTCCTCGCACGGGCCTTACGTGCTATCCTTCAACCATACAAAAACGCGGTGCATCCAACGAGGCGCACCCAGAGGCAGCAATTAGGATCGAGCAGACATGGCACGCCATAGCCTAGAAGGATTCCGTATAGCCGCGGTCGTTTTCTTGTGCCTTGCGGCACAATGGGGCGCGAAACCCGCATTCGCCGCGCCCTACGCCGCGATGGTGATGGACGCCCGCACCGGGGAGGTTCTGCATTCGCGCAATGCGGATACACGCCTGCACCCGGCTTCCCTGACCAAGATGATGACGCTCTATGTCGCATTCGAGGCCGTGCGCCTCGGCGAGATCGGGCTGGACACCAAAGTGCGCGTGTCGAAAAAGGCCGCTGCTGAGGTACCCTCGAAGATCGGGCTGCGCGCAGGCCAGAAGATCGCCCTGCGGTACCTGATCCGGGCCTCTGCGGTGAAGTCGGCCAATGACGCTGCCACGGCAATCGGCGAGGCGATCTCCGGCTCCGAGGCGGCTTTTGCCCGGCGCATGAACCGCACGGCCAAAGCGCTGGGGATGAGCCGAACGACCTTCAAGAACGCCCATGGTCTGACCGAGGATGGGCATCTGTCCACGGCGCGGGACATGACCATTCTGGGTCGCCACCTGTTTTACGACTATCCCGAGTACTACAACCTCTTCTCGCGTCGCTCGACCAACACCACCATGGGGACGGTGAACAACACCAACCGGCGGCTGCTGAATGCTTATCGCGGGGCGGACGGGATCAAGACCGGCTATACGCGTGCCGCAGGCTTTAACCTCGTGGCCTCTGCCGAGCGCGGTCAGGAGCGGATCATCGCGACCGTCTTTGGCGGACGCTCCACCGCGACACGGAACGCACGTGTCGCCGAACTTCTGGACATGGGGTTCCAGCGCGCACCGACCCACGCCGCCGTGCGCAAGCCCGCGCGCCCGCGCTATGACACAGCGGTCGCTTCGGTCAAACGTGCGAGCACTCAGCTCGCCAAGAGCCCCCGCCCCTCGGCTCGCCCGTTGCGCGGTGGCACCACGCCGGATCAGTCGGGTGAAGCGCTCATCGCGATGCTCAGCCCCTCGGTGCAAGTGGCCGTCGCGGATACCACGGCCAGCCTCGCCACGGTGGAAAGCAACGCGGCCGAGGCCGCAGCCGAAAACGCGCCGGAGCCGGTCACGACCGCCATGGCCTCGCTGGTGCCGCAGCAGTTGGGCTTTGCCAGCGTGCCAAAGGCGCAGGGCGCGGCTGCCGCTGCGATGCCCGCGCTTGCCAAGCCCCTGCCCATCCCGGAGCCGCGCCGTTTTGCCGATGTCGGCCCAGAGACCGAACCGGAGGTGGTGACCCGCGTCTCGACCTCGGGCGGTCGGCAATGGGCCATCCATATCGGCTCCTACACCACCCGCTATCAGGCGGAGCGTGTGCTGCTGAAAATCGCGTTGAAGGAAACCGGCACGCTGGAACAGGCCTTGCGCAAAGTCTCCCAGCGCGGTGGCAAGTTCGATGCGAACTTCGTGGGTCTCACCCAGGAGAGCGCCGCGATGGCCTGCCAGCGTCTGGCCGCACAGAACGTGCCCTGCGATCCGGTCAGCCCGACCTCCTAGGATTTCGGCTTGTCGTCGAACTCGTCTGACAGAATGCGATTGGCGTCCCCTTCGGGGTCGTCAAACTGCCGCGCCTTGACCATCCAGAAGAACCCGGCGAGACCGAGCCCTCCAAGGATCAGCGAAATCGGGATGAGGTAGCTCAGGATTTCCATGGGCTATCGGACCCTCAGGGCGTTGAGGCTGACCGAAATCGAAGAGAGCGACATGGCCAGCGCCGCCGCGAGGGGCGTGGCGAGCCCTGCTATGGCAAGGGGCACCGCGATCACGTTGTACACTGTCGAGATCGAAAAGTTCTGCCGGATGAGGCGCGTGGACTTGCGCGCGGTCTCGAACGCGTCGCCCAGAGGCGCGAGATCCTTGCCAAGAAGCACGACATCGGACGCCACCCGCGCCGCATCAAGGGCGCTGGCAGGCGAGATCGAGACATGGGCCGCCGTCAGTGCGGCCGTATCATTCAGCCCGTCGCCGACCATCAGGACCCGGTGCCCTGCCTCAGACAGGGCCGTGATCTCGGCTGCCTTGTCCTCGGGCCGGCACCCGGCCTGCCACTCGGTGATGCCGAGATCGGCAGCAATCTGGGCAACAGGTGCAGGCGCATCCCCGGAAAGCAACTTGATCCCCAGTCCCCGGACGCGCAGGGCCTCGACCGCCTCCGCGGCACCTGGGCGCAAGGCATCGGCGAACTCAAAGGCTACCGGAGCCTGCTGACCGGTCCGCAACCACGTGGCGGTTACATCACGGGCCTCGGCACCGACCCAATCGGCGCGCCCGAGACGGACAGGCTGGTCTTGCCAACGCGCTTCGATCCCATATCCGGGCACCTCGCGGATCTCCTCCAACCCGGGCGTGTCAGCGCTTGGCGCGTGCGCGGCGAGCGCCTGAGCCAGGGGATGCGCCGAGCCCCGGGCAAGATTCGCCGCCAGGCCCATGGTATCTGCCGGGATCGCATGCGCATTCTGCAGCACTGGCTGGCCCAAAGTCAGCGTGCCCGTCTTGTCAAAGACCACCGTATCGACCTCGGCCAGACGCTCCAGCGCGGTCCCGCTCTTGATCAAAAGCCCGCGCCGAAACAGCCGTCCGGACGCGGCCGTCACCACGGCGGGCACTGCGAGCCCCAGCGCACAGGGGCACGTAATGATCAAAACCGCGCTCGCGATGTTCAGAGAAAGCCGCAGATCCGAGGAGTAAAGCAGCCAACCCAGCCCGGTGACCGCTGCAAGGATATGCACCCCCGGCGCATAAAGCGCTGCGGCCTTGTCCGCGAGCGATGTGTAGCGCGAGCGGGCATTCTCAGCCACAGCGACCAGTTCAGCCATCCGGTGGAGCGAGCTGTCCTCCCCCGCCGCCGTCACCCGCAGGGTCAGCACACCGGTCAGGTTCATCTCGCCTGCGGACACAACCGTATCGGGATGGGCCTGCACTGGCAGCGTCTCACCGGTCAGAAGCGACCGGTCGAGTTCAGACACCCCCTCGGTGATCACCCCATCCGTGGGGATACGCGCCCCGGGCGTGACCCGGATCAGATCGCCGACCGAGAGCTCGGAAATCGCGGTCTGCACCTCGGCCCCGCCCACAAGCTTGGTGGCGCGCGGGACTTCGAGAGCGGCAAGCTCCTGCGCTGCCGAGCGCGCCGAGGCCCGGGTGCGGAAGTCGAGGTAACGTCCGGCCAACAGGAAAAAGGTCAGCGAGACGGCAGCGTCAAAATAGGCATGCGCCCCGGAATTGGCCGTCTCATAGAGAGACATGCCCACCGCCAGCAGGATTGCGAGCGAGATCGGCACATCCATGTTCAGCCGCCCGCCGCGCAAAGCGGCCCAGGCACTGACAAAGAAGGGCTGGCCGCAGAACCCAACCGCCGGGATCGCAATCGCCGCAGAGATCCAGTGGAACATATCGCGCGTCGCGGCCTCGGCCCCGGACCACACAGCCACGGAGAGCAGCATGATGTTCATCATCGCAAACCCCGCCACGGCGAGCCGCATCAGAAGCTCGCGCGCCGGGCGCTCGGCCTCGGCATTGCCGAGCTGGCCGGGGTCGAGCTCATAGGCCTCGAACCCCGCTTCGGTCAGCCGCGCGGTCAGAGCCTCGGCGGAGGTCACCCCCTCTTCGATCTCGACCTGAGCACGCTTCAGGGTCAGGTTGACCCGCGCCGCGCGCACGCCCGGGGTCTCGTGAAGCAACCGCTCCACCCCGGAGATACAGGCCGCGCAATGGATCTTGGGCAGGCTGAGCACAACGCCCCCGCGGACATCCCGGCTGCCGAGGCTTTCGGCCAACGGGGCAGCGGCACAGGCCGGACAGGCGGAGGCGCCCCCCTGGCTCAGGCTATCTGCGCTCAGATCCGACATCTCAGCCCTTCACGTAAAAGATCATACGTTGCTTGAACTCGGTGCCGTCCTCGGCCCGGGCCACCAGCCGGATATTCCAGTTCCCGCCGTCCAGCGAGACAGGCGCAACATAGTCCTCGCCACTCCAGCGGAAGGGCGGGGTCTGATCGTCCCGCACATGGGTGGAGCGCCCGAGGGTCACATCCACCAGCTGCGCCCGGACGGGCGCACCGTCGGCATCAGTGAAGCTCAGGTGCAGCACCCCATCCTTCAGGCGGACATCGGTGCTCCAGCCCAATGCCTCCTGCGCGGCGCGGTCATCGTCAAAAGTCTGGCTCGCGACGTAGCTGTTGCTGACCTCAAGCCCGGGAAAGGTACCGACCGCATTCACGGCCATGGTCACGTTCACTGCGATGATGATCCCGAAGGCACCGACCATAATCATCAGCATATGGCGACCGGTGAATTCCTTTTCCTGCGTCTTGCTCATTTGCTTCCCTTTCCGTTGAACACGGTATCCTTGTAGGCGCGCTCGCCCGATGTGAAATCCTCGACCCAGAGCCGAAACTCGGTCCGGTCGTTTTCCGCTGCGCCCGAGCCATTTGGCCCGACCACATAGACCCGTTGGAGCTGGGTGCTGTCTGCGGGCACGGTAACCCAAAGCCCGTCTGCCCCCTCCAGATCGATCTGCAGGCTCTGACCTGCCGCGTCCCCGGGCTCGATCGTCAAGTCGAACCGGCGATCCTCCCCATGCTTGTTGAGCAGGCGCACCTCGTAGGTGTTGCGGATATCTCCATTCGAGAGGGTCACGAAGGTCGGGTTGCGCACGGGTGCGACCGTCATCTCGACTTCGGAGCGCAGGAAGAGCGCCACGGTCAGGCCCACGCCCACCCCGGCCCAGAGCACGGTGTAGAGGATCGTCCGCGGGCGCAGAATATGCGCCCAGGGGTGCTTGCCCTTGCCACCTGCGCGTTCGGTCGGCTCATCCGACAGGGCCATGTAATCGACAAGCCCGCGCGGCTTGCCGATCTTGGCCATGATGTCGTCACAGGCATCGATGCAAAGCCCGCAGGTGATACATTCCATCTGTTGCCCGTTGCGGATGTCGATCCCCATGGGACAGACATTCACGCAAGCCATGCAATCGATGCAGTCGCCTTTCTCCGCCGCATCAACGGATTTGCGATGCTTCCCCCGAGGCTCGCCCCGCCAGTCGCGATAGCCGATGGTTATCGTGTCTTCATCCATCATCGCCGCCTGCACGCGCGGCCAGGGGCAGGCATAGATGCAGATCTGCTCGCGCATGAACCCGCCAAAGACAAAGGTCGTCGCGGTCAGGATCGCGATGGTCGTATAGGCCACTGGATGGGCACTGAAGGTCAGCAGATCGACCAGGAGCTGCGGCGCATCGGTGAAGTAAAACACCCAGGCCCCGCCCGTCGCCACGGCGATCAGCAGCCAGGTGATCCACTTGGTCACCCGCAAGCGGATCTTGCGCGCGTCCCATTTCTGGCGATGCAGGCGGAGGCGATTGTTGCGGTCGCCCTCGATCCAGCGCTCAACGAGAATGAACAAATCCGTCCAGACGGTCTGCGGACAGGCATAGCCGCACCAGACCCGACCCATGGCGGAAGTGAACAGGAACAGGCCGAGACCGGCCATGATCAGCAGGCCCGCCACGAAATAGAATTCATGGGGCCAGATTTCGATGACGAAGAAGTAGAACCGGCGGTTGGCGAGATCCACGAGCACCGCCTGATCCGGCAGGTTCGGCCCCCGGTCCCAGCGCAGCCAGGGAGTGATGTAGTAGATGCCGAGGGTGAACAGCATGATCCACCACTTCAGCGTTCTATAGGTACCTTTGACTCGGCGGGGGAAGATGGGTTCCCTGGCAGCATAGAGTGATTTGGGTTCCTCGACGGATGACACAGAGCGACTCCTGAAACGTAAAGCTTAGTGTAGCATTTGGATTTTTTACCGGGGCTCTACCTTGACCTGAGTCAAATCCAGCCGGCGGATTGCGTCCATCGGGCACTGTGACGCGCAGCGCCCGCGGGGTTGGTGTAATCCGGCGCAAGTCACCGGGAAAACAGCGTGAAATCTGGGTGAAAACCGCCCTCCGGCAGCGTCAGGAGCGCGCGCGCCCCTGCCCCGCCGCCCTTGCGACAAAACAACACCGCCCTCCAGATTTGCGCGAACAGGCTGGAGGGCGGTGCCGGGGCCGAGCCGCCGCGCGGCGGCTCAGGTATCTTTATGCGGGGGGGTTACTCGCCCCCGCCCAGTTGGTGCACATAGGTCGCCACCGCGGCCACATCGGCCTCGGAGAGACGGTCAATCCAGCTCGGCATCACACCGAAGCGGGAATAGCGCACGGTTTCCTCGATGGTCTCCGCGTCACCCCCATAGAGCCAGATGGCATCCGTCAGGTTCGGCGCGCCGCCATAGATGTCGCCGGTGCCGTCATCCATGTGACAGGCCGCGCAATTGTCGAGGAACACAGTCTCACCCGCAGCCACGAGGGTCTCGTCCGTGGCCGTGCCGGAGAAGTTCATGACATATTGCACCACCGACGCGATCTCATCATCGGACAGGATCTCATCGAAGGCCGTCATCTCGGAGTACCGCGCGTCGAGGTCATTCTCGTTGCGAATGCCATGGGCAATCGTCAACTGGATCTCCTCGATCGTGCCACCCCAGAGCCAGTCATTGTCCAGCAGGTTGGGATAGCCCACCGCGCCCGCCGCACCAGAGCCGTGACACTGGGAGCACCAGGAGCGGAAGACCGCCGCGCCGCCGGAGACGGCGTAACGATAGAGCTCGTCATTCTCCGCCAGTACCGTCAGATCCGCCGAGGCCAGCATCGCGTCGAGCTCGGCATTTGCCGTATCAAAGGCCGCGATTTCCTGCGCCACTTCGGCCCGTGTGGAATAGCCCAGCAGACCCGGGGTCGCCCCCTTGATCAGCGGCCAGGCCGGATAGGCGATGGTGTAGAGCACACCCCACACGATGGTCGCGTAGAAGGTCCACAGCCACCAGCGCGGCATCGGATTGTCGTATTCCTCAATACCGTCCCAGGAGTGGCCGGTTGTCGGCACGTCCTGCTTGTCTTCGGGTTTTTTACTCATAGCCGCGCCTCCTGGTACTGGGCGATCCGTTCGCTGACCTCAGGCAGGCCAGCGGACCGGGCCGCGGCGGGTTTGTCTTCGTGACGGAACGGGATGTTGGCAACGTCCTTATGGGTGTTCTTGCTCCCCGGTCGCATGGCCCAGATGACCACTGCGATGAAGAAACTGAACAGGAACAGCAGCATCCAGCTATCTGCGAACTGCCGCAGGATCGAATAGGTATCTTCCATATCAATGCCTCCTAGCGGCTGGCATCGGCTTCGAAGGTCGAGAAATCGACCAGCGTGCCGAGCATTTGCAGATAGGCCACCAGCGCATCCATTTCGGTCAGCTGAGGCTGGCCATCGAAGTTGCGCGTCTGCGCCTTGGGATAGCGGGCAACAAGATCGTCCCAGTCGCCATCCGGGTCGGCCTGGACCCGGAAGTCGGCCTGCGCG
Organism: Pseudomonadota bacterium; assembly: GCA_038746695.1. GTDB lineage: Bacteria > Pseudomonadota > Alphaproteobacteria > Rhodobacterales > Rhodobacteraceae > Thermohalobaculum. The sequence continues at coordinate 1,350 of JBCDKL010000001.1, read as the reverse complement.
GATGCAATCATCTCATCCGTGTAAGGCACGCCCACCATCTTGTGGGTTTTCAGCAGGTCCCCGATGTATTTGCCGTCCAGCTCGCGATCCATGAGGAAGGCGTATTTCGGCATCACAGATTCCGGAACGACCGATTGCGGATCGATCAGGTGATCCACATGCCAGTCATCCGAATAGCGACCACCCACACGGGCGAGGTCCGGCCCCGTCCGCTTGGAGCCCCACTGGAACGGGTGGTCATACATGGACTCAGCCGCGAGGCTGTAGTGGCCATAACGCTCCACCTCATCGCGCATCGGGCGGATCATCTGGGAGTGGCAGACATAGCAGCCCTCTCGGATGTAGATCTCCCGCCCCTGCAGCTCCAGCGGGGAGTAGGGACGCATGCCGTCCACTTCCTCGATGGTATTCTCCAGGTAGAAGAGCGGTGCGATCTCGACGATGCCGCCGATGGTCACCACGAGGAAGCTGAAGACCAGCAACAGCGTGGCGTTCTTTTCGAGGACCTTGTGCTTTTCAAGAATAGCCATTTGTCAGTCCCTCCTTATTCCGCGGGGGCTGCGATGGGGGCGGAAGCTTTCTTTGCTTCGCCACGGGTCACAGTCCACCAAAGGTTGAGGCACATGATGATCGAGCCAGCCAGGTACATGACCCCACCGAGACCCCGGACCACATACATCGGGAACTTCGCGGAGACGGTGTCTGCAAAGGAGTTCACGAGGAAGCCCTGCGCATCCACTTCGCGCCACATCAGGCCCTCCATGATGCCGGTGACCCACATGGCCGAGGCGTAAAGAACGATCCCGATCGTGGCGAGCCAGAAGTGCCAGCTGACCATGGAAAGGCTATAGAGCCGCTCGCGGTTCCACAGGCGCGGCACCAAGAAGTAGAGCGCGCCAAAGGTGATCATGCCGTTCCAACCCAGAGCACCGGAATGCACGTGGCCAATGGTCCAGTCGGTATAGTGGCTCAGGCTGTTGACCGCGCGGATCGACATCATCGGACCCTCAAAGGTCGACATGCCGTAAAAGCCGATCGAGATCACCATCATCCGGATCACCGGGTCGGTGCGCAGCTTGTCCCAGGCGCCCGAGAGCGTCATCAGACCGTTGATCATGCCACCCCAGCTCGGCATCCACAGGATGATCGAGAAGACCATGCCGAGGGTCGAGGCCCAATCCGGCAGCGCGGTGTAGTGCAGGTGGTGCGGGCCCGCCCAGATATACAGGAAGATCAGGGCCCAGAAGTGAATGATCGAAAGCTTGTAGCTGAAGACCGGGCGTTCTGCTTGCTTGGGCACGAAGTAATACATCATGCCCAGGAAGCCCGCCGTCAGGAAGAAGCCCACCG